>DATEVL010000139.1:0-6229 GCA_035281845.1 Anaerolineales bacterium | reverse complement strand
GGTGATTGGAGCGCCGCTCGACTCCCGCGTCGCGCACCGTCCGGAGCTGGTGTCGCAGGTTCTCGGGATCGCAGCCGGTGAGCCTCTCACGGCCGAGCATGTTGCGGCACTTCTATCCTCCGGCGCCGGAGGATTGAAGGGAATACCTCCCGGCTCCGAAGTGCGGGCCGTATTGAACGGGGCAGAGGTCGAGGCGGAAGTGGCGATTGCAGAGGAGGTTGCGGCGCGAACGCTCGGCACCGAGCGAGTGCGTGCCGTCCTGATGTGCGCTCTGGGATCGGAGGACCCCGTCCGCCGCGTGGCTGGTCGTATTGCGGGGATCGTGTTGGCGGCCGGGGCCGGGCGGCGCCTGCAGCAAGCCAAGCCCATTGTCGAGTGGAAGGGTCAGCCCCTGGCGCGGTACGTCATCGACGCGGCGCGCCAGGCGGGTCTGCATCCGATCGTCGTCGTGCTCGGGGCCGAGGCGTCGAATATCCGGTCGTCGCTCGCCCAAGACCGTGTCACCTTCGTCGAGAATCCCGACTGGGACAAGGGTCAGAGCACTTCTGTCCGGGCCGGCCTAGACGCGGTCGAGGCGAACGTGGAAGCGGCCGTCTTCCTCCTTGCCGATATGCCGCGCGTTTCGGCGCGCACCATTCGAAGTTTGGTGGAGCAGCACGCGCAAGCCTTGCCGGCGATCGTGGCGCCTGTCGGGGCCGGCCGCCGGGGGAATCCGGTGTTGTTTGATCGGGTCGTCTTCTCCGAGCTGCATGCCCTCCGCGGTGATCAGGGCGGTCGCTCGCTATTGGACCGTTGGGCGTGGCTGCCCGTCGACGCCGATCCGATCGAGTTCTTCGAAGTGGACAGTCCGGATGACCTCGACACCCTGCGGAGGACGTGTTGATCTCGGGCATCGTGCTGGCCGCCGGACAGTCGCGCCGTATGGGGTCGCCCAAACTGCTCTTGCCGTGGCACGACCGCACCGTCGTGGAGGCTGTCGTGGGGACTCTGCGCGAAGGGGGCGTCGATCGGATCATCGTCGTCGTCGGGGAGGACCGGGCGGCCGTGGAGCGCGCCCTGTCCGACGGGGAGGTGGAATTCGTCGTGAACCCGGCGTTCGGGAGGGGCGAGATGCTCTCTTCGATCCAGGCCGGGCTCGCCGCGATCGGCGGCGAGACGCTGGCGGCCCTGCTGACACCGGGGGACCTCCCTTCGATCCAACCCGCCACCGTTCGCGCCGTGCTTGGGGCAGGCGTGGGAGCGCCGGATCGGTTGTGCGTCCCCGTCTATGGCGGACGGCGAGGACATCCGGTGCTCATCCCCCGAGCCCATTGGCGTGATTTGCTGGCTCTGGGCGAAGGCGAGAGTCTGCGCAGCTATCTGCGAGCGCGTGAAGGAGAAATCATTCGCGTGGAGGTCCAAGATCCGGGGATCCGCGCCGACATCGATACCCCGGCGGATTACGATGGCGCCATCAAAGATTGAGCTGCGCCTTCGACGATCGCTCCTGCACTTTCCTGGTTGGCGAAGTTGATCAGCGGAACCGGTGGAAAGCGAAGCGATGAGGCCATGCTATAATCCGCTCCGCAGGGAGCGCCGATGATGACGAGTCCGCCGCGGGTGAACAATTCGGTGACGCCCGAACGGGCGGCCCTGCGTCCGCGCTGACTTCGCGGCCTGGCCTAGAACGTGCCGCCCGATCCGCAAGGAAGGGCGGCATCTTGTTTTCCGGGGAGGGAGCATGTATCGAGATCACGCCTGCGGTGACCTGCGGGCCGAGGACGCCGGCCGACGTGTCGTCTTGGCCGGATGGCTGCATCGGCGTCGTGACCACGGCGGAGTGACGTTCATCGACCTGCGCGATCGGGCGGGGGTCGTTCAGGTCGTGGCCAATCCGGAGGTCGCGGCGGAGGCGCACGCCGCCCTGGCGGAAGCGCGCGCGGAATGGGTGCTGCGGGTGGAGGGGGAGGTGCGGCGGCGGCCGAGCGGGATGGAGAATCCTTCCTTGGCCACCGGCGAAGTGGAAGTGCATGCGAATCGAGTCGAAGTCTTGAACCCGGCGCGGACGCCGCCCTTCCCGATCAACGAAGAGACCGACGTCGACGAGATGCTGCGCCTGCGCTATCGCTACCTCGATCTGCGGCGGGAAGGGATGCGGCGCAAACTGGAGCTGCGCCACGAGGTCGTTCGCTTCATTCGGACCTACCTCAGCCAACGGGGTTTCTGGGAAATCGAAACCCCCATTCTATTCAAGACGACTCCCGAGGGCGCACGCGACTACCTGGTGCCGTCCCGTCTGTACCCCGGGGAGTTCTATGCCTTGCCGCAGTCGCCGCAGCAACTCAAGCAGTTGCTGATGGTGGCCGGAATCGAACGCTACTTCCAGATCGCCCGCTGCTTCCGCGATGAAGATCAACGCATCGACCGTCAGCCCGAGTTCACCCAGCTCGATCTGGAGATGTCCTTCGTCGAGCGAGAGGACGTCATGGCCGTGGCCGAGGCGATGTACACGGAGCTGGTCGAGGTGCTCGCGCCAGGCAAACGCTTGCTGGCGAAGCCGTGGCCCCGGCTGACCTACCCCGAGGCGATGCAACGGTTCGGGAGGGACAACCCGGATCTGCGCTTCGGCCTCGAGCTGCAGGACGTGACCGACGTGGCGGCCGCCAGCGGCTTCGCGGTGTTCGAGAAAACGGCGGCCGCCGGAGGAATCGTCAAGGCGCTCAACGCCAAGGGCTGTGGCGGAATGAGTCGCAAAGAGATCGATGGCCTGACCGAGTTCGCGTTGTCCTCCGGCGCCAAGGGACTGGCCTACCTGGCTCTCGGCGACAGCGCTGAAGTCCGATCATCGTTCGCCAAGCATGCCAAGGCTGAGGCTCTGGCGGCGCTGCAGACTCGAATGAACGCGGAAGCGGGCGACCTGCTGCTGTTCATCGCCGACATGGCGCCCGTCGCGAACGAGGCGCTCGGAAGGCTGCGCCTCCACCTGGGTGACCGGCTCGGTCTGCGCGATCCAAACGTGCTCGCCTTTTGCTGGGTGGTCGACTTCCCGTTCGTCCAGTGGAATGAGGGCGAGCGGCGCTGGGATCCCAGTCATCATCCTTTCACGGCGCCCATGCCGGAGGACGTTGCTCTGCTCGAGACCGATCCGGGGCGAGCGCGCGGTCAGCAGTACGACCTGGTTCTGAACGGCTTCGAGATCGGGGGAGGGAGCATCCGCATCCATCAGCGCGCCCTTCAGGAGGCGGTCTTCCGGTTGATCGGTCTCGATCCGCAGGTGGCGAGGGATCGATTCGGGCACCTGTTAGAGGCTTTCGAGTATGGAACGCCGCCTCACGGTGGGATCGCTCCTGGGATCGACCGTCTGTGCATGCTCTTGGTGGACGCGCCCACCATTCGAGAGGTCATCGCCTTCCCGAAGAACCAAGCGGCGCGCGACGTCATGGCCGGGGCGCCGTCGCCGGCCGAACCGGAGCAGCTGCGCGAGTTGCACCTGCGGCTGGTGCCGGGCGACTGATCGGCTGGCAGGGGGGTGGGTTAAGTGGTATATCTAAGGATAGCCCTGCCCTGTGCGTGATGTAGCTCAACCGTTTTGAGCCAACACGTACCATAAGGGAATCTATCTCGGATGAGCGACGCGCTAGGCCTCGGCCAAGGCGGGACTCATCAGGCGGTTCCCACCTGCGTCAGCAGGTTCAAAACCCGGCTACACACGGCATGGCGGGGCGTTCCCTCACCAGCGGTATCGCCGCTGGTTTTGTTTTCGCCGGGGGGAACGGTCGGCCGGAGCGGGCCGAGAGTCTCGGATTCTCAGACGTCCGTCCGCAGCCCGTACAGGGTCGCCCGCTGGACGGTGGTCCGGCTGAAATTGACGTCGAGCTCGGCCAGCTCCCTGGCGACAATGCGTTTCGAAGTCACGCTGATGGCGTAGGCATGCGCCACCTGCGCGATCTCGCGCCAGGCCTCCGGCGGGAGGTCCGCTTCGCCGAAGGTCACGCGCCCGCGACGCATTTCCATCGACCATCCACGCTCCCGATTGAGGCGCCGGACTTTCTCCTCGAGCGTCGCACCCAGATCCCGGCCGGCCATGCGCACCACAAGGACATAGAGCGCCAGCATCCTGGCCGCAAAGTAGGACCCGAGTTCCTTCTCCTTCTCCTCCGAGATGACAAGTCCACTTCCGTCTCGCAGGCGGCTGCGCACCAACTCGGCTAGCTGTCTGAGGTTGTACCGATGGCTGAGGTAGTCGGCGGAGAGGGTGTAGGCAGGCGGGGTCAGCGTGATGTCGGCCCCTATGAACCGCCCTTCGGCGACCGCCGCCGACCCGCTGGCCATGACCCACCACGATCGGCCGGTGCGCTGGTTCCTGAGCTGGGCCAGGCGGTAGCGCGAGCCTCCCGAGGCCGAGATCTCGTTGAGCAGCGCCTCGGCCTCGGCCGCGGCCAGCCCCAGGGTCGCGGCGAGCGGATCGCCTACGGCGTCGTCCGGGTCGTCAAACCCCAACGCCCGAGCGAGCTCGTCCTCGATTAGGACGACGGCGCCGCGCTCGTCGGTGAACACGAGCATCGGCCGGTCCATCCTGGGCCGCGGGGGAAGATCACGCAAGGCGGCGGCTCAGAAAGCGCCTTCGAGTCGACCCAGGACGTATTCTCCCACGGCGATGGCTGCATAGGCGCCCATGTAGGGCGCGTCGGCCAGTATGGTGATCGCGTTGGGGGTGCCTTCGATGACGTACAAGTCGTTCCATGTGGCGTAGGCGAAGACCAGGTCTGCCAGGCTCAGCACAATGATCCCCAGAGCGATGATCCGCCAGGGGAACGACAGACGGCCGCCGTGCATCGCCACCGCCACCAGGACAGCGCCGGTGAACAGGATGAATTCGCCGACGGGATACAACGCGTCCAGGGCCTGCTCGATCAACCGGTCGTACCCGGAGTAGGTCAGGATCGGCCACAGCACGTAGCCGAACACTACGACGCCGGCGGGGACGATCAGAGCCAAGACGAGCCATTGCCGGCGGCCCGGCCGCGCCTCCATCGATCGGTAGCGCATCCAAAGCGCTGCCCACAGGAACGGATAGCCGGCGACCCAGGCCACGTCGGCCGGTGAAGGATACGGAACCTCCCCTCCGGGCTGCAGATCGTAGAACGCCCAGACGGTGTCACCGATGGCCCACAGGAGGAAGCCAAGGAACAGCGCCAGCCAGACGCGCCTCCCCACTTCGTCGGGAGCGTAGGCTCGCCACAGGAGCATGGCAAGAACCGCTACGCTCCATGCGCCGAGCAGGGTGCCGATGTTCGCGATCCAGGTGGGAGAATCTCCGCCGAAGGGTCCGAGAATGTACGCCAGGCTGAAGGCGGCCCAGACCGCAACGGCGCCGACGGCGAACCTGAAGCTCCTTCGGTCCTGCCGGAGAATCACCATGGCGCGTCCCGAGGGATCAGGGTGTCCGTCGCGATACCCCAACGGAGGGCGGAGGCGACCGCCGTGGCGCGTCTCGCTTCGGGCAGACGACCTCCATTCCCTCCCCGATAGCGGATCCCTGGATCCATTTCTCCTGCCGTCGATTATAGCAACCGCGGACGAAGGCGCCGCTTCGCTAGTCTCGTTCTTGGGAGTCGAAAACCACCATCTCTCTCTTTCACCACCACCCCGACCCTCCCCCTTCCCCTTACAAATCTCACCCCCCTCTCCGCCTAAGCTCCGCCATATGAGGCCGCGCGTAGGCCGGAGAGCCCCTCGCGGAGCCTGCCCTGAGCCTGCCGAAGGGCTCGCTCTCTACGCCCCTTCGCACTCTACCCTCTTCAGGGCACCCGAAGGGGTGAGGGCGGGGAAGGGGGTGAGGCTGAGGATCGACGAAGCGAAGCGCCCTTCGGCACCTGCGAGTTCTTCCGATGGACCGGCGCCGAGGGAGCTGCCAGAAAATAGTGCTCGTGCTTGACCCGCGCGTACGCTGGGGCTAGACTTCGTGACATTCCTGGGAATTCGACGAGGTTGACCGATGCCCGAAGAAAAGAATCGCGCCCTCGAGTCGGCCGTGGCGCAGATCAAGAAGCAGTTTGGCGACGGGGCGGTGATGAGGCTGGGGGAGGCGTCGCACTTGGAAGTGGCCGTGGTGCCGACGGGGTCGCTGGCGCTGGACCTGGCGCTGGGGGTGGGGGGCATCCCGCGGGGTCGGGTGACGGAGATCTTCGGGCCGGAGTCGTCGGGCAAGACGACGCTGTGCCAGCACATCGTGGCCGAGGCGCAGAAG
>DATEVL010000138.1:0-6395 GCA_035281845.1 Anaerolineales bacterium | reverse complement strand
GCGGTGAAGGCCGGCGCGGGGATCGCAGTCGGCTCCGGCGGCGCCTGTGTCGGCTCGGGCGCGGCGGTGGGTGTGGCACAGGCAGCGAGGATCAGACTCGCGCCGGCCACCAGGAGGATAACCGTCAGCTTGCTCCTCATTATTTCTCTCCTCATTCCTTTGTACGCCAAGGCCGGCAAGACCGTTCTTGGCGCGGCGGTGGGGCGATTCACCTAAGGCCGATGGGGTTAACGGCCCATTGGCCGCACCGATGGTCGCCGATGGCGGCTGGAAGAGTAAGTGCCAATCATCACAAGCATTGTCTGACATCGCCGAGGCCGCGCCCGTCCGACGGACGCGGTGGGCGGCGAAGGTTCTCATGGGATCTGTGGCGGCCTCTCACCTGCGCTTCAGGTCGACCCGCGACAATGCCCCCGCGCAGGGTTGCGTCGGGGAGATGGCCGATTGCGGCGTATGCCGGTGACATTTGTCCAAGCCGTCCAGGGAAAGCCGAATGATAGAATGCTGGGAGCCTTCCGGCCCCAGACGGGCCGGAACACAGGTTGATGGAGGACCACGATGACGGAATCGGCTGGAGCATCCGAGCGAAAACTGGGAGGCCCGCGCCTGAAATTCTGGATTGGCGGGCTGCTGATCGTCGCCGCCGTCGTCTACCTGATCGGCTCGTCGACTTCGGCCGCGGCTCAGTACTATCTGACGATCGATGAGCTGCAGGCCAAGGGTGAGACCGTGCGCGGGCGTAACTTAAAGATCTCCGGCGCCGTCGACGGCGACACCATCGCCTACGATCCTGAGACGCTCACCTTGCACTTCACCATCGCCAATGTCCCTGGAGACCTGGACGAGATCGAGCGCGGCGGTGGGCTGGCGGCGGTGCTCCACCAGGCGGTGAGCAACCCCGCCGCTCCCCGGCTGCAAGTCGAGTATGTCGGCCCGCTGCCTGACCTCCTGCGGGATGAGGCACAAGCCATCGTCACCGGCCACGTGGGCGACGACGGAGTCTTCTACGCCGACGAGCTGTTGCTGAAGTGCCCGACGCGCTACGAGGAAGCCGTTCCCCAGCAAGTGGAAGGGTGACCCGCGCCCGCGCTTCCAATGTCCTCCTTTCAACCACCTGAAGTCTCTTCCCGGGCGACAGCATCTCCGCGCCCCTCGGGCCGACAGGATCTTGGTGCGACACAGGAAGCACCGGGAGGGGTGAGGGGTGGATCCGCTAGAGCCAACGTGCCCAACCTGATCGCAAGCGCCGGTAGCAGAGAATCACCCCTAACCCCGCCCTTCGCGAAGCACCCCGGAGCGGAGCGCAGGGGCCCCCAAAGGGGGGAGGGGGAAGGCTCCCCTCCCCGGAAGAGACTCTGATTCCATGGCCATCGTCGGTTACTTCGCTCTGATCCTGACGTTCCTGACGGCGCTCTACGGGGCAGGTGCCGCAGCCTTTGGGGCGCTGCGCCATCGGCCGGCGTTCGTCGAAAGTGCCCGTCATGCGATGGTCCTAACTTGGCCGCTGCTGACGGTGGTCGCCGGCTGCATCATCGGCCTGCTGGTGCGCGGCGAGTACCAGGTGGAATACGTGGCCTCGGTCACAAGCCAGGCGATGCCGGCCTACCTCCGGGTGACCGCTCTGTGGGGTGGGCAGGCGGGATCGCTCGTCTTCTGGTCGTGGCTAATGGCGGCCTTCGCCACCGCCGTCGCCTTGCGACGCTGGGAGCGCGACCGCGAGCTGCTGCCCTGGGTCACCGTGGTGGCGATGGTCACCCTGGCCTTCTTCGTCGGAATGGTGGCCTTCTTCGAGAATCCCTTCTTGCGCCTGTGGCAGACCATCGACGGAGCGCAAGTGACGGCGATGTTCCAGCCGGCGGGGACCCTTCCGCTGGTCCCGGCCGATGGGCGCGGCCTCAATCCGTTGCTGCGACACCCAGGGATGATCATCCATCCCCCGATGCTGTACCTCGGCTTCGTTTCCTTCGTGATCCCCTTCGCCTTTGCCATCGCGGCTCTGGTCGTCGGTCGCAGCGACGACCGCTGGATCCGTGTCACCCGCCGCTGGGCTTTGGTGGCGTGGCTCTTTCTCTCGCTGGGCCTGATCTTGGGAGGGCGCTGGGCCTACGACGTCCTCGGCTGGGGCGGTTACTGGGGCTGGGACCCGGTGGAGATTGCCGCCTTCATGCCCTGGCTCACCGGGACGGCCTTCCTGCATTCGGTGATGGTCCAAGAGAAGCGCGGGATGCTCAAGCGTTGGAACATGGTGCTGATCATCCTGACCTATGCCCTGGTGATCTTCGGGACGTTTCTGACACGCTCCGGGGTGTTATCGTCGGTGCACGCCTTCGCCCAGTCGGCCATCGGACCGCTGTTCTTCGCCTTCATCGGCATCA
Organism: Anaerolineales bacterium; assembly: GCA_035281845.1. Taxonomy (GTDB): domain Bacteria; phylum Chloroflexota; class Anaerolineae; order Anaerolineales; family E44-bin32; genus DATEVL01. The sequence continues at coordinate 4,020 of DATEVL010000138.1, read as the reverse complement.
CGACCGTCACCTCGCTGTCCCTGTTGATGCACCGCTGGAACGACCTGCGCAGCGAGAATCAGCTCAACTCCTTCCTTTCGCGCGAAGCGTTCTTTCTCCTGAACAACCTGCTCTTCATCGGGATCCTGGTCGTGTGTTTCTGGGGCGTACTCTTCCCGCTGATCTCGGAGCTGTTCACCGGCCAGAAGGTGACCGTCGGGCCGCCGTTCTACGAGCGCGCCACGGCCCCGCTGTTTGCCGGACTGCTGGTGCTCATGGGCATCGCTCCGTTGAGCGCCTACGGCCGCACCTCGGCCCGCCTACTGGGGATCGCGTTGTGGAAGCCTGCGGCGCTCTCGTTGTTGGTGCCGATCGTCCTGGTGGCACGCGGCATGACCAATGTTTCGGCGCTGATCGGCTACTGGGTGGCGGCCCTGGCCGGGCTGGTGACGCTGTACGAGTTCTGGCGCGGGGCGCGGGCGCGGCACCATACGCGCGGGGAATCGCTGCCGATCGCGTTGGGCCGGATGGCGGCTCGCAACCGCCGGCGCTATGGCGGCTACATCATCCATCTGGGTGTGGTGCTGATGGCCTTTGGCGTCATCGGGATCGAGCTGTTCCAGACCGAGACCCAGGGGACGTTGGCCCAGGGCGAGCAGCTGACCCTCGGCCGCTACGTGATGGTGTACGACGGGGTCAACCAATGGGATACGAACGATGGGCGCAACGTAACGCGGGCGGTGGTCTCCGTCTACCGCGATGGGCGTTACCTGGGTGAACTGAACCCACGGCGCGATTACTACTACGTTTCGCAGCAGCCGATGACCATCCCCGGCGTTCGCTCCTCGCTCGAGGACGATTTCTACGTGTTGCTCGTTTCATGGGAACCGATCGGGAGCCAGAGCGCAACGTTCAAGATCTATCACAACCCGCTGGTGAACTTCGTCTGGATGGGCGGCTTGATCTTCATTCTGGGAACTCTCGTCGCCGCCTGGCCGGACCGGGAGCCGGAAGTCGAGTCGGCCCGCGTAGCATCGCGGGCGGCGGCCCCGTCCGAGGCCTAGGCAGGGGCGCGACTAACAATGCGATCGCCTACCGCTCCTACATCCCCCACCCCTAGCCCTCGCGGAGCATCGCGCTTCGCATCCCGCAGGGGACCCCGTAGGGGCTCCCCCAGCGATGAAGGGATCACCTTCGTCTTGGATTCGCCGCTGGGGGAGGGGATGAGAATTGAAAGGGGAAGGGGCAGCGGAGCTGCCCCTTCCCCTTTCAGAAACCTCCACCCCCTCTCCGCCAAAGTGCCTGACAAGAAGCTGCGTGTTGACAGGCGGAGAGCCCCTCGCCTCCGCTCGCTCTCTGCAGAGCGCCAAGGGCGGGGTGCAACGCGAGGGGTATGGGGGTGAGGCCGAGGGCGCTGGTGTGGGCGATCGCAGCGGGGCTGATTGCCGTCTTGGCTGCGACGGTCGGCCCGAACCCGGCATCGGCTCAGGAGCCGACGCCCTCCGACGACCAGGTCAACGCCATCGCCCACCAACTGTACTGCCCGGTATGTGAGAACGTCCCGCTCGACGTCTGCCCGACTCAGGCTTGCGAGCAATGGCGCGCCACGATCCGGGAAAAGCTGACGCTCGGATGGACGGAGGACCAGATTACGGCCTACTTCGTCGCCCAATATGGTGATCGGGTGTTGGCCACGCCTCCAGCGCACGGTCTCAACTGGCTGGTTTATGTCCTTCCGCCGCTGGTCTTCCTCGGGGCCGGGTTCTTCCTCTGGCAGACCATGCGCCGCTGGCGCGCTGCGGCGCCTCCGCCGCAGGCTTCGGATGTGCCGCAGGAACAGGATCCCTACGTCCAGAGGATGGAAGAGGAGCTGCGGCGGAGGGGGTAGGTCATCCGCAGGGATGCCGGGACTCGGGGTGACATCTACCCCTCGCCTTCTACCCGCGGATGGCTGGTCGACAGACGGCTTGGCTTCTTGGGCGGACAAGAGTTCCAGCGCCATTCCCGCGAAGTCCCCCTCGCGACGACTGGGGCGGGAATGCATGCTTGAGAAGTTGGCAGGCGCCCGCTTCCGCGGGCGCGATGTACGCAGGGGGAAGTCTTTCCAAGTCCGCTGCCGAACGGCACTGATTCCCAAAAGGAGCAGCTGAGGTTCACGATGGACAAGGACGATGACCGAAACCGCTCCCTCTGACGCGGCGGAACCCCGCCGTGGCCGGCCGCGTTGGGTCGCCGTTGCTGTGTGGGTGCTGGTGCTTGGCCTCCTGGCGCTGCTGGGCTTCGGCCTGATTCGCCGACAGCAGGGCCCGGTCGGGGTCGGGTCGCGCATGCCGCCGTTCACCCTGACCACCTTCGACGGCGCTACGATCGCCTCAACCGACCTGCAGGGCAAGGTTGTCCTGGTCAACTTCTGGGCCTCCTGGTGCAAACCCTGCGAACAAGAGGCGGCCGAGCTCGAGCAGGCCTATGAGTTGTTCAAGGATGATGGCGTCGTGTTCCTCGGTGTTGACTACGTCGACACCGAGACCGAGGCCCGGGCCTACCTGGCGCGTTTCGGCATCACGTATCCCAACGGTCCCGACTTGAGGACGAGCATTTCGCAGGCCTTCCGCATTCGCGGGGTGCCCGAGTCCTATGTCTTCCGGCCCGACGGCACGATCGACTCCGTCCAGATTGGGCCCTACGAGTCGCTGCAGGCGATCGTCGACGCCATTGAAGCGGCCCGAAGCGGGGGCTGAGGTGGAGCCGGCGGCGCTGCTCGTCATCCTCGGGTTGGCCATCGTCGCGACGGCATACATCGTTCGTCCCCTGCGGGAGGGTTCCGCCCGTGAGCCGGACGCGCGCGAGCGCCGCCTGTCGGCGCTGCGCGCCGAGCAGGACCAGACGCTGTCGCTGCTGCACGAACTCGATATGGACTACGTCATGGGCAAGGTCACGCCGGAGGACTATCAGGTGGCGCGGGCGGCACGCATGAGCCGCGGGGCGGCCCTGTTGCGCGAGATCGACGAGCTTTCGGAGGTCGCCCCAGGGACGGCTGCCCCCCAGGTTTCGGTGGCCATGCCCTTAGACATCGAGGCGCGCGTGGCGCAGCTGCGCGCTCACGCCGCCGGATTCTGCGGGAACTGCGGCAGCCCGCTCGCGCTGGGTGACCGGTTCTGCTCGCGCTGCGGGCATCCGGTGCCCGCCCTGAGCCCCTCGACTTCGCTCGGGGCAGGCTCCGCCGATGGGCCGGGAGCGGGCAGGTGAGGCGCCTGGTCGCGCTCTCGGCCGTCGCCCTCGCCCTTGGTGCTTGCTCTCTGGCCGGCGACATCACCCCTCCGCCGGATCTGGCGACGGCGCAAGCCCAGGGAATCGGCCTGCCGGCCACAACCGCTCCACTCGTCGTTCCCTCTCGCCCGCCCGACCTTTCGGCGGGCGAGCCGATCTTCGGTGAAAAGTGCGCCCCATGCCACGGCGCTACGGGCGGCGGAGACGGACCGCAAGCCGGCGATCTGCCCAATCCTCCGGTCGCCTTCACCGACCCGGAAGTCGCTCAGAAGGGTATCCCCGAGGAATGGTTTCGCGTCGTTACGGAGGGGCGCTTCGACCGCTTCATGCCCGGTTTCACCAGCCTCGACGATGGAGAGCGGTGGGACGTAGTCGGGTACGCGCTGTCGCTCGGGCTGTCGCAGACCATGGTCGATGTCGGCCGCATCGTCTATCAGGAGAACTGCGCCAGCTGTCACGGCGATCTTGGCCGGGGCGACGGCCGACTGCCGGACCTGACGTCGGCGGAGTTCCAATCTAGCCGATCCCGCCTGGCCGTCTATGGCGCGGTCACCAATGGGGTTGATGAGATGCCTTCTTACCGCGGCACGCTGACCGATGAGGAACGCTGGGAGGTGGCGGCTTTCGTCCGTTCGCTCGGCTTGCCCAGCGCGGCCGTGGCCGGGGCCGAGGCAACGACGCCTTTGCCATCGACATCTCTTGCCGAGGAGATAGCTCCGACGCCCGCCGAGGGGACGCCGGCCGCATCGCCGACATCTTTCGCGGCCCTCGGCC
>DATEVL010000137.1:0-44043 GCA_035281845.1 Anaerolineales bacterium | reverse complement strand
GTCGACCACGACTCCGGTGACCGTGACCATCCTCAGCCGCGGGTCATCGACTTCGCGGCGCAGGATCTCGGAGATCTCCTCTCGGATCCGGTCGCCCACGCGACGGGCGCGCGCTTCGCTCGGCATGCCGCCCTACTCCGCGGGGACGTCCTCTTCGACGAAGCATTCCAGGGCGTCGCCGACTTTGAAGGAGTCGAATCCCCGCAGCCCGATACCGCACTCGAACCCTTCGCGTACGTCGCGCACATCATCCTTAACATGGCGCAGCGAAGAGATCGGGCCTTCGTGAATCACTTCCCCGTCCCGCACGAGCCGCACCGAGCCGTTGCGGCGGATCTCGCCTCGCACGACGAAGCAGCCGGCGATGAAGCCGAGCTTGGGGATGCGGAACACCGCTCGCACTTCGGCCCGACCCAATTCAACTCGGCGCTTCTCCGGCTCGAGCATCCCCTTGAGCGCCTTCTCGATATCTTCGGTCAGACGGTAAATGATCTCGTAGGTGCGGACGTCCACCCCTTCGGCCTCGGCCGTACGCCGGGTCGCCGGATCGATGTCGACATTGAACCCAATAACGATTGCGCCGGAGGCCGAGGCCAGCATGACATCGTCGCTGCTGATATTGCCGGTGGCGGCATGCAGGATATTGACATGGATATCGCCGGCGCTCAGCGCCTTGAGCGAGGAGACGATCGGTTCAAGGGAGCCCTGGACATCGGCTTTGATCACCAGCCGCAGCTCCTGGGTCTCACCGGCCTGAAAAGCCTCGAAGATCTGCTCCAGGCTGCGAGCGCCGCGCGGGCGAGCCTCCGCCGCGTGTGCTTCTTCCCGCCGCGTCTCGGCCAGAGAGCGCGCCTCACGAGCGCTGTCGACGACGCGGAAAACTTCGCCCGCCATCGGCAGGTCGGAGAGCCCGAGCACGAAGACCGGCGTCGAAGGTGGCGCCTGCTCCACCGCCTTGCCTTGGGCGTCGAACATCGCCCGCAGACCGCCATGGGCCGAGCCGGCGATCACAACGTCTCCCACCCGCAGGGTGCCGCTCTGAACCAGCAGGGTCGCCACCACACCTTTCGTCCGGTCGAGCTCGGCTTCGATGACGGTACCGAAGACCTTGCCCTTGGGGTTGGCCTTGATCCCAGTGGCGTCCGCCGTCAGCAGGATCGCCTCCAGCAAGTCCTGGATCCCCTGGCGCTGCTTGGCCGAGACCGGCACGATGAGGGTGTCTCCACCCCACTCGTCGGGCTTCAAGCCCTCGTTCGCCAGCTGCTGCTTGACGCGGTCGGGATTGGCGTTCGGCCGATCGACCTTGTTGAGCGCCACCAGCACGGGGACGCGAGCGGCGCGAGCGTGGGCCAGCGCCTCGCGGGTCTGCGGCATGACCCCGTCGTCGGCCGCCACCACCAGGACGGCGATGTCGGCGCCCTGAGCGCCCCGGGCGCGCATGGCGGTGAAGGCGGCATGACCGGGCGTGTCGAGGAACGTGATCAGGCGCTCGCGGTGCTGCACTTGGTAGGCTGCGATGTGCTGGGTGATCCCGCCGGCCTCGCCTCCGGCGACGTTGGTCTCGCGGATCGCGTCCAGCAGCGTCGTCTTCCCGTGATCGACGTGGCCCAGGATCGTCACCACCGGCGGCCGGTCCACCAGATCCGCTGGATTCTCATCGCTGATCCACTGGCGCCAGGACGGACCGGCCGGTTGTTCCTCGAGGATCGGCTCCGGCGCGGCCACCGGGCGTGCTTCGAAGCCGAACTCACCAATGACGATGGCGGCCGTGTCGTAGTCGATCTGTTGATTGATGCTGGCCATGACCCCGTTGGCCATCAGCTGCTTGATGATGTCGATCGGGCTAGCCTGAATCCGCTCGGCCAGATCACGCACACTGATGTTGGCGGGGATTTCGATGACCTTGTCGCCGTTGTCGCTCATCTCGCACCTCCGACTGCAATCCCCCTCGATCGGCGCGGAGCGAGCGAACGGCTCGCTCAGCGCCGAGGCATCCCCCGCGACTTCGCGCGGGGCTGCCCGGCCTTCACGGTTGCCGGTGAGGAAGGCCTAGCCCTCATCCGGCAGCCCGCCCAGGACGCGCTCCAGATCCTGCCGCGCCTCCGGGGTGAGATCCGTCTTCAGCGCCCGGGCCAGCGAACCGCGCAGACCCGCCTCCCAACACGTCCGTTGGTCGTGCAGGTAAGCGCCCCGCCCAGGGGCCTTTCCGGTTGGGTCGACGTACACCCCTTGCGGACCGCGCACGATCCGGATCAACGTGCGCTTCGGGAGAACCTGCCGACACCCTACACAGGTCCGTTGAGGAACGTGCCGGGTTCGCTGAGCCTTCGTCGCCGCCACCGTTCGGACCTACCGCCCGGGCTAAGGAGCTCCCCCTTCCCAGGGGTCGTCGCCACGCTTGTGCCTGCGCGTTACGACCATCTGGCCTGAAAGGGGATCGTACTCCACCAGGCGGACCGGCTTCTTTCCCTTCTTCTTCTTGCGGTGGGCGGCCGGAAGCTCGGCGTCGTCTTTCTCTTCTTCTTCCTCTTCAACGGTCTCCACCACCAATTCTTGGGCGATGGCTTCGAACGTCTTCTCCAGTGCCTCGGCCCCGTCCGGAGGGGTCTCGACCGTGGCCGGTTCCGGCGCGACCGCTTCGGGCGCAGGAGCAGCCCCAGCGGCTTCAACGCCTTCGGTGACAGCCTCGACCGGCGCTGATGCTACCGGTTCCGGCTCGACCGCCGCTTCGACCTCGACCTCGACCGGAGCTTCGACCGCGACGGTGATCTCCGGATACGAGAAGGCCATCAGAGTCTCGCGGATCTCCTCCAGCGACTTCGGCCCGATCCCTTCCAGGCCGAGAATGGCGTTCTCGTCGAGCCCGAGGGTTTCGAGAACCGGGCCGGCATGGGTGTAGCCAGCTTCGGTCAGGATCGTCAAGATCCGGTCCGGAAGACCGGTCGCCCCCAGTTCCGTTTCATACGCGCCGGGCGGGATCGCCTCGCGGACCTCGGCCAACCTTCGCCGCTGTTCCTGGCGCACGGCCTGGCGCATCTCCATGCCGGCTTTCAGGATCCGGTCGTTGAAGGCCGTCAGCACCTGGTATTCCTCTGGCGTCACCGGCCGGCTCTCGGCCTTCTTGGCCAGAATAGCCTGGATGAGCGGGACGGTTTCGGTTTCGCGCGGGGCCAGGTCGGCGTAGGCCGGGTCGTTCGACAGGCGGTTGAGCGATTCGGTGGCCGCCTCCGGCAGGCTCTTGATATCGATGCGCCATCCGGTCAGGCGAGCCGCCAGACGGGCGTTGACTCCGGCGCGTCCGATCGCCAGGCTGAGCTGATCTTCCGGGACGACCACCTGGGCCGTCTTGCCGCGATCCGGGTCCTCATCGAGATAGACTCCCGAGACGCGCGCCGGCGACAGCGCCTTGAGGATGAAGGTCGCCGGGTCGGGGTTCCACTCGATGACGTCGATCTTCTCGTCGTTCAGGTCGCGCACGATCGACTGGATGCGCACGCCGCGCATGCCGACGCAGGCGCCCACCGGGTCGACTCCGTCGCGCAGCGCCGCCACGGCCACCTTGGCGCGGCGACCGGCCTCCCGGGCGATGCCCTTGATCTCAACCAGGCCCTGGCTGATCTCGGGCACTTCCATCTCCAGCAGCCGGCGAAGCATGTGCGGGTGCGTGCGCGAGACGACGATGACCGGCCCGCGCGAGGATTTGCGGACCTCCAAGACATAGACCCGGATCCGGTCGCGGACACGGAATTGCTCGCCCGGGATCTGCTGGTTGCGCGGCAACAGCGCCTCCGCCCGCCCCAATCCGACCGTCACCGCTTGCGGGGTGATGGAATGGACCGTGCCGTGGACCATGTCGCCTTCACGTTCGATGAACTCCTCGTACTGGGCGTCCCGCTCGGCCTCGCGCAGGCGCTGCAGAATGACCTGCTTGGCGGTTTGGGCCGCCACCCGGCCAAAGTCCTCGGGGGTGGAGTCGACCAAGACCATCCCACCCAGCTCGGCCTGTGGGTCGACCTGGAGTGCGGTCTCGAGGGTGGTCTCGGTTTCAGGGTTCTCGACGCCCTCGACGATCTCCTTCTCGGCGAAGACGCGCACCTCGCCGGTCTCGGGATCGATGCGAGCCTCGACCATCTGCGCCGCCGAAGCATTGACGGCACGGCGATAGGCGGAGGCCATGGCCGCCGCCAGCGCGTCCATGACGGTCTCGCGCGGCAGACCGAAGCGCTCCGTGATCTCGTTGAACGCCAGGGCAAACTCGCTCTTCATCCTCGCTCTTTCGCAACCCTCGTGGTTTCTGGTCTTATATGAAGAAAAGTGGGGGAAGCCCACTTTTCCGCAGACACGAACCTCGGACAAGCAGCCAACAGTGTAGCACAGTCAGGGTGTGGCTGCAAGGGATCGGCTGGGAGGTCCAAGAAAAAACTATGGCCCTGCCGCCCTTGACGCCCTGCACCGCTTCCGGTGCGCCGAAGGGCGTAGAGGGCGGGGACTTCCGCCCAGGGCGCGCCCGCCCTCGGCGGTCTGTAGAGACCGAAGGGGCGTAGCCAGGCCTAGCTGGAGCGAGAGGCCATCGCGCTTCGCATCCCGGAGGGGATTGGGCGCCAGGTTGGAGGCCGGCGTCCTTCGGAATGCCGGAGGGCAGTCGAAGGCCTACCTTCAATTGGGGGAGGCCAACGCGCTTCGCCCTCTACACCCTTCGCCCTCTACAGGGCGCCAAGGGCGGCGCGCACCCAAGGTGCACCCGAACGGGTGAGGGTGCACACCTCCCCGGTGTCCTTCGGGATCCCGGAGGAGATGGGGCGCCAAGGTGGGTTGGGCATCAACGATACCCCACGAATCCAGGTGCAATTTCTCGCAACCCTTTCGCCTCTCCGAGGTCTTCCTCATTGAACCGCGCGACGGGAACACGATCGGCCTCCACGAGACGGCCCGGGCGAGCATTGCGCCTGTCCCCTGACCTGCGCCCGTGCCCTTGCGCGGCGACGATCTGACGCAACGTGGGCGCGGGTTTGACCCCCCTACCGTTGACCTGTCAGCGACATCGTCACCCACCTCCTGTAGCCGCAGGCTTTAGCCTGCGGAGGCTCACACCTACGACTCGCTCAGGGGAAGACGCCCCTTCCTCCTCCAATTGACGCTCTTCGTCTGACCCCGTATCATTCGCCTGGCCAGATTCTAACGTTGAGGGAAGCCGATGGAAGTCGGACTTGTTCGGCGCATCGATATCGATCGCGAGATGCAGCAGTCGTATCTCGACTATGCCATGAGCGTCATTGTGGCGCGCGCCCTGCCGGACGCCCGAGACGGGTTGAAACCCGTCCACCGGCGAATCCTGCATGCCATGTCCACGATGGGCGTGCGTCCCGAGGCGGAGTTCAGGAAGTCGGCCCGGATCGTCGGTGAGGTGCTGGGCAAGTACCATCCCCACGGCGATATGGCCGTCTATGAAGCCATGGCTCGCCTGGCTCAGGACTTCTCGATGCGCTACCCCCTGATCGAGGGTCAGGGAAACTTCGGCTCTATCGATGGCGACTCGCCGGCGGCGATGCGCTACACCGAGGCCCGCCTAGCGCCCCTGGCGATGTTGGCGCTGGCGGACATCGATCGCGACACGGTGGACTTCGTCCCGAACTTCGACGGGTCGCTTCCCGAACCGACGGTGTTGCCGGCCGGGTTCCCCAACTTGCTGATCAACGGCGCTACCGGCATCGCCGTCGGCATGGCGACCAACATCCCGCCTCACAATCTGACCGAAGTCTGCGACGCCCTGATTTACCTGCTCGAGAACTGGTCGCGCCTGGAGAAGATCAGCGTCGACGATCTGATGCAGTTCATCCAGGGTCCCGACTTCCCTACGGGGGGCCTGTTGCTTCGTTCGCATGACAAGACCGAGGGACTTTCGGCGGCCTACGGCACGGGCCGCGGCCGCGTGATTGTGCAGGCCCGCGCCCACATCGAAGACATGGGGCGCGGACGGTCGCGCCTGATCGTCACCGAACTTCCCTACCAAGTCAACAAGTCGGCCCTGATCGAACGCATCGCCGAACTCTCCCGCGGCGGTGAGCTGGAAGGGCTGTCGGACCTGCGCGACGAATCGGATCGCCAGGGCATGCGCATCGTCATCGAATTGGCGCGGACGGCGGACCCGGAGAAGGTGTTGGCCGCCCTCTATCAGCGAACACCGATGCAATCCACCTTCGGCATCAGCTTGCTGGCCCTCGTCGAAGACGAGCCGCGTCTGCTGAGTCTGAAACAGGCTTTGCGGGTCTACCTCGAGCATCGTCTGGAAGTCACCCGAAGGCGCAGCCAATACGATCTGGCGCGCGCCCAGGAACGGGCCCACATCCTGGCCGGGCTGCGCCTCGCTCTGCAGCACCTGGATGAGGTGATCCAGCTGATCCGGTCTTCGCCCGACGCCGATCAGGCGCGCCAACGTCTGATGAAACGCTATAAGCTCAGCGACCTGCAGGCGCGGGCCATCCTGGACATGCAGCTGCGCCGGCTGGCCTCGCTCGAGCGAAAGAAGATCGACCAGGAATACAAGGAGACGCTGGCGCAGATCGACGAGCTCGAGAGCTTGCTCGCCTCCGACCGGAAGATGCGAGCGCACGTGGGCGGGGAATTACGGCAGCTGAAGGATCGCTTCGGCGACCGGCGCCGCACGCAGATCGTCGACGCCGGCAAGGGCCGACGGGCGAAGACGGGCCTCACGGCTGGCGCGGTTCTGGAGGACAAAGACACCTGGGTGGTCGTGACCGACTCCGGTCTGATATCGCGCACGCCCACCGCGCGCATGCCGAGGCTGAGTGGGAAGGACTCACCGATCCTTCTGGCCGGGGCTCGCACTCGGGACGTGCTCTACCTTTTCGCTGCGGACGGCCGCTGTGCGGCCATCGAGGTCCACCGCTTGCCGGAGAGCGAGGATCCCGCCCACGGCAGCGCCGCCGGGGGCGCGACCCCGCTCCCTCCGGGAGTCCGGCCCGTGGCGGCGGCCGTACTGCCCGCCGAGCGCGGTGAGGCCGCGGGCGGCTTCCTCGTCTTCGGCACTCTCCAAGGCGTGGTCAAGAAGACCCCCGAGAGCGCGTTCCCGGGTCCATCGGCGCGGCCGTTTAGCACCATCAATCTGGGGAGCGGGGATTCCTTAGGCTGGGTCCGCAGGAGCACGGGTTCGGATGAAATCGTCCTGGCGAGCTCGGCTTCGATGGTCATCCGGTTCTCCGAGGACGAAGTCCGGCCGGTGGGCCTTTCCGCGGCGGGCGTACTGGGCATTCGCCTCGAACGGAAGGAGCGCCTGGTCGGCCTGGAGATCGCCCGCCCCGGGGAGGAACTCCTGGTCCTCTCAGTGAACGGGATGGCAAAGCGGGTGCCGCTGGCACAATTCCCGCTTCAGGGGCGCGCCGGAAAGGGGGTGCGCGTTTACAGACCTGGCGTCGGCCTGATCGGCGCCATCCTGGGCTCGGGCGAGGAACACGCGATCGCGCATCTTGCCCGCGCCGGCGCCCGGTCGCTGCGCTTCTCCGCCGCGCCGCGGCGCTCGCGCGCGGCCGCGGGCGCGCGCCTGGTCGAGGTCAAGGCGAAGGATCACCTCGTGACGCTCCGCGGGGCGGTTGCGCGACCCGACTTCGCAGCCCGGGTCGAGGAGAAACCGCCGAAAAGGTCGAGGAAGGCCAAAGCGCCGACGAAGGCCCGGAAGTCGAAGGCGGCTCGCGCGCAGAAAGCCCCCGCGAAGAAGACGCCGGCGAAGAAAGCCCCAGTCGCCAAGCGCCCGGCAAGGCGGCGACCGGCGCCGAAGCGTCCCGTGAGGTCGCAGTCACGATAACGCGCGTCGTGTAGGGGCGCAGGGTACCTGTCCCGAGCTTAGCGAGGAAGCGCTGCGCCCCTTACAACACCACGACGGCGCATCTTCCTCACGGCAGCGTGTACTCGATCCGGTTCTCGGCTGTCGAGCAAACGCAAGCCTCGACGACCCTCGATCCTTTGGTGAGCGTGCCCTGATAGGGAGCGGCCCCATCGGCCGCGGTCCATCCTCCCATCTCAAAAGGAATCGGGCCGCCGGCCGGCATCCACTCGCCGTTGAACCGGCGCGCCAGGTGAATGTGCGTTCCGGTCGCCAGCCCACCTTCACAGGACGGGTACCCCAAAGGATCCCCCTGCTTCACGACGCGGGCCGCCGGCGCGCGGCCTTCGGTCGCGACGTGGTAGAAGAACAGAACCCAGCCGGTTCGTTCATCGCTGTCGCCGTCCAGGTCGAGGGTGACCATCGCGTGATCGCTGGTTGTCACGATCCCTGAAGCCGGAGCCGTGAACGCCTCTCCCGACGGAGCGCATCCAACGATCGCCGCCGGCGGGGCGAAGTCGAGCGCGCCGAAGGGAAGGCTGTCACCCCAGGAGGGATGCGGCCCTCCGGTGAAATCCCACAGCCGGTTCGGCGGAAACGGCAGACCGAGCTGCGGCTGTTGCAGGCTGGGCGGTATCACAACCTGTTCCGCGGCGAACGGATCTCCCCAGAGCTCCTCCCAGGTCTGCGCGAAGCCATCCGGACGGATGGCCTCTTCGAAGGCCGGCTGACCTTCCAAGGCCGCGAACACTCCCTGCACTCCTACGGTGCCCGCGTTCTGCCATGGGTCGGGCTTGGAGAGTCGCCCATCGGAGAGTTCGAGCTCCACGGGGCCCGTGCGCCACCCGTAATAGGCGTTGTTGAATCGCTCGGCGGCCCAGATCAATTGGCGATACAGCCCGCGGCGGCGGATGTTCTCATAGCCGAGAGGGTAGGTCGCCTGGTTTCCCTGCGGCTCGGCCTGAGTCAACGCATGCGTTTGGTGCTCGAGGAGCGTCAGCAGGAGCTTCGGGTGAATCGAGTAGTTGCGGGCGACGACGTCTACCACTTCCCAGGCCGGACGCTGGCGTCGCTGCGCGAAATCGGTCAGCCCCTTGAGGAACCCGGGCCGGGACTCGACTTCGGCCTTCAGGTCAAAGCCGATCGCGCCCGGGCCGTTCACGGCCTCACTGTCGGGAAGGATATGGAAAGAAGTCGAGGTCAGCGGAACGTGGTACGCGGGCACCTGCATGGGGTATCCGGCGGGCAACGTCGTGACGACCTGCGGCAGATCGGGATTCGCCTTTCGGATCGCATCCTCGGTGGTGTTGAAATGCGCCGCCACGGCCGGGAGCGTGTCGCCTTGCTGCGCCATATATTCGAATAGCGTGCCGGGAGGGAATGGGTTCCGAATCGGCAAAGGCGTCGGCGATGATTGGGCTGCAGGCGCTTCGGGGGTCGGAGGAAGAGCTGCCGCATCGGGCGCGGCGACGCAGGCCGGTGCAAGGCCGGCCCAGAGCAGGATCGGCAGGACCCGCAACGCGTGGGCGAAAGATCCGCTCGCAACCCCACCCTCCCACCTCCCGCGACTCACCGCCGACGCGATTCCCGAAGACCTAGATGGAACGCGGGGAGCGAACGGGGCTTTCGCCAGGCCGTCGCTGGAAGAAGGCGGGCGGCTTTCGATACGGTGCGCAGGCGCAGAGAAGCAGGGTTGAAACCGGCCCGCCATCGCTGGAATGCCGGCTAGCGGGAAATGAGTGTTTCTTTTGTTGCACATGGGCAGGCCAGGACGACTTGGTCTCCGCGGACCAGCTCGCCTTGATAGGGTCGGGTTCCTGCCCGGGCGCGCCATCCGCTCAGGGTGAAGGGCAAAGGCCCGTCGGCAAGGATCCACTCTCCGTTGTACTTCCGAGCGATGTGGAGGTGGGTGCCGGTGGCGATACCGCCTTCGCACGACGGATGGCCGATTCGGTCGCCGCGTTGCACGATGTTCCCAGCCGGCATGCGGCCTTCATCTGCCAGGTGCAGGTAGATCATCACCCACCCGGTCTCCTCACGCCCGTCCCCGTCGAGGTCGAGCACAATCAGGCCGTTTTCACTGCGGGTGATGAGCCCGTCCGCCGAGGCGACCGCCCAATCGGTGGAAATCACGCACCCGGCCACGGTCGTGGAGGGAGCAAAGTCGAGCGCCGCCCAGGCCGCCTCGCGTTCCCATGCGCCGTGCGGACCTCCGGTGAAAGCCCAAACCTTCCCCGAAGTGAACGGCAAGATCATCTCCGGCTGCTCGATGCCCGGCTCGTATAGGGGATGGTAGTACGACCAGGGGTCGCCAAACAATTCGGCGTAAGTTCTCAGGAATCCATCCGGGCCGACGGCTTCCTCCCAATCCGGCGCCACCCGCCGGGGGGCGAAGTAAGCCTGAATGGCGACCGTGCCCGCATTCAGCTCAGGCGCCAGCCGCACGTGGGATCCGTCCGACAGCCGCACCTCGGTCATTGAGCCGGATCTCCAACCGTAGTAGCCCAGGCCCATCTCATTGGCGAGCCAAGCCAGCTGCCGGTACAGGCCGGGCACGCCCGGGTCTTTGTGACCGAGCGGATAGGTGAACGCATCGCCTTCCGGGCGGTTCGGATTGGTCACCCAACCTGAGGTGTATTCGAGCATCGCCATCAGCAAGCGCGGGTTCACCGAGTTGTCGCGGGCGGCGAGAGCGAGGACCTCCGGGCCCGAGCGCCATTCGCCGTAGACGTCCTCGGTGTAACGGGAGAGGAACCCGCCTTGGCGCAGGGCAACTTCCTCTGGATCGAAGTCGGCCGCGTGTGGAGAGAAGACGAACTCACTGTCGGGGATAAGCTCGAGCGACGGCCCTGTGTCTTGCAGTCGACTGGGGATCCACAGATTCGTGCCGACGTCGATCAGGGCGTTCTCGCTCTCGATGAGCGCGCCGGGAGATGCAATCTCCGACGGTAGTACCCCGAATCGAATGGCGAGCGACCGCAGGGTTTCCCCCGTCTGGACCTGGTAACGGATGGGCTCCGAGAGATCGGACTGCGCTGTCGGAGTCGACGGGAAGGTCGGTGAGACGACCGGCTCCGGAGCCGAGGGCGTGTCGGTGACCGTGAGGGCCGGGCTCGCTTCGGCCGTTGGCTCCTCCGTCGGCGGCCGTTCCGTCGGGACGTCGCTAGGCGCATCACTCGGCGATGGCAACACCTCCGGCGAAGGCGCCGGAAGATCCGCTCGCGCGCAGGCCAGGATCGAGGCGAAAAGCATCGAACCGGCCAGCAGCAGCCTCACCGTCGGGCGACCGATCCGCCGATCGGCACTCTGGCAGGGGATCTTTCGGCTGAAGACGGACACGTCAGCGCGCAATCTGGTTCTCCTCATTGCGGCACGCGCACGCCTCCAGGCGCTCATCGCCGCGGGTCATCGTTCCGTCGTATTCCTGGCCGAGTCCCCCCGAGACCCAGCCGTCCATAGCAAAGGGCAGCGAACCGTCGGCCGGGATCCATTCTCCGTTGTAGCGGCGGGCCAGATGCAGATGCGTACCGTTCGAGACTCCGCCTTCGCAGGATGGATGACCGATCGGATCGCCGGCGCGCAAGCGGGTGCCGGCCGCCACCCGGCCACGCGAGTCGATGTGCATATACATCACGACCCAGCCCGTCTGCTCGAATCCATCGCCATCGAGGTCCTGCAGGACTTCGCCGTTTTCGGAGCGGAGGATCGGGCCGTCGGCTACGGCCGTCACCCACTCGTCCGACCAGACGCAACCGAAGGCATAGCCCGGAGGGGCAAAGTCCAACGCGGCCCAGGCTGCGCCCACACCCCACGCGGAATGCGGTCCGCCGGTGAATGACCAGGTCTTGCCGGATTCGAATGGAAGGCGGAGGCTGAGTGGTTCGGAGAACTCCGGCACCACCGGCTCGATGGCCGTCAGAAAGGGATCGCCGAAGAGCTCACGATAGGCAGCGGCAAATCCGTCCGCCGAGGTGATCTGCCTCCAGGCTTCGACGCTGTCGAGCTGGCTGAACAGATATTGCACTCCGGCCGTCCCGGCGTTGATCCCCTCTCCCGCGGGGACGACACGGCCGTCGTTGAAGACGAACGGGCCGGCCCAGCCTGCCCGCCATCGATAGTAGCCGGTGTTCAACTGGTCGGCGGCCCAGGAGAGTTGCGAGAACAGGCCCTCGGATCCGGGCGCCACGTATCCGACAGGATAGGTGCTCGCCGAGGGGGAGACCCTCGAGGAACGAACCCAACCAGCTTGCGCCTCGAGGACTGCCAGAAGCAGTCGGGGATCCACCGAATACCTCTGCGCCACGAGCTGCACGATCCCGGGCCCGGTGAGGTTTACCCCGTCGACGGTCTCGGTGTAGGCATCGAGGTGGCTTGCCCACTCCGCGGTGAACGCATTCAGGTCGAAAAGGAGCGACGCCGGACCGTAGATCAGCGCCGAATCGGGGATGATCTTCGAGGAAGGGCCTCCGGCTTCGACGATCGGGGGCGGGACTTCAAGAACCTGACCGATGGATAACACGTTCGGATTGCTGATGCCATTGGCGCTGATCAATCGCTGCGGACCCACGCCATATCGGCCGGCGATAGTGCCGAGGGATTCACCGGGCTGCACCACGTGCCATTCGGTGTTGGCGCGAACCGTCGGCTGGGGCCGGGGCGGGTCGGGAGTCGGTGTCACGGGCGGAGATCCGGGCAATGGCGTCGGCGGAAGAAGCCGGGTCAGAAGGTCGGGAGTCGGGAGCGGCGAAGGGGCGACTGTCGGGCCGGCCGCCCAGCCAATCCACGGTTCGATCATCTTCCACCCCGGTTGCGCTGGCTCAATGAAGGTGCAACCTGAAGCGAGAGACGCCACCGCGATCGACGCCGCGACTGCCTGAAGGATAAACCCCCTCGCCCGGCGGCCCTCCTGGAACACCGGCTGGTCGGTGCCATTGTCACCATGCGACGCTGTTTGCATGCGCGACGGCAGGTCGAGGGTCATTCCCGCGGGGACTTGCCGCGCACCGGCAGTTTCGGCAGGTTCGAAGGGAAATCCCAACCGTGCATCACGAATCGTTGCCTCTCCATCCGGGGCCCAAGCCCACAATCTTACCGCGCAGGCCGAGTCGGCCGTCCGCGGGACGGAAAGGTGACAAGATTCGTGCCAGCGGGGACCTCACTCCGCACCCCTCTCCCGCCTTGCGGGAGAGGGGCTGGGGGTGAGGGTCTTCACCAGGAGATGTGCGGGCTCGTGGACGTGTCTTGTTGCCCCGTGGGCATCCACGTACGTCCAGTGGCCCGGGTCATCGGCGAGCCACGAATACCCTCTTCGGTCATACAACTTTCGCGCCTCCGGGTTGTCGCGCGCGACGGCAATGACGGCATGGCCGGCGCCGGCGGCCTCCAGGAGATTCTCCGCTTCCCGGAGCAGAGCCTGCCCGATTCCTCGCCCGCGCTGCTCGGGTCGGACACGAAAGGCGTAGAGGTAGCCTGTCGGCGCGAAGCTGCCGGGGATCGGCCACGGGCTGACAAAATGGATAAAGATCTGGCCGACGACCTCGCCGTCGACTTCGGCAACGAGAAGGGCTCGCTCGCCGCGCTCGGCCGCTTCGAGCGCCGATCGATAGACAGCCCGGTACCGGAGGTACTCGCCGTCCCATTCCAGGGCCGGCAGATCCGCCATGCCCCCCATCCGAATGACGAACCCGACCGCCTCAACCATCGCCATCCTTCTCGGCCAACATCGCCTCCAACAACCGCGCTTCTTCGGCCTCGGTCGTCACCCGACCGTCGAGCCATCCATCCCGCAGCGATCGGAGGATCCGCGCATACTTCGGGCCCGGAGGAAGGCCTCGCTGGCGGAGCGAGTGTCCGTCCAGGAGTGGTTCGATGAAACGCTGTCGAGACAGGTAGTCCTCGATCGCCGCGCCTCCGACGGGATCATCCGACAAGGCGAGCCACACTCCCGCCAAAGCCAACTCAGGGTGCGTTTCCAGGATTCGCACCCGCCGACTGATCGTCGGCGCTTCCGCCCACGCCGCCCGGTCCCGGCGCAGCTCGGCGGCCGACCGCATCGACGTGATCCACGCTTGAGGCAACCGGAGCCGACGCCCGATCTCCGCTGCCTGGACAGGATCGAGCCGAACGACCCACAAGAGATAGAGCAGGGCTTCCCTGGGCGGCTCGGAGGACAATTGCCAGGCTGGGGGAGGCCGAAAACCGCGTGCCGCTTCGAAACGCGCTTGGAGCCAAGGGTCCCAAGAGAGTGCCGGGTGGATGGCGTCCAGCAGCCCCAACTGCGACAGGCGGGTCAGCATTTCAGAAAACCGGGGTTCACCGAGGATCAGGTCCAACTCACTGCGCAATCGTTCGCCGCTCACACGGTGCAGCAGCGGTAAAGCCTCCCCGAGCAGCTCCAGCGTGCGCGGTTCGATGTCGAAGCCGAGCCGATGCTCGAGCCGCACCGCGCGCAGCATCCGTGTGGGATCATCGATGAAACTGATGGAATGCAGCACGCGAATCCGGCGCAGGCGGAGATCCCGCCCTCCGCCCCAGGGGTCCAGGAGCTGGCCGTAGTGGGCGCCGTCGAGGCGGATCGCCAGCGTGTTGATGCTGAAGTCTCGACGGTGCAAATCGAGCTTGATCGAGCCGGGCTGCACCGCGGGCAGCGCCGTCGGGTGGGAATAGAACTCCGCCCGGGCCGAGACGAAATCGAGCGTCGCTGGGAGCGGCTCCACGTCTCGCGTGCCTTCCTCGGCCAGCGCCGAGGCGAGGCGATCGGCGGTAGGATCGATGCGCCACTTGGCCGTCCCGAACCGGCGGTGGCTGTTGACCCGGCCTCCGTAGGCGTCGGCCAGCACCCGCGCCAGCGCGATGGCGTCGCCCTCGACGACGAGATCGAAATCCGCGCTCGGCAGGTGGAGCAGCAAGTCGCGCACGAATCCCCCCACCACGTAGATGGCGACCCGCTGCGCCTCCGCCGAGCGCACGACCAGGCGAAGTAAGGCCCGCCGTCCGGCCGGGAGCGCCTGGGCTAGTTGTTCGGCCAATTCCGGCACCGGCCGGGCCTCGGTCGCGACGGCCAGGCTTCGAAGCAGGTCCGTGCGGGTGACAATCCCGATCACGTTGCCGCTCGGCCGATCGACGACCGCCACCTGGCCCCAATCCCGCTCGATCATCTCCCGCTGCAAGCGCTCGACCGAGTCGTCCGGGTAGGCCACCAGGTCGCCCGGATCCATCACCGATCGAACCGGCTTGTCGGCCAGACCGTGGGTCATCGCCCGATCCACCGCGCGGCGGGTCAGCAGGCCCACCACCCGGCCTTGCTCCACCACCGGATAGCCCTCGTGGCCAAACCGCTGCATGCGCTCGGCGGCCTGGCGTATGCGAACCGACGGTTCGAGGAGCTGGGGCGCCGCCGACATGATGTCGCCCACCTTACGGGCGGGCCGGACGATCTCCGGCAGCACTTTGAGCAGGGCGGCGCGGACCTCCTCCAGAGTCATCCCGCGGATCAGCGCAGCCGCCGCCCGGCTGTGTCCGCCTCCGCCAAAATGCTCACTGACGCGTGCCACATCGACCGAGTCCGAGGAGGAGCGAGCGACGAGCTGCACGTGGCCGTCGAGGCCGACCAGCACGAAGAGGCCGTCCGGGTCGAAGAGGTCGCGAAGTTTGTGAGCCAGGGTCGAGACCTCGTCGGCCAGACCTTCCGCCGGAGCGCAAGCGATGACGATCGACACTCCATGGATCGAAATCGACTCGGCGGCCCCGATCAGGCGGTCGTAGACCGCCTGTTGCCCGGACGTCAGTGGATGGTTGAGGAAATCGCCCGCCAGGCTGAGCGAAGCATTCTGATCGAGCAGCCAGGCCGCCGCCCGGACGTCGCGCGCCGTCGTCCCGGCGTAGGAAAGCGAGCCCGTGTCTTCATAGATCCCTGTCAGCAAGAGCGTCGCCTCGACCGGATCGAGCTGGGCGTCCGCTTCCTCCATCGCCTCGACCAGCAGCGTGGTCGTCGCACCGACGGCGTCGATGTGCGACGACCACGCCGGATCGACCTCGCTCGACGGTGGGTGATGATCGACGACGTGGACGCGAGTCTCGGAGCCGATACCCCGCACCGAGGGCATGGCCTGCGTGTCCACGAGTGTCACGCGCCCAACCGGCTCGCGCGGCAGTTCATCGAAGGTCGTCAGGGGGAGGTGGTCTCCGTAGAGAGTAAGGAAGGCGCGCAGATTGCGGTTCAGGCGGCGGGGCAGGACGGCCCGCACCTGCGGGTCGAGCAACCGGGCGCCCAGGAGGGCGCCGACGGCGTCAAAATCCGCCTGTTCGTGCGTCAGGACGAGGTCCATCGCCCGCGGGATTGTACTCTCACCGCGGTCTTCCGAATTGTGGTCGATGGTCAGCGGAGTCAGCGCCCGACAAGGGTGGGACCGAACCGAACAACGAGCACATAGCCGCAGGCTCCGGCCTGCGTCTCAGCGCAGCCTGAAGGCTGCGGCTACGGTGGCGGGACCGAACGAGAAAGGATGGCGCAATCGTACGAGTCGAGCATGAGCTCCAACCCGAGTTCCCCGACCCCGTGAGCGCGGCCCGTAAGACCATCGCGCAGTTCGTGACCCAGAGGGCGGCCGAGGGTGCTCGCCGGAAGCCGAACCGCGGCCGGCGTCTGCGACACATTGGCCACGATGAGAGTCATCTCGTTCCCCAGACGCCGCGCGAAGATGATCGTCCCGGTATCGTCATTGGCTTCGAGGAACTCGAGCGTTCCGCGCCGAAGCTCGGTCCGCGAGCGACGAAGCTGGATGAGGTTGCGAACGAGCGCGTGTCGATCGCCCTCCCAGCGAGCCGAGTCCCATTCGAAGGCGCGCCGGGAATCGGGATCCTTGCCGCCCGTCAGCCCGATCTCGTCACCGTAGAAGATCGCCGGCGCCCCGGGAAGGGCAAACATCAGTGCATAGAGCAGACGCACTTTGCGCGCATCGCCGTGGGCCAGCGTGGCCACGCGTTCGGTATCGTGCGATCCGAGCAGGTTGTACTGCGCCAACACATGTTCCGCCGGATAGGCGGCTACCTGCGCTTCGACCGCCTCCCGAAACGAGGAGGGCGTGCCGCCGAGCTCCACGATCCATTCGAGCAGAGTCTTTCGCAAAGGGTAGTTCATCAGCCCGTCGAACGCGCCAGGTCCCACCCAGCGCGGATCGACCGTCCAGATTTCCCCGAGCAAATACGCTTCCGGGTTGGCGCGTTTGACGATCTGGCGAAACTCGGCCCAGAAGGTATCGTCGTCGATTTCGTTCGGGACGTCGAGGCGCCAGCCGTCGGCACCCTGCTCCATCCAGTACTTGGCGACTTTCAGCAGATACTCGCGGGTGGCCGGATGCCCGGTGTTGAACTTGGGCAGGCCGCGAAATCCCCACCACGCCAGGTAGTTCTCGGCCTTACCTTCACCAAAGGCGTCCAGCGGGAATCTTTGGATGTGATACCAGTCCCGGTAGGCCGAGCGATGCCCGCCGTCGAGCAAATCCTGGAAGGCGAAGAAAGCGCGACCGGAGTGATTGAAGACCCCGTCGAGCACGACTCGGATTCCGTGATCATGCGCCTGGTCCACCAGCTCGCGAAAGTCCTGCAGTGTTCCCAACCGGTCATCGATCTGCAGGTAATCTGAAGTGTTATATCGATGGTTGCTCCCTGCCTGGAAGATCGGGTTGAGGTAGATCGCCGTGATTCCCAGATCGTTCAGGTAGTCGAGCCGCTGGCAAATCCCCCGCAGGTCCCCGCCCTGAAACCCCGAGAGCGTCGGAGGCGAGCCCCAAGATTGGACGTTGGCGGGGTCGTTGGACGGATCCCCGTTGGCAAAGCGATCCGGAAAGATCTGGTAGAAGATCGCGTCTTGAACCCAGCTTGGCGGGGGCATGGCACGGCAGTTTAACATAGTGGTCCGTGGGCGGTGGTCGGTGGTCAGTGAAAAGATACGTATCCGCGATTTGGAAAGCGACACCTTGGGTACGTGCACGCTGACCACCGACCACTCACCACTGACCACTGATAGAATCGCCTCGTGCGCGAGTTCTGGCGCCTGTTGATCTCTCCACCGGCGAGGGGCCCTCGCAACATGGCGGTGGATGAAGCGATTCTCGAAGCGGTGGCCGCGGCAGAATCGCCGCCGACGCTTCGGCTGTATGCCTGGGACCCTCCGTGCCTGTCGCTGGGCCGCGCTCAGTCGATCGACGTCGTTGATGAGACGGCGCTCGCCGCGGCGGGGTGGGACCTGGTGCGACGGCCCACCGGCGGGCGCGCCCTGCTTCATGCGGACGAGTTGACCTACGCCGTCGTCGCTCCGGACCGAATGCCGGCGTTGTCCGGCGGCGTCCTCGCCAGCTACCGAGAGCTGAGCCGCGGGTTGCTGGCCGGCCTCGAGCGGCTTGGATTGCACCCCGATCCACCGACCTACGCCGCCCTCAGCGATGCCGACCGCTCGAACCCGGTGTGCTTCGAGGTCCCGAGCGCGTATGAAATCACGGTCGGTGGCAGGAAGTTGATCGGGAGCGCGCAGCTTCGGCGGCTGGGTGCGGTGTTGCAGCACGGCTCGCTGCCACTCGAAGGCGATATCACGCGTGTGGCGCGGGTCCTGCGGCATGCGGGGCCCGCCGAACAGCACCAGGCGGCCGCCCGCTTGACGCGTCACGCCGTGACGCTCAGGGACCTCTTGGGGTTCCCCGTGCCCTGGGAAGAAGCCTCCCGGGCCCTGCAGGCGGGTTTCGCGCAAGCCCTCGGATGGGATTTCGTTGCCGCCGGTCTGACTTCCCCCGAGGAGCTGCGCGCCCAACAGATAGAAACCGAGCGTTACCGGGTTGAAGAGTCTGCGCGGACGAGTTGAGGCCTGGACCCACGCCACCCGCTCCGGGGTCGGGTGACAACAACAGGATGCTAGGGCCCGCCGACACCGGGGGTCGGCGGGCCAGGCCATCAAGGAGGGTCGCTTGCACGTGGGCGTCGTTTCCATCGAGCTCGACTTGCCTGCCTGCCGGACTTTGAAGGATAAGCGTGGGACGTTGAAATCCCTGCTGGTGGCCGTGCAGCGGGAGTTCGCCTGTTCGGCCGCCGAGCTCGAGCATCTCGACGATCCGGGTTCGAGCGTGATCGCATGCGCCGTCGTCAGCAACGACGGCGCACACGCCCAGCGCTGGCTGCACAGGATCCCCGGCTGGATCGAGCGACACCGTCCGGACGTGACCGTGGTCGATCACGTCGTCGAGCTCCGTTGAGCACCGGCCTCCGCTGCGGATCCGGCATAACCCTTCCTCCCCATCGGAATCGGCTGGCCTCCACTCTGCAACCCGTTCGCTGGCATCCGGCCATCGAGACCTGGTATCGCGGAGGTCGACAGCATTACACCTGCCGTCCAGTGAGTGGCCCGCGATCCTGGCCGGGCCTCAAGGGCCGCAGGTGGGACTGTATAATCCTTTGGGTTACAGGACACGAACACGCACGGCCTTCAAACTCGACAAAAACACTCTGCTCTCGGAAGTTTGCGAGGGACGCACGCGGGGAAACCTGGAGCAGGATGAGGCCCTGGGATCATGTCTCTTTCTGAAGACCGACTCGCCCTGCTCTACCGCATCTCGCAAACGTTCAGCTCATCCCTCGACTTGGGTGAGGTCCTGAGCCGCGTCATGGACGAGGTCGTGGTCGCCACGCGCTCCGAGCGCGGTTTCGTCATGCTGCGCCAGCCGGACGGCTCCTTCCGCTTTGGCACGGCCCGCGGCCTCGATCAGCAGACCATCGAGGCGCCCGAGTTTCAAGTTTCACGCGGCATCGTCGATCGGGTGGCAGCCGAAGGGAAGCCCCTTCTAACGAGCGACGCCCAGCAAGATCAGTGGCTGGCCAGCCGCGCCAGCGTGCGGATTCTCGGCGTGCGGGCGATCCTGTGCGTCCCTCTGGAGCTGAAGGGCCGGGTCGAGGGTGTGATCTACGTCGACAGCCGTCTGCAGACCGGCGTGTTTTCGCCGGGTGACCTGGATATGCTGCAAGGCATCGCCGCCAGCGCGGCGATCGCCATCGAAAACGCCCGCCTGTACCAGGTGGCGGTCGAGAAGGGGCGGATGGAACGCGAACTTCAAGTGGCGCGGGAGGTCCAATCGAGCCTGCTTCCCCAAGGAGTCCCGACCCTCCCGGGTTGGGAGTTCGCCTCGTGGTGGCAGCCGGCACGCGAGGTCAGCGGCGACTTCTTCGATTTCCTGAAGTTCCAGGATGGCGCGCTCGGAGTGGTCATCGGCGATGTCACCGACAAGGGCATGCCGGCGGCGCTCTTCATGGCCAGCGCCCGCAGCGTCGTGCGGGCCAACGTCGCCGCCAGCGAGACGCCCGGTCTAGCGCTCGAACGGGCCAACGCCGTCCTGTGCGCGGAGGCCCCCAACGGCATGTTCGTGACCCTGCTCCTGCTCCGGCTGAGCGCGGACGGCCGCATTCGCTACGCCAATGCCGGACACCAACGGCCTTTGCTCTACCGTGCCGCCACCGACGATTTCATCGACGTGGGCGCGCCCGGTTTCCCCCTCGGAATCGATCCCAACGTCCCCTATCCGGCCAGCGAGGAGCAACTGGCGTCGGGGGATTTCCTGCTCCTCTACACCGACGGTCTGACGGATGCCAACGACTCGCTGTTCGCCCTCTTCGGCCGCGAACGCTTGCTGGCCACTTTGCACGAAGCCAGACGCCTTCCGGCGGACGAGATGCGGGCGAGACTGCGCCAGGCCGTGGAGGGTTTCATTGGCGCCACCCCGCCGTACGACGATGTCACATTCGTGTTGGCGCGAAGGACGGCATCTTGACGTTCCCGGAGGCTTGAGACTTCCGGGAACATGATCGCCTGCGTTTCGTGCTGATGCTGAACGTAGCCGTGGTGGAGAGCCTTCCGGCACGCGTATCCCCTGGTACGGGCGATGGGCGGTCACATCAGGTATGGATCGAGGCCGGCCGAGCACCGGAAGCCAGACCCGTTTTTCGGGAGACCGGAGCGGATCTGGGCAACCTGGTCGCCGAGTCGGGCGATCGCAAGATGAGGGAGACGTTTACCCGGGACGGCCTTCCAGCCGGCCTGCGATCCCGGATCTCTGCCGACGTGTAGGCCCACGGCCGGACCTTCGACCCCCTGCCCTGCGCGTCCTCCACAACGAACGGAGGCAACTCGATGGACCTCGGCCTCAAGGATCAGGTCGTCCTCGTCACGGGCGCTTCGCGGGGGTTGGGCCGTGCGGCGGCGGAGGCTTTCGCTGCCGAAGGCGCGCGGCTGGCCCTATGCTCGCACTCCGCCGAGATCGAGACGGCGGCGGATGCCATCCGGCGAAAATACGATCGGCCGGTGCTGGCCGTGCAGGCCGACATGTCGAGGCGGGAAGACATCGACCGGTACGTGGCTGCCGCCCAGGAAGCCTACGGACGCATGGACATCTTGATCATCAACGCCGGAGGACCGAAACCGGGCGGTTTCTTCGACGTGCTGCCGGTCGACTGGGAGGCCGCCATCCAATTGACCTTGATGAGCGCCGTCCACCTGTGCTACGCCGTCGTACCGCACATGCTCTCGCAGAGATCTGGCAGCATCGTCGCCAGCGAATCCTATTCGGTGAAGCAACCCATCGACAATCTGGTTCTATCGAATTCCATCCGGCTGGCGGTCGTCGGCCTGATGAAGTCGCTGGCCGGTGAGCTCGGCCCCAAGGGAATCCGGGTCAACTCCATCCATCCCGGATGGACCTCGACCGAACGTGTCGTTCACCTCTTTGAGGACGCCGCCCGTCGCGCCGGGACGACACCTCAGGAGGAGGCCGACAAAACCGTGGCCTCCGTCCCTCTGCGGCGCATGGCCACCGTTGAGGAGTACGGCCGCACGGTGACCTGGCTCGCCTCACCGGCGGCGTCGTTCATCCATGGGCACGCATTGTTCATGGAGGGTGGGATCGTTAAGGCGGCGCTGTAGGGGTCGGGGGGCCCTACCGGCATGGACAAAGATTCCACCCGCTCCCGGGAAGCTTCCCTTCCCTAGAATCCACACCGCCCACCTTTCAGTGAGCGGAGTGGAGAGTGAAACGCGGTTGCCAGACCAGCGGTTTCTCCGAATGGAGGGGAGTCAAGCGGCGCGAACGTTCTCCTTGGGCATTTGCCGGCGGATCAGCGTCCGCAGGCGGGAGGCCAGGAGACTCGCGTGCACGGGCTTGATCAAATAGTCGTCGGCGCCTGCATCGAGGGCCCGTGCGACCGAGCCCGGCGCGCCCAGCGCCGAAAGGATCAGGATCGGAACATTCGAAAACTCACGGATCTTCTGGCAGACTTCCCACCCGTCGATTTCGGGCATGAGTAGGTCGAGGATGACCACATCGGGCGGCGCGTTCCGGCAGGCCTCGATTCCCTCCGCCCCGGTTAACACGGAGTGGAGGTCGAAGTCCTGTCCGCGCAATAACGTTTGCAGGACAGCCGCCAGGTCGGGATCATCATCAATGAGCAGGGTTTGGATGGGCATCTTATTGCCTTGCGACCGCCCCCATTATCAGCGTTCTGCGAGAACTTCGACCTTACAGGGTCCTTGCGTAAGTCCGTCGCCCCCCGCCCCAGATGCGGGCTGAAGGCAAGTCCAGTCCCAGAGCTACGGGCGAGGATCGAGCGATCCATCACAAGCCAGGGGGGGCCTGCCGTGGATCGCCATACCGCTAGTTCGGCCGTGACCGGGGGTCCTTGGGAGTGACCAGGCGCCCAATGCCCTTCGGCATGCCCCCTCCGGGGTCCCCTCCGGGATGCGAAGCGCGATGCGAAGCGCGACGAAGCGCGATCCCCTTCCGGGATGCCCCCTCCGGGGTCACCTCCGGGATGCGAAGCGCGATGCGCAGCGCGACGAAGCGCGATGGCCACGTCCAGTTTGCGGGGCCTGGCTTCGCCCCTTCGGCCTCTACAGGCCGCCAAGGGCGGGCGCCCCCAGGGGGCAGGGCGCCAAGGGCGGGTGTCCCCAGGGGACAGGGCGCCACGCTCTTCGCCCTCTACGCCCCTTCGGCCTCTACAGGCCGCCAAGGGCGGGCGCCCCCAGGGGGCAGGGCGCCAAGGGCGGCGCACACCCAGGGTGCACCCGAAGGGGTGCCCGAAGGGGTGAGGGCGGTAGGGCCATGGGATTTGGGCCGGCCTGGCTCTGACCCTTTGCGGGATAGAGCATGATCGCGCTCCGGATCACACAGGGGAACATCTGTCTCGGTGTGTTTCGGGATCCTCGAGGGGATGCCCAGTTGGGCCATGGTTTTCTGACCCTCCTTGCCCCGCTGTGCTACCGCGGCTAAACTTCCACGCATCGACGCGCTGGATCCATGGCCCAATCTGCGCCCCTCGGACTGACGCCGGTCGACTGTCCGCATTGCGGGCAGCGGCTGCCGTTTGACAGCCGGGTCTGCCCCAATTGCGGGCTCGACCTGGCGTTGGTCTCGTTGCTCGCCGAGCGCACCTACCTCAGCGGCGTCCCTCAAACGCCCTTGGGCCCATCCCCCCCCGAAACGACGATCCCCAAACTCGGGACGTTTCTCCTGGAACAACATCAGCTCACGGAGAATCAGTTGGCGCTGGCGCTGGCGCGTCAGCGGGAGGCCGAAGCGCGCGGCGAGCGCAAGGTCCTGGGCCAGACGCTGATCGAGATGGGGGTCGTCGACCGGGAGGTCGTCGACCGCGCCGTCAACATGCAGATTCTCGAGCTTCACACCGCGTTGCAGGCATCCAACCGTCAACTCGAGCAGCGGGTGGAGGAGCGAACGGCGGACCTGCGACGGGCGCTCGAGCGGCTGAGCGAACTCAACCAGCTCAAGGCCAATCTGATCTCGAATGTCTCCCATGAACTGCGCACCCCGCTGGCGCACATCAAAGGCTATATCGAGCTGCTGGCGGAAGGCCAACTGGGCCAGCTCGATCCCGGACAGCGGTCGGCGCTGGCCGTCGTGCAGCGGGCGACGGAACGCCTGGGCCGGCTGATCGAGGACCTCATCGAATTCTCCGCCGCTTCCCGGACCGGCATCGCGCTCAACGTGACACCGGTGGCCATCCCGCAGCTCGTCGATCGGGCCATCGACCGATCGCGGGCCAAGGCGCAGAAGGCCGGGGTCAAGATCGTCACCGAAATCGCCAAACCGCTTCCGACACCCCTGGCGGACTCGGAGCGGCTGAGCTGGGTGCTTCATCAACTGCTCGACAACGCCGTCAAGTTCACCCCCTCCGGAGGCGTGGTCAAGATCAAGGTGAAGCCGGAGCCACGCGCCGTGGCCATCTCCATTTCGGACACGGGCATCGGGATCCCGCAGGAACGCCTGCGAGAAGTGTTCGAACCGTTTCACCAGCTCGACGGTTCGCCGACCCGCCGCTACGGCGGGACCGGCCTCGGCCTGGCGTTGGCGCGCCTGATTCTGGATGCGCACGGCGCCCCCCTCAACCTCGAGAGCCGGGTCGGTGAGGGGTCGACGTTCTCGTTCCTGCTTCCGGTGGAGGCCCGCGCCGGATGACCGGTCCGCTCGTTCCGGCGGGACCGCTGACGTACGGCAGCGAGCTCAACGCTGTCTACGCCATCGCCCGCGTCGTCGCCGAGACCTTCGATACCGAGGCGGGCCTCGACACCATCTTTCGCCTGTCGCGCACGATCTTCATCTTCGACGTCGTCTCGCTCTTCCTCGAAGACGAGGAGAGCGGCCAGCTCGAGCCGTCGTACGCGCTGGCGTTGGGGCGCGGGCGAGACCGCGAGGCCGAGCTCGTCTGGGGCGAGCCGGCCGCCATCGAGGCCTTCCGGACCGGTCAGAGCGTGTTGCGCCAGGAAGACGTCGGCCCGGCGGTACAAGGACGCGACCGGCGGCGCGACTACCTGGGTTTGCCGATGATGGTCGGCGGTCGTTGCGTCGGGGGCCTGGTGTTCGGTCGCTTTGGCGGCCCGGTCTTCCCGGCGGAACATATCCGGCTGGCCGAGTTCATCGCCTGGCACGTCGGCCAGCTGCTTGAGAACCGGCGCATGGCGCGGCGCATCGCCTCGCTCGAGGCCCAGCGCGAACTGGCCCGGATGCAGGACGAATTCGTCTCGACCGTGTCGCATGAGCTTCGCACGCCTCTCGGCTTCATCAAGGGCTACACGACGACGCTGCTGCGGCAGGACGCACACTGGGATCCCGCCGCCCGCCAGGAGTTCTTGCGCATCATCGACGACGAGGCCGACCGACTGCGGGAGCTGATCGACAACTTGCTGGACTCGTCGCGTCTGGAGTCGGGGTCGATCGGCATGACCCGCGAGGCCACGCGGATCGCCCCGCTCCTTCGCAGCGTGGCCGAGCGGGCCAATGCGGCCTACCCGGAGATGGTCCTGCGCGTCGACGTTCCCGACGGTCTACCGATCCTCGAGATCGACTCGACGCGCATCGCCCAAGTGCTCGACAATCTTCTTTCGAATGCCGCCAAATACGCGCCGGGCGCTTCGGTGGACCTGCAGGCCCACCGCGACGGCGAGGCGGTGGTGGTGGAGGTGAAAGACCAAGGGCCGGGCATCGCTCCGGAGCACTTGACGCAGATGTTCCAGCGCTTCTATCGCGTCCCCGACACGCAGCGCTCCGTCCGCGGCACGGGCCTGGGCCTGTACATTTGCCGCAAGATCATCGAAAGTCACGGCGGCCGGATCGGCGTAGAAAGCCAGGTTGGAAAAGGAACGCGCTTCTTCTTCGACCTTCCCCTGGCAACCCTGGAGGCCACGGAGGATACCCATGAGCGACCCGAAGACCATCCTGCTCGTTGACGACGAGCCTCGCTACCTTCGGTTGATGGAAGTCAACTTGCAGAGCGAAGGCTACGCGGTGACGACCGCCGCCGAGGGCCAGCAGGCGGTGGAAAGCGTCGCCGCCTCCCAACCCGACCTGATTCTGCTCGACGTGATGATGCCGGTGATGGACGGTTTCACCGCCTGCACCCGGATCCGCGAGTTTTCCACCGTGCCGATCATCATGGTCACCGCCAAGGGCGAAGAGCGCGACCGGGTGAAGGGCCTGGACATCGGGGCGGACGACTACATCGTCAAACCCTTCAGCGCGCAGGAGCTTCTGGCGCGCGTGCGCGCCGTGCTGCGCCGTGCCGAGCGACAGGATACCGGTGCCTTCCACCAGCCGGTCTTTCAGCACCACGAGCTGCGTATCGACCTGGCCAAGGCCGAAGTGCTAAGCCAGGGCAAACCGGTCCTGCTGACCGCCACCGAGTACCGTTTGTTGCAGACGCTGGCCGGCGCGGTGGGTCGAATGCTCACCCCGGAAGAGCTGCTGACAACCGTCTGGGGGCCGGAGTACCGGGAAGACAAGGAGATTCTGTGGGTCTGCCTGAGCCGGCTGCGGCAGAAGATCGAGCCGGATCCGAAAAACCCGATCCACATCATGACTCGTCAGGGGTTGGGATACTACATGCCGGCGGAAAATGAGACGGGAGCCGGCACCTGAAAGGACAAGTGGTCAGTGGTCGGTGATCGGTGGTCAGTTGATCAAACCCGGGGGATCGAGGAATGGAACCATGGGACTAGTTGTAGGAGAGTCGAGACTGGCGATTGGCGATTGTTTGGGGAGAGGAGATCGGCTGATCACTGATGATTGAAGGCGACCTTCTGACCACTGGCCACTGACCACTGACCACTATATAATCCCCGTGGGCTATCCAGGGAGGGACAAGCGGCATGGCGGATCGTCAGGCGACTCAACTTCGCACAAAGATGCTCGGCGCCGTGCTCCGTCAGGCGCGCCTCTCGGCCGGCCGAAGCCTGAAGGAGACCGCGGCAATGATCGGGGTCTCGAGCGGGGTGCTTTCCTCCTACGAGCGCGGTCGCCGCGGGATATCGCTGCCCGAGCTCGAACTCGTCGGCTACCAGCTCGACGTGGCGCTCGCTCAGTTTCTGCACCCGGCCCGCGGCGAGGCCAAGAAGAAGACTGATTTCAACCCGGCGGTCATGGTCTCGCTGAGGCAGCACTACATCGGCGCCATGGTTCGCTCCCACCGCACCGAGGCCGAGATGACGGTGCGCGATCTGGCCAAGCGATCCGGGATTCCGGCCGGCCGCTTGACGCTCTTCGAACAAGGCGAACGGCCGATCCCCGTCGCCGAGCTGGAGTCGATCGCCGACGCCCTCGGGCGCGACCTGAGCGAATACCAGGACACACGCGGGCCGATCGGAGAGTGGGAGGCGGCCGAACGGGGATTCGAGGCCTTCCTTCGTCTCCCCGCCGACATTCGGGAATTCATCCGATCTCCCAAGAGCGAGCCCTATCTGCGGATGGCCCTCAAGATGAGCGACATCCCGGTCGACAAGGTTCGTACGATGGGCGAAGGATTCCTCGAGATCACCTTGTGATCCTGCACGTTGCCTCGGGCTCGGCATTCTCTATTTCTTCGGCGATGCCGCCTTCACCCCTTCGCACTGAGGAAAATAGCACCGCGGGCGCGAGGTGTGCCGCCCGCAGGTCTTGAGGCGTGTGTCGCGCTCTGGTGATTCCTAGCCCCCTGCGGGGGCTCGGAATGACAACATGTAGGGAGACCTTCGCACAAGAGGACACCTACCTCAATGTCATTCCGAGCGAGGCCGGCACGGCCGAGAGAGGAATCCCTATGATGTCTGAGGAAAATACCGCCGCGGGCCCGCACAGTGCGCCAAGGGCGGATGCGCCGCCCTTGGCGCCTTGCCCCCTGGGGCGCCCAAAGGGGCGTAGAGGGCGAAGGGCGTGGCGCCCTGCAACCTGCGGTGCGCCGAACGGCGTAGAGGACGGGGACTTGCGCCCTTGGGGCGCCCGCCCTCGGCGGTCTGACCCCTGGGGGCGCCCGCCCTTGGCGGCCTGTAGAGGCCGAAGGGACGTAGAGACCGAAGGGGCAAAGTCGGGCCTGGCAAGAGCCACTGGCCGTCGCGCCTCTCATCCCGAAGGGGATCGCGCTTCGTCGCGCTTCGCATCGCGCTTCGCATCCCGGAGGGGACCCCGGAGGGGGGCATGCCGAAGGGCATTAGGCGCCAAGTCGAACCAGGAGACCGCGGCAGCTCCACGCGAACTTCGGGCTCGCGGGGAGCTTGTGCGATGCCCGGGCAGAACTTGCCCCTCTTCCCGCCTTGTGATCGAGGTTGACGCACCAATGACGCCCGAGAGAGCCAAAGGATGACGAGCCCCTCCGGCAATGCAGCGGATCTCGAGAGCCGCGCCATGACTGCCTACCGCCAGGGCGACCACGCTGCGGCCAGGGAAGGATACGCCGCCGCGAAGGCGGCCTACGACGCCGCCGGAGACGCCCCTAAGGCGGCGGAGATGGCCAACAACCTTTGCGTCGTCCTCGTGGCTCTGGGCCGCGGCCAAGAGGCCGTCGCCGTAGTCCAAGGCACGCCAGAGACCTTCGCCCGGGCAGGGGACCGCTTGAAGGCAGCCCGCGCCACCGGGAACTTGGCGGCTGCGCTGGAGGCGGCAGGCGAGCTCGACAAGGCCGTCGACGCGTACCAACGGGCCGTCGACGGACTCCACTCGGCCGGCGATCGATCAGGCGAATCTCAAACCTGGCAGGCTCTCTCCCGGCTTCAGCTCGGCCGCGGCGATCCGCTAGCCGCGGCCGCTTCGGCGCAGGCGGGACTCAACGCCAACCCGAAGCCCGGCTTGGTGCGGCGCTTCTTGCGGGGGATGGTGAACCTGGCCTACCGCCTGCCCCGGCCGTGAACGCGTCATGCGATCCTCTCCTCCGCTGGTCATACGAGAAGCGTCGCCCGCCGATCGCCCTCAGATCTCCGCCCTCCTGAGCGCAGCCCACTGGCGGCATTTTCATCTGGACTGGCGCGACCCACTCGACCTGCTCGCCTGGCCTCCCAATCTACTCGGCTATCACGGACAACGACTGGTCGCCCATCTGGCCGCGCCTCCCGACCCACAAGGCGCCGCCTGGATCCGAAGTTTCTGCGTCGATGCGAGCTTGCCCCCGCTTTCCGCCTGGCGTCAGTTGTGGGCCGAGGCAGCGGCGCAGTGTATCGCCCTCGGGGCGACTCGGGTCGCCTCGCTCATCTCCGGTGATTGGATGCGGCCTCTGTTGGAGGAAGCTGGCTTTGGGGAGACGAACTCCGTCGTCTTCTTCGAGTGGCGGGGGTCCACGGTTCCTCCATTGCCGTCCTTCCCAGGAAGCTTGAGGGCTCTGCGTCCCGAGGATTTGCCCCACATTGAACGAGTCGACTCGAAAGCCTTCAGTCTGTTGTGGCAGAACGGCCGTGAAAGCCTGGCAGCCGCTCTGCGCCAATCCATCGTAGCCACCGGGGCCGACGTCGATGGCGTCTTGGTGGGCTATCAATTGACGACGGCTTCGGCACTTGGCGCGCATCTTGCCCGGCTGGCCGTCGACCCTGTCTTACAGGGGCGCGGTCTCGGGGCGGCTCTCGTCATTGACTTGCTCGAGCGGCTGCAGCGGCGCGGCTACGACTCGGTCACCCTCAACACTCAGGCCGACAACCTGCGCAGTCAGGAGCTCTATCACCGGCTGGGCTTCCGCGAGACCGGGCAGCGGTACGCGGTGTTCGAGACTTTGCTGGCCGGCTGAAGACAGGCCTCTGCTGGAAGGTGTTTGTTGCCCCCTCGTCGACGAGCGCCGGGACCTGGCTCCGCCAGCGACGGCAGCGACGGCAACCCTGGTTGACGCCAGGCCTAGGAACGGCCTTTGCCCATCGCAGCTCCGCCGTTCTCCAGCACGATGAACTGTTGTGGGAATCGCGCGTGAGTTCGACTCCCGCCCGCCCGTCAACCACCCGAGACAACAAGAAGCCCCTGGTTCACATCCAGGGGCTTTTTCTTTGCATGCCGCCGTTCAGGCTTGCGGCTGGCCAACGGTTCCTCGAGGCGATCCGCCGACTCGTTCGCACCGGCCTCCATGCCGGAGGCGATCACTCCATCGCGCTCCTCAAGCGTGTTGAAGAAGGAGGTGGCGGTCAGCGTCGTCTTGCCGGCGTGCTCTTCGAACGCATACGTTTCCAACCCCACGTGTCCCGGCATCCCTTCCCATTCAAAGGTCCAGGTGAAGCGCTCGGGCGGCACGATCTCGCGGAGTTCGCCGTGGAAGCCCTCTTCGCTCCCGTCCGCGCGGC
Organism: Anaerolineales bacterium; assembly: GCA_035281845.1. GTDB lineage: Bacteria > Chloroflexota > Anaerolineae > Anaerolineales > E44-bin32 > DATEVL01. Next base: position 14,104 of record DATEVL010000137.1, on the reverse strand, counting down.
GCTGGACGAAGCGCCAGGCACCGCCCGGCCGCGCGTCGAGCTTGTCCACAATGGTCGTGTTGTCCCGCAGCCCCCACCACTGGGCTATCATCTTTGGGTCAACGTGGGCCTTGAACACCAACTCGCGCGGCGCATCGAACACGCGCGTCATGACGATCTCCAGATCCGACGGCAGCGTTACCTTGTAGGCGGTGTTACTTTTTGCGACCATGGCTCTTCGCCTTTGCTGGTAGCCTATGTAGATGCTTTTCCAGGCGATCTTAGCTTGCTTCCTTGAGATCCCGGTAGGACTCCAGCCACGCGTCGAACGCCTGGAATGGCTCGCTCCGCAGCCGGTAGATCCTCTGCTGAGCAGACGGGTGCACCTCGACCAGCCCAGCGTCGCTCAGCACGCGGAGGTGTTTGGAGACCTGTGGTTGGCGGAGCCGGAGCCGCGCGGCAATCTCACCCACCGGGCGAGGGCCCTCGCGCAGGAGTTCGATAATCCGGAGGCGGTTCGGCTCGGCCAGGGCGCTCAACGTCGGGAGCATGCCTTTCTTGTCCAGGTATATATATTCGGAGTTGGCCCCCCTTGGCCCGGAAAGGCTTGTGGCTTCCGCCATGCCCCCCCTGCAAACGGTGGCGCCGACCGGACCAGGAGCATCTCTGCTCCTTGCCGATGGCGAGGGCTAGCCGCGGAACCTTCGTCTACCTTCGCCCGCTTAGCTTTATGGCGCCTTCCGTCAGGTGAGGCGGGGCATTGGCCTCTGTCTCACCCACCGCGAAAGCGTCCGATGGAGCCGTTGTCGGAAGTCGGAGAGGAGGACAGCCTTTGGAGTAGAAGAGGGGTAAAGGAGGGAACGCTAGACTGCGGTTCTTCCCCCAACGCCCGGAGAAAGGACTGGCCTAACGCGTCGAAGCGATCAATTCGGCAGCAACCGCCCGACGGCCGCGCGGAGTTCGACGATGGAGAAGGGCTTGGAGAGGAACTGGTCGGCACCGGCCTGCAGTGCGGCTGCCTGCTCGAGGTGGCTTACCCTGGCGCTGACGATGATGATCCGGACCCCTTCGAGAGAGCCGCCGGAGCGAATCCGCCTAACGAAGGTCAACCCGTCGATCTCCGGCATCATGACATCCGTCAGGATCAAATCCGGCGTGACGCGTTCGAGGATGGTCATGGCCTCCCTGGCGCTGGAGGCTGTGTAGACCCGAGCCCGGTACATCCTGAGGATCTCCGCCATGATGGCGCAGAAGGTCGGGTCGTCATCGACGACGAGAATCGCCGGGCCCTGCGGCGAATCCGCGTGGTGAACTGCGCCGCCGACCGGTCGGATGGACTCTGGGTGATCTTCCACGGGCCGCCTGTCGCCGGCCGCCATCGTGGCCTCTGCCGGCAGGCGAAACGATGCAAGTTCATTGCCGAAGGGAAGGATGGGAAGCTCCGGGGGCTCGGCGCCGGCGGGGGCGTCTCTACACGTGGTGGCCGGCGGGGAGGTAGGGGCGGAGAACCTGACGCAGGTCCTCCGCGGTGAACGGTTTGGCCAGGAAGGCATCGGCCCCGGCGAAGAGTGCCTCATGCATATCCGTCTTGGCCGAACGGGCCGACACCACCAGAATCGGGATGTCGAGCCAAGTCGGCTCGTTCTGAACCTTGCGAATCAGCGATAACCCGTCGACTTCAGGCATCATGACGTCGACCATCAGCAGGTCCGGAGTCTGCTGGCGCATCAGGTTCAGCGCTTCCTCGGCCCGATAGGCAAGACGGACCTCGAGCCCGAACGAGACCAGCACCTCGCGCATCACGTTGCCGAAGGCCACCTCGTCATCGACGACCAGCACCCGCAGTTTTCCGTTCCCCGGTGCCGGGACATTGAGGTAGGGTTGCCGCAACTTCGGAGCTACCGCCATAGACGAACCAGCCTCCTCGCGGGCGGCACGACCCGGGACCGGGTTTCGCCGGAAGATACGCATTCGATGACCTCGGACACCTCCGATGTTATAATGCGCCCCACTCTCCCAGGCCTTTCAACTTCCCAACATTTCCGGCGCCGGTGTTGCCTTCGACCCAGCCCGTACCACGGTCATGTCACCCATTCCGACCCCTTCGAGTTTCCCCCCGACGGATCAGGGGCATTTCCTCTCTCAAGACGGCCTGCGCCTGGCCTGGTTTCGCTGGGACCCGCCGGCTGCACCGCGCGGTACCGTATGCCTGGCCCACGGGCACGGCGAGCATGCCGGGCGCTATCACCATGTGGCGCGGGCCTTTGTACGCTGCGGGTTCGTCTTCCTGGCTTTCGATTGGCGCGGACACGGCCGATCCGAAGGTGCCCGCGGGCACTCGCCCTCGCTCGACCACATGCTCGACGACGTCGGCCGGATGCTGGCCTTGGCCTCCGCCCGACCGCGCCTGGCTTACGGGCACAGCACGGGCGGCCTGCTCGTGTTGCTGCGCGCCCTGACCGATCCGACAGGGATCCAGGGAGTGATCGTCACCAGCCCGTGGCTCCGCCTCTCCTTCCCCGCTCCGGCCCTCAAGGTCTTGATGGGGAAGCTGCTCAAAGGCTTTCTCCCCTCGATGACGACCTCCACCGGCCTTGATCAAGCGGCGCTGTCGCATGATGCGGCGGTCGTCGCCGCCTATGCCGCGGACCCACTGGTCCACGACCGGATGTCCTTTCGGATCGGCATCGACTTTCTCAACGGTGGGGAATGGGCCCTGGCCCATGCCGGGGAGTTCCATCTACCGATCCTGCTGATGCACGGCGAAGCGGACCGAATTACCGACCCGCGGGCGACCCGCGAGTTCTTCGAGAAGGCGAGCTCGGTGGACAAGACCTTGCGTCTGTGGCCCGGGCTCTACCACGAGACGCACAATGAACTCGAATGGGCGAAAGTCGTCGAAGTGTCCACCGGCTGGGCCTTGGCCCATGCCGGGTGAGTGAATCCGGAGGGCGGCCGCCCTCCTCGAGAAGGAGAGGTCATGCCTAGGCGTTCCGAATTGCGAGAACGACGGAACCAGCGCCGTCGCCAACAGCGTGTGACGTGGGTCCTGGTCATCACCGGGGTGGTCCTGGTGGCGGCGTTTCTGGTCCTACGCCCATCGCTGAGCCCGGTCGGCGACATCGCCGTGGCCACGCCCGTCGTGTACCCCTCGCCTGACGATCACGCCATAGGCGATCCGAATGCTCCGGTCGTGATCCAGGAGTTCTCGGATTTCCAGTGTCCGTTCTGCCGACGCTTCCACGATGAAACCCTGCAGCAGATTGTCGATGAGTACGTCCGGACCGGGAAAGTCTATTTCATCTATCGCCACTTCCCTGTTGTCGATCAGAACAACGCCAGGCAAGAGTCGCATGCAGCGGCGGCAGCGGCCGTCTGTGCCGGCCGCCAGAACCGGTTTTGGAACTACCAGGACGTCCTCTTTGCCAATCAGACCGGCGAGAACATCGGGGATTACAGCAATCCGCGTCTTTTGGCCATGGCGGAGCAGCTCGGGCTGGATAGGGACGCCTTCGATACCTGCCTCGGTTCGGCGGATGCTCGGGCCGCCGTCTCGGCCGACGATCTCCTGGCGAAACAGAGCGGTCTAACGTCGACACCGAGTTTCCTCATCAACGGAAAGCCCGTGATCGGCGCACAGTCGTTCGAAGTCTTCCAGCAGGCCATTGAAGCGGAACTGGGAGGAGAGTAGACCCCACGCTGCCCTCCCCCGTCGGGCCAACCGCGCTCGACAGGGGAGGAAGGAACGCGGTCGTCCCTTGAGCTAGCGCGCGATCCAGGCGACCAGCGCCACCAACGCCGGGCTGATGAATAGAGCCGGCAACAGGTTTCCGGTCCTGATGGACCGCAGCTCGAGCATCGAGCTCACGGCTAACGACATGAGCAGGACACCCCCGACCGCGGTCATCTCGGCCGTCATGGCTTCGGTCAGGACGCCGTGGGCTTGAGACGCCAGCAACGTCAGACCTCCCTGGTAGACCAGGATCACAACAATGGAGAACAGCACCCCCACCCCGAGCGTCGAGGCAAGCGCCATCGCCGCAAATCCGTCGAGGACCGACTTGATCGCCAGCAGTTGATAGTCGCCTGTCAGCCCGTCCTGGATCGAGCCCAGGATCGTCATCGGGCCGACACAGAAGAGCAGACTTGCGGTCAGGAAACCGCGGACGAAGAGGGAAGTCGTCTGCCCTTCGCCGCGGGTGAACCGCGCCTCCAACCAGGCCCCGAGCCGCGCCAGGCTCTCTTCGATTCGCAACCCCTCACCGATCAAGGCTCCAAGCACGATGCCGCCCAGGGGGTACAGCGGATTCTGGGTCGCAAGAAACATCCGCACGCCAATGGCGGCCGTGAATAGGCCCATCCCGAAGAGGATGGTCTGCCGCGCCCGTTCCGAAAAGCGCGACCCGAAAGCGAGGCCGATCAGCCCGCCCAGCAGGACGGCAGCAACATTCAGCAGCGTACCGGTCATCCCGGTGCCTGGCCCTTGGCCGTAGCGGAAGGCTCTCTCCCCGCCTCGCCCCCAGGCTGCCGGGTCACAGTTTGGCCATGGTCGGAGAGATGCCTGCGCGATGGTATTCGACGAGGATCAACACGAAGCACAACGACGAGGCGCGGTTGAGGTAGCTAAGGAGAGAGACGTTTTCGACTTGGCCGTCGTGCACCAGCGCCGCCAGACCTCGCTCCGCCCGGCGCACAACGGTGCGCGCAAGATCGAGCGCGCCGCCGGCCGGGCTGTCGCCTCCAAGCAAGAATCCATTGGGGAGCTCGGCTTCCGGGGAGAAGCGCTCGATCGTCTCTTCGAGCCACTCGACTTGGTCGGCTCCGATCGTGCGAAAGCGGGCCGCATTCTGGCCGGGTGCAGAAACCTCGGCCATGACCTGGTAGAGATGCCGCTGCAGGTTCTCGAGAGTCGCCCGTACGTCCGAGGACTCGGTCAGGGAACGCGCCAGGCCGAGGACGGCGGCGGCTTCGTCGAGAGCGCCGACGGCCTCGATCCGGTGGTCGTGCTTGGGAACGCGACCTTCTCCGAGGACCCCGGTGAAACCATCGTCGCCGCCGCCCGTGAAGAACCCCGGCATGCGGACATTATAGCGGCGGGGCTTCCCCTGGAACCGGTCCTTGGTCATTTCAAATGCCAGGGAGCCGAAATGGGCCAGCTGACATGTACTCAGTCACATGCCCCGTTGACGGGATAGGTTACAGCGACCTGAACCTGTGCACTCGACGGGCTGGTGCTCTACTTCGTTTGAGCGGTTGCCCCTGTTACGGGCCCTACATCGCACGGGCGTAAGCCAACACCCCTGAGACCGTCACGCCCACTCGGTGACAATCCTCCCCCTTCTCGGGAGGCCGCCCGGCGTATCATTCATTCAGAAAGATGAATGGATTGCCGATGAAACGTCTGGAGGATACGGCTGGCTTTCTAAAGGCCCTTGGCCACCCGGCCCGGCTGCAGATCGTGGACCTGCTGCGGCATGGGGAAGCCTGCGTCTGCCACCTCGAAGCGCATCTAGGCTATCGCCAACCCTACATTTCTCAGCAGATCATGGTTCTTCGCCGGGCAGGCCTGCTGTCGGAACGCCGGGATGGCACCTATGTGTTCTACCGATTGACTGATTCGCGTGTCGTCAAGCTTCTCGACACCTTCTTGCCCGAGGTTGGCGGGACGCACCGGCGAGCTTCAGGGCGGCAAGCGATTTGCTCTTGCCCGGAATGCACGCCGATCACGGAGGCTCGCGCCTAATGGTCAGGGAAGGCCGGTGAGGAAGTCGATTCTAGGAGTAAGGACATCGGCCCACTGCATTCGGCGGCCCTTACGCAGGGTCCTCGGCAGATGCAGCTGGATTACTGCAGGGCATGGAGAGAAGCCCAAGGGAGAGCAAACGCGATGGAGGAATTCCTGGAAGCCACGATCGACAAATTCACCTTTAAGGTCGAGCTGGATAGGTACTACACCAGTGAGGGCCTGTGGGCCAAGCCTGCGGGGATCCGGGTCCGCGTCGGGGTGTCGGACTTCCTGCAACAGCGCAGCGGAGATGTGGCTTTCGTCGACGTGAAGCCGGCCGGGACCGCGGTTGGACAAAGCGATGAGATCGCCACCCTGGAGACGATCAAGGTGAACATCAGCCTGACCTCTCCGGTGACGGGCGTGATAGCGGAAGCCCACCCGGCTATGAGCCAGGCACCGGAGGCTATCAACCAGGATCCATATGGTGCCGGATGGCTGGCCGTCAAAGTGCTCGGCTCCGGCTGTGACAACTGCAAGCAGGTCGAGGCGATCGCTCGTCGGGCGATTACGAACCTGGGGATCGAAGCCGAGATCGTCAAGGTGACGGCTCGCCCAGAGATCATGAAGTATCCGGTGCTGGCCACCCCAGGGCTGGTCGTCAACGAGGACCTTGTTTGCGCCGGCCGCATCCCCAGCGAGGCCGAGGTCACGTCCTGGCTGGCGACGGCACTGCAAGGAGGCTGAGATGGCTGTTGGTGCAGCCGTATCCACCCGTCGCCTATCGACCCTCGACCGATATCTTACCCTGTGGATCTTCCTGGCCATGGCGCTCGGGGTCGCCCTGGGCTACTTGCTCCCCGAAGCAGTGCAGAGTTTCAATGCGTCCGTCACCGTTGCCACGACCAATATCCTTATCGCCATCGGCCTGATCGTGATGATGTATCCACCGCTGGCCAAGGTGCACTACGAGGAGCTGGGCGAGGTCTTCCGGAATCGCAAGATCCTAGGCCTGTCGCTGCTGCAGAACTGGGTGATCGGGCCGATCCTGATGTTCGTCCTGGCGGTGGTCTTCCTGCACGACTACCCGGAATATATGACCGGCCTGATCCTGATCGGTCTTGCGCGCTGCATTGCTATGGTGATCGTGTGGAACGAACTAGCCAAGGGGGACACCGAGTACGCCGCCGGACTGGTCGCCTTCAACAGCGTGTTCCAAGTTCTATTCTACAGCGTCTACGCCTACATCTTCATCACCGTGCTACCGGCGCGGCTTGGGCTGCAGGGGAGCGCCGTGGACATCACGATGGCCGAGATCGCCCGCAGCGTGTTCATCTACCTCGGCATCCCTTTCCTGGCCGGGTTCTTCACGCGTCTCATCCTGCTCCGCTCGAAGGGCAAAGCCTGGTACGAGCAGAAGTTCATTCCGCGCATCAGCCCGCTGACCCTGTTCGCCCTGTTGTTCACGATCGTGGTGATGTTTAGCCTGCAAGGGGAGCTGATCCTCGCGATCCCGCTGGACGTTGTTCGCATCGCCATCCCGCTGGTGATCTACTTCGTCGTGATGTTCCTGGTTTCGTTCTGGATGGGTCGTCGGGTGGGGGCCGACTACTCGAAGACGACGACCCTATCCTTCACGGCCGCCAGCAACAACTTCGAGCTGGCGATCGCCGTGGCGGTGGCCGTCTTCGGCATCAACTCGGGCGAGGCATTCGCCGCGGTCATCGGGCCACTGATCGAAGTGCCGGTCATGATCGGTTTGGTGAATGTGGCCTTCTGGATGCAGCGGAGGTATTTCCGCCAGGTAGAGGAAACGGTCCCCGCTTTGGGGTAGGACGGCCGGCCGGTGGAATCGGGGCAGGAAGCGTCGCCCCAGGCAAGGCGGCGCGGGCAGGTGGCAGCATGATGACCGAGTCAAAAAGGGCGGCCTTGATCCTTCTCGAGGATGAGGAGGTGATCGAACTGGCCCGTATCTTGATGGACGATGATGCCGAGGCGGCTCTGGCTTTCCTCAAGCGTCACCTGAAAGGTAAGGATTCCCTGACCCGGCGAGGGCATCAGGCTCGGACGCTGAAGTCATGGCCGTCTTCTGCCAAGTGCGCGATTCCATTGCGGTGAAGGTGCCCGGATTGTTGGAGGGATTCGGCGGCGAGAAGAGCGAGGATGAGGCGACCAGAGTCAAGGGATGACGATGAGCTCAGGGCCTGGATTGCGCCATTGGCTTGTGGATGATGCCCTATCAAATGGAAACCGTTCGCTTTCAGCGATGTGCCTTACCGCCTCGTGACGAGCCGCCCGGCCAGCCAAGGCTAGTGTCGCGGCCAAAGCCAAAACACCAGGCTGGCCGGGTCGGTCGAAGATCCCCGCCCTCACCCCTTCGGGCACCCCTTCGGGTGCACCCTGGGTGTGCGCCGCCCTTGGCGCCCTGCCCCCTGGGGGCGCCCGAAGGGGCGTAGAGGGCGAAGGGCGTGGCGCCCTGTCCCCTGGGGACACCCGAAAGGGGTGTAGAGGGCGGAGCGAAGCGGAGGGGGTTCCATCGAGTTGTAAGCAGCCAAGGAGTCGAGGAGGATCACCCGAATCTGGCGTCGGACTTGGTGGACTTGACCTTGCCTTGGACGTCTTCGAGCCATCCGGCGCGAGCGTCCGCAGGCGCATCGAAATCAGGCACGAACGGCTTGATGTCGAGGAGTGGGCTGCCGTCAAGGATGTCAAGGCTCCCGAAATGGAGCAGGTTTCCTTCGATGTCGAGAAGCCTGACGATCGAGATGCCGATCGGATTAGGCCTGGTAGGGGCCCTGGTGGCGAAGACGCCGTGCGGCCCCGAGCCGAGGAAGGGAGTGACCGTCAGGTCTTTTCTTCGGACTTCATGAAGGTGATAGACGAGGATTACGTGCGAGAAGCCCTCGAGATCTCTTAGCCCTTCGACGAATTCGGGGAACACCTCACCCGTGCCTGGGGCGCTTGCTTCTCCTGTTGGCTGGATCGGCATCTCCTTGATGTCCGTGAAAGGGCTGTGGATAACCCCGATAGGACGGTAACTGATTTCCATGGAGGGGCTTCTACCTCCCAGCGGGGCACACGCGAACTTGCCAGCCCTGACGGCCTCGAGATGAGCCGCCGTGCTCCATCGAGCTGCTGGGCGGCGGGAAAGGGGTGACGATCCGCCAGATCACCGGTAGGTTGCATCCGAGGCATGGTCGGAAAGTTGTGCGCCAAACCATCGATGGAAGGCCGTGACCAGGTAGGACTCAGATGTCGTGAAGGTTAGACGAGCTCCGTCAGGGAGCTCGGTGTAGTCTATGGTGACCCTCTCCGCGGCCTGGGCAAGCTCGGTGAGTCCGGGCATGTCATTCCCGTGCAATGTGGTCGGATCGGAGAAGTCACCTTCGCGGAAGCGGAGCGCTTCGTGCTGCAAGTGCTGCCGTATCAGGGATACCTGAGCGGCGTCGGAAGGATCGTCAGCAACGACCTCTTGAATGCCGCCCGTTTCAGTCATCTCAAAGACGTGAGTGGTTGCGCCTAGGTCGAAGGGCATCACCATCTGGCCCATGTTGTGAACGCTGGACTGCCTGTTGTTGGTTGCCGGCCTGAGCCAGCCCACCCAGTAGAGGACGACCAGGCTGAATGTAAGCGTCAAGAGAGAAGCGGCGGCTGCCACTATGAGGAGCGTTCGCGGAGAGTATGTCTTCGTCGAGGATTGGTTCAATCCTAACTGCTCCATGTGATGGGCTGAGGGCGAAGATACCTTGGGTTGGGGGTCCGTCGCCGCCCAACGGCCTCGGGATGAGCCGCCCGGCCACCTAAAGCGAGTATCGCGCCAAAGCTAACGCCCGGCTGGCCAGGTCGGTCGAAGATCTCCCCTTCTGCTCTCCACGATGCCCGTTGACAAGGAAGGCCCTCGATTCGATAATCCCATCACCGGCCTCAATGGGGGAGTGACACGATGGCGCGGGGCGGCCGTTTCCTCTTCGGACTTCTCACCGGGCTTCTTGCAAGCGGCTTCCTCTACCTTCTCCTGGCAGAGCCGCGCGGCCTTCCTGTCGAGCTTCTCCCGCCGCCGACTCCCTCTCCCTTGCGCGTCCATGTCGCCGGCGCGGTTCGCCATCCGGGGATCGTTCTGCTCCCGGCGGGGGCGATCCAGGCGGACGCGATCGCGGCTGCCGGCGGAGGGCTCTCGGCGGCCGACCTCGACGCCCTCAACTTGGCCGCCCCGGTGGAGGACGGCCTGCGGATTGTGGTGCCGGCGCGGGGGACGATCGTACCCACGGAAGCCGGGGCGGCAGCGGCGGTGGCGGGTGTGCTCGACCTCAATCATGCGAGCGCCGTCGACCTCGAGCAACTCCCCGGAATCGGCCCATCTCTCGCGGCCGCGATCGTCCTCTATCGCGAAGAGAACGGCCCGTTCCTCGCCGTCGAGGACCTAATCAACGTCCCCGGCATCGGGCCGACGCGTCTATCGCAACTGCGAGACTGGCTCCGGGTGGATTGACTCGCTTCTGAAGGACACGTAGCCGCGGCCTCATAGCCAGAGCCTCGTTGTAGCCGCAGCCTTTAGGCTGCGCTTTCACGCAGACTAAAGCCTGCGGCTACGTGTGTGGCCAATCGTCAATCGCCGGCCCTTCTCTGGCGGATGGGATGAGCGATTGGCGATTGGCGATGAGCGAGTGGAGATCCCCCGTTGGTCCATTCCATCCCGACGGTATAATCCGCTTATGCCCGAGCTGCCCGAAGTCGAGACGATCGCGCGGCAGTTGCGTTCCGGTTCGTCTCTCCACCCTCCGCTTCCTGGCCGAATCATCGACGGGGTCACGCTCCGCTGGCCTCGTCACATCGCCACCCCCGCCGCCCCTCGCTTCCGGCACGACATCCTCGGCCGCACCATTCGCGACGTGAGTCGCCGCGGGAAGTATCTGGTCTTCCCACTGGATCGCGGGACGCTCTTGATCCATCTGAAGATGAGCGGCGATTTGGCGCTCCAGCCGGCCGCCGAACCGGCGGGTCCGTACGACCACACCGTGTTCCACCTCGACGGTGGATGGGACCTGCGTTTCGGCGATGCACGCAAGTTCGGCAAGGTCTTCCTGGTCGACAATCCCGAGGTCGTGCTGACCGGCCTGGGGCCGGAGCCGCTGGCCTCCACCTTCACCGCCGGCGAGCTGGCCCGCCGGCTACAAGCTCACGCCCGAGCGCTCAAGCCGCTCCTCTTGGACCAGACCTTCGTCGCCGGGTTGGGGAACATCTACGCCGATGAGGCCTTGCATCGGGCGCGGCTCCATCCCCTCCGCCGCAGCAACCGGCTGAGCGCGGCCGAGGTTCAGCGTCTGTGGCGCGGAATGCGCGCCGCCTTGCGTGCCGGCCTGCGCCACAACGGCGCCAGCATCGATTGGGTCTACCGCGGCGGAGACTTCCAGAATCATTTCCGCGTGTACCAGCGCGAGGGCCGCCCTTGCCCGGTCTGCCGAACCCCGATCCGGCGCATTGTTGTTGGGCAACGTGGCACCCATTTCTGCCCGGCCTGCCAGCCTTCCCGCAGGTCATGACACGAAATCGATGACCCCTCGGGACGGTAACCATCCTTCGCCTGAGGGTCGAGGGAGAGACTGATCGACTCGTCGTTGTTGTTCGGCCTGGTGCTGATCGCCGCCGGGATTACGCTGGCCGTCGCCGCGATCCTCGTGGTTTATCGCGGGCACGAAGACGGAGAAGCCTCGGACGAATCGCCCCCCACGACTTCGGCTGCGCCGGCGGAGGTGTCCGAGGCGATGGAGGAGCCCGCACCGCCGATTCCCGCCCTCGCCGCAGCGGCCTCGCCGCCACGCGCCGCGCCGCCGCCGACCGAACAACCTCCGATCCTGACTCAAGCCGCGCCGCCGGCCCCCCTTACCGGAGAACCCGCCATGACCGACGAAGCTCCCGCACCGCCTTCCCCTTCGGAAGCGGATCGGCGCCTGTTCCCTGTGGTGACGCTACTGCGGGACGAAGTCTCCGGCGAGTTGGTCCTGCAGGTCGGAACCCGAACGTACCGCGATCCAGCCGAGCTGAGAGGGTCGCCAGATTGGACGCGCGTCGAGTACGCCGCTCGCGACCTCGGCCGCTGGATGCAACGGGAGGCGCCGCCAACCCGCACCGCTGAGGAGCGGCGCGACGGCAGGAGCGCCGCGAGCGGCACGATGATCGAGCAGATCAATCGGATCTTGGAGGGGAAGCTCGCCGGCCAGCCGGCGGCGAGCCGCGCGGTGCGACTCGTCGAGGGCCCAGGTGGGGCCGTGCGAGTCTACATCGGAGTGCAGGCCTTCAGCTTGGACGAAGTTCCCGATCCGGCGATTCGATCGCTGATCCGGGAGGCGGTGGCGGAGTGGGAAGCGGGTCGATGAGATCGCGCGCCAACGGTTCGGCGACCACGCGTTCACTCCCTTCCTTGCGGACAAGGCGCCCCACGGGCAGCTCAGGGTCGTGTTCGAAGAACAACCAGGCCTGGTGCTCCGCTGCCCAGCGCCGCCAGACGGTCTTCGTTCGCAGCGTCTCGAGCGGCTCGACATCGTAAGACGTCATCCACGAGCTTCTTTCGAAATGTAGAGCATAGCTGGCCAGGTCGGCCAGATACAACCCGCGCCAGTCACCCGATTCAAGGAGCACACTCTGGTGCCCACGCGTATGGCCGGGGGTCACCACGCACTGGACCTGGTCGGTGACCTGCGTGTTGCCGTGCAGTAGGTGCAGCCGTCCCTGCCGGACCAAGGGGTCGAAGTTTTCCGCCAGGTAGGTGCCTTGGGTTCGGGCATCAGGGTGCGAGGCGTCGGCCCACTCCATCCGTTGAACCCAGTAGCTGGCTCGTGGGAATGCCGGCTCGACTTCGCCAGCCCCCCTGCGCGTGTTGCCACCACAATGGTCCGCATGGAGGTGGGTATCGACGACGACGTCGACATCCTCCGGCCGCACCCCGAGCGCGGCCAGTTCGGCGACCAATCCGCCGCCCGGCCGTTCGAGTCCCCAGCGCCCCGCCGCCTCGGGCGAAAGTTTCTCTCCGATGCCGGTATCGATCAGGATCGTCTGGCCGCGCGATCGCACCAGCAGGCAAGTCAGCGCCATCGGCAACGTGTTGTCGTCTGCCGGCGGAAACGATCGATGGTACAGCGCGCGCGGCACGAGGCCGAACGGTCCTCCCGCGTCCACGCGGACGAAGCCGTCGCTGACCAGATGGAGCTCTAGATCACCGATCAGCATTGGATGTCAGCCCCGATGGATCTGTGGTCGCCCGTCGGCGGTGGGCGAATGAACCGGCAGGGAACACCGGTCACGGACGGGTTGTGAATGAAAGTCCACCGATTTCAGGCGTGGACCTGGGCGGTAGGCGAGAACTCGGTCCGCATCCTGCCTCTCGGTGATCTCGGATCACCGTGGAACCGTCAGTGGCGGCGCCGCCGGCGCTTGCGGTCGCCATCGGCGGGCTGGGCTGACGTGATTTGCGTGGACGGGCCCTCCTCCCCTGAGGCCGACCTCGCCGCAGCGGCGCTGCTCGGCCGGCTGGAAGCCGGGGAACGGAAGAGCCGGGATACCACCGCCGAGCGAATGTCGGCCTGTAGGTGGCCGAACATATCAAAGGCGCGGCTCTTATACTGAACCAGAGGGTCCCGTTGGCCATAGGCTTCCAGGCCGATGGCCGTCCGAAGCCCTTCCATCTGCGTCAGGTAGTCGACCCATAGGCGATCCCCGACAGCCTGGATCAGCCCACGGTACATCTCGTTGAGCTGGACTCGACCGATCGCTTTGGCCAGCGTTTCCCGGGTCTCCTCCGGCAGTCTCTCCGCAGCCCCGGCCTCCAGCATTTCCTCCCAGGCCTCAGAGCCTAGCGTCCGAGCCAGCCCAGCTCGCACCATCTCCGGCAGTTCCGAGAGCCGCCCACCCCCGGCGCGGCGCAGCTCGGCGTCGCCGATATTCTTTTCGACTTCGCTGCGTGCCTTGCGAAGGTGCTCAAGGATGTCGTCGGTGAGCTCGTCGGCATCCCTGCCCTCCAGCAAGGCCGCCGCCGGAAAAGCATACGTCATCCGTGCGACGACCATCGTGCGACGTTGATGTGTTCGACGATCGAAGAGGGTGCGTTGGCCGTACGTCATGCGAACGAGCGCCCGAGCCAGCGCGGCCTCCCCCGGAGTCTCGCCATCCGGAAGCTGGACCGCCAGCTCTTGTTCGATTTCTTGGATCGTCGCTTCGTTACGCTTGGCCCAGGTCCGGTCAACGGCCTCTAGCAAGCGGCTCTCAGCGGATTCCCAGTCGATCGGCGTGGCCAGAGTGCCTTCCAATCCGACGGACTCGCCCAGCCGCGCCTCGGCCAGCTGGACCAACCCTCCCCACACCCGCGCCCCCAAACCGCTCTCAACCAGACGCGGGATCATTCGCCGG
>DATEVL010000136.1:0-11364 GCA_035281845.1 Anaerolineales bacterium | reverse complement strand
GATCGTAGATCGAGACATTGGCGCCGGCCTGGGTCCGAAGCTCCTCGACCATCCCTTCAAGATAGTCGCCCACCAGCACGACGCCGAGAACGCGGTCCCCGCTCCCGATGATCGGCCCGCCCACCCAGAATACCGCCGTCTCGCCCTCCTGCCCGGGATTGAGGATTTCCAAGCCTGCCCGTTTTTCGTCCGTCCCGCCGGCCAGCAGCGCCTGGACCGACTCCCACCCGGCATAGAAAGCCTCGTTGCGGATCGTTTCGTACTGTCCCCGCGTCCCATCCGGGCGCTGGCGGATGGTCAGCAGGCTCACGCCTTGTTCATCGAGGATGACCACCAGATCGGCGCCGGCGCTCACCGCCAGCGGGAGAACGCGATCCCGCATCCCTTCGGCGTCCTTCGAGATCAGCGTCTCGACCACGCCTTGGGTGTTGGCCACCAGGCGCTCCTCGCTGAGGAGATCCCTCTCAACTCGCACAAGGGCATCGGTCGCTTGCTGCCCGCTGTCCGCCAGCTGGCGGAGAAATCGTTCTTGCGCGGAGGTCGTGAGGAAGGTGCCGACGAGGTAGGTGGCGCCCAGGGCCAGCGTCAGGGCCAGCAGCATGAACGGTAACGTGATCTTCCAGCGCAAGCTGAAGCGAACGCGAGGTCGTTCGGTGTGGTCTGCGGTCGTCACGCGTCCCTCAGTACGAGGCGCGATCTACTTCACGAGAAAGGAAAGGATCACCAGCAGCGCCAGGAAACTGCCGGCGAGGAGACCGATGCGGCGGAGGTCCGATCGGACGTATCGATAGTCGGGGTTGAAATCCCCGCTGCCGGACTCGCCGCGTGTCGAGGAGATGCCTGCTGCGGAGGTCGTCCGGCGTTCAATCTTCTTGGTCTTCTTGGTCATGCCCATCCCTTTCGCCGATCTGCCTTCGCCACGATCATCCGCTGGTCAGCTCGGCGAAGACGACGATACGTTTGTTATCGACCAGGTAAGGGTAGCACGAAATGAGCGTGACCGTAGGGCGGGCCGTCGCTTCCATCACCTGCACGTCCGTCGGGCCGACGATCTCGGTGCCGGTGACCCGGTAGACAAAATCGCGCGTAGCCGTGGACAAGCGAATTTCATCACCCGGCTTCAACCGATCCAGGTCGCGGAACAGCTCACCGAAGATGTCGTTGTGGGCGGAAAGCACTACGTTGCCTGCGTCACCCGGATTGGCCGTCCCCAAGTGTTGGGCGACACCCTTTCTTAGCTGCTCCCAGCCGTCGCCCTGGACAACCGGCGCCGGCGAGCTCCACAGAGCGGGAATGTGGATGATAGTCGCCTGTTCCGGGCCGGGCGTTGGAAGACCGACGACCGGCAGCGATGCGACATAGGGTCTCAGATTCTCCGGGATTTCGGCCTCGTTGGGCTGCGCGCCGCCCGGCGACGTCGGAGGGGTATGGCCGGATGGAAGCACGACGGCCCGGATCAGAGGTGTCGCCACGGCCATGGGGCCTTCGAGGGCGGCGGCTACCTCAGCATTCAACTGGCGCAACGCGCCCAGGCCGCTGAGCAGGATTAACGCCAGCCCTGCGACCGCGCCGATTTCCACCAGCAGCAGCGTCCGGTTCAAGAAGGTTCGACGACGCGTAAGCACCGGCTCGTCGGACGGGGCCTCTCGCAGTTCGTCGGACGGCGGCGGGTTCGGCCAGCCGCGGTCGGCCGGCGCCTCTAGGCGCAGGGCGCGGCCCGAGGCGCGAAACTGCTCCAGCCGCAGCCGCCGCGCGTCCACCCGACGCTGCGCCAGTGCCGCCTCCAGCTCGGGGACCGACAACTCTTCGACGCGCTTCGAGCGTCCAGCCACTTGTTCTCCAAACGGTATTGGCGCGGATTATACCCAGGGGACACCCTGGGAAATCTCACGCGGTCACCCCCTTTTGGTCCTCCATTCTGTTCGACCCCCTTTTGGTCTTCCACTCCGTTCAACCCCCTGTGGCATCTCGAAGTGTTCACCCCCCTTTAGTTCCCCCTTGCGAAGCACCCCCGAAGCGAAGCGGAGGGGGCAAGGGGGGACTCCGGGGGGCTAAGCAGCCCCCCGTACCCCCTGCAATGGCTATCTTTCGTGCCCGAGGAGGGCGCGCACATCACAGGTCGCCCTCGATTCGACATCATTGCGGCAGGTTTCTGTTTTCGGAAATGGGTCTTACTAACGCCAGCTTTCGGGCCGCAACGATATCAATCGCAAGCCATGACTCTTGTGCAAGAGGCGCGCCTACTTCGGCCGCGAAGCCCTGCCATTGCAGGGGGTGTGGGGGGCAGCTCATGCCCCCCACGGTCCCCCCTTTAGGGGGGACAACAGGGGGGTGGAGAAGAAGGGGACCAAAGGGGGTGAGCAGAGACATGATTCTCTGGGGAGCCCGATATAATCTCCAAGGATGGACAGACCGCAGATCCACGTTTCAGAAGACCTGCAAGCCGCCTACCACGCGGCCCTCGAAAGTTGTCTCGTCGTAGAGCACGAACCCCCCGGATTGGTGGTGGCACGCGGCGCATCGACGCTCGATCTTCTCCACCGCATGTCCACCAATAACATGACGGATCTCGAGCCGGGTCACATCCGCACAACCGTCCTGACGACCGCCATCGGCCGAACGGTGGACGTGATCCACGTCATTCGCCGAGCGGAGGACTTCTTGATCCTGACCAGCCCCGGTAGAGCGGAAAGCGTGCGAGCCTGGCTCGGCCGTTACATTTTCTTCAACGACGATGTCGTCTTGAGCGAGATGAGCAATGGCTATCACCTGTGGGGGATGTACGGTCCATCGGCCACGGACGAAGCGGTCGCCGCAGCCGGAGTCGCAACCGCACCGGATTCGCCGAGTTGCACAATCATCGGCGAAAGTCTCCTCTGGAGGACGGAGAAGACCTTCCCCGGGTTGTGCCTGCTTGCGGCAGGCGATCTGCATCGCCGCGCGCAAGCGCGTTGGAACGATCGAGGGCCGGGCTCCCCACAGGCCGCCGCGTACGAGGCGCATCGCATCGAGCGCGGTCTGCCGGCTCCCGATCGCGAAATCGACGAAGACGTCATTCCATTAGAGGTCGGGTTGTGGCACCTGGTCAGCTTCGACAAGGGCTGCTACATCGGCCAGGAAATCATCGCGCGTATGGAGAGCCGGAGCCGAATCGCCCGGCAACTCACCGGGGTGCGCCTCGAGACTCTCGTATCCGCTCCGCAGGACATCGAGCAAGCCGACGCGCCCGTCGGCCGGCTGACGAGCACCGCATTCTCGCCGCGACTCGGCCCGATTGGGCTCGGTCTGGTGCGGTCCGCTCTGCTGCAACAGTCTCCGACCGAAGTCCGGCTGGCGCCTTCCGGCGTCCGCGCCACTCTGCTGCCGCTTCCGCTCGATCCTCCGGCTTCGTGATCCAACGGTCACAGAAACCCGGCGGTTATAATGCCGAGGTGACGGAGCCGCGCCGCATCCTCTTCGTTTGCATGGGCAACATCATCCGCAGCCCTCTGGCGGAGAATCTCTTCCGCCAGTTGGCAGAGGAAGCCGGCTTGGACGGGAGCTACGAGGTCGACTCCGCCGGCACCGGCGCGGCGCATGCCGGAGAGGCGCCGGATGCCCGCATGCGCCGGACCGCCGCGCGGCATGGGCTTCGCTATGACGGAGAGGCGCGCCAAGTGCGGCTGAGCGACTTCGATCGGTTCGACCTGATTTTGGCAATGGATACCGACAACCGGCGCGACCTGCAGGCGAGGGCACGGACGCCCGAGCAGGCCAAGAAGATCCGCTTGTTGCGCGACTTCGATTCGAAGGCCGGCCGCAACGCCTCCGTCCCTGATCCGTACTACGATGGAGATGAGGATTTCGAAGAGACCTACCGGGTCGTCGAGGCGGGTGTGCGTGGTTTGCTCGAGGCCCTCAAGACCGGCGGGGCATGAATCTTCCCCAGCCCATCGTCGAATGGTGCCGGGCTCAAGGTTTTGGCGCAATCACGCAGGCGATCCCGCAGGGCGGCGGATGCATACACGCCTGCTACCGCTTGATGATCGACGGCGGGAGAACCCTTTTTCTCAAGGTCAATGACGGCGTCCCCGAGGACATGTTTCCTTGCGAGGCCGATGGCCTGATGGCCCTGGCCCTTGGCACCGGACCCCGCCTTCCCCATGCGCTCCTTTGGGGCCCAACGTTCTTGCTGCTCGAGGACTTGTCTCCGAGCAGGAACGTCGCCGGTTTCTGGGAACGTCTCGGCCGCGAGCTCGCCCAGCTTCATTCGCGCACTTGCCCGCGCTTCGGATTCGATCACACCAACTACATCGGCCTCACCCCGCAGCCCAATGGATGGACCCCGGACGGCCATGCCTTCTTCGCCGAGCGCCGACTGCTGTTCCAGGCCCGCCGTGCACGCGATTCAGGACTGCTCGAGAAGGCTGATCTCGGGCAGGTGGAGGCACTGTGCGCCCGGCTGGACCGCCTCCTTCCGGATCAGCCGGCGTGCCTGATCCACGGCGACTTGTGGTCGGGCAATGTCCTGCGCGGTCCGAACGGGGAGCCGTGCCTGGTCGATCCGGCCTGTCACTACGGCTGGGCGGAGGCCGAGCTCGGGATGACCGAACTCTTCGGCGGATTCCCCGAAACATTCTATGGGGCGTATGCCGAAGCGAGTCGACTCCCTCCGGGCTGGCGCGATCGTCTCCCGGTCTACAATCTCTACCACCTTCTGAACCACCTGAACCTGTTCGGGGGCAGTTACCTCGGGTCGGTTCGCTCGGTGCTGCAAGCATTCACGTAACCCGGTTCCACATCGGCGGTTTTCATTTCCAGAGGAGCCGCTCCCCGTCCCCCTGATATCATGGGAACCCGATCGGCAGGGCTCGGCCGTGGGCCGGGAACGCTTGGCGCCTCAACGCCAGGAGGAACTCGTAGATGACTCATCGTTTTGCAGTGATCGGGGCCGGCCGCCAGGGAACGGCCGCCGCCTACGACCTCGCCCGTTTTGGTGAGGCGGAAGCGATTTGGATGGGGGATGGGGATCGAGCTCAGGCGGAACGATCCGCCCGGCGTGTCAACGAACTGATTGGACTCCCTCTGGCGCGGCCACAAGTCGTGAACGCCGGCGACCCGCATGCCGTCGCGGCGTGGCTCCGCAAGGAACGGATCGAGGCTTTCGTCAGCGCCGTCCCCTACTTCTTCAACCTGGGCTTGACGGAGGCCGCCATCCAGGCCGGCTGCGGTATGACCGACCTCGGAGGTAACAGCGAGGTCGTTCTCGTACAGCTTGCCCGAACCGGCGAGGCCGCCGAAGCCGGCTGCAGCATCGTTCCCGATTGTGGACAAGTTCCCGGCATGGGAACGTCCCTCATCCTGTACGCCATGGAACACCTGGACCAGACGACCGACGTCTTGATGTGGGACGCCGGACTCCCGCAGGCGCCCAAGCCGCCATGGAACTACAGCCTGCACTTCAGCATCGAGGGACTGACCAACGAATACTTCGGCGATTGTCTCTATCTTCGAGAGGGGAAACCCGTGGGGATCCCCGCGCTCGAGGAATTCGAGTTGGTCGAGTTCCCCTCGCCGACGGGTACGCTGGAAGCCTTCACGACCTCCGGCGGGCTGACCACCGCCGTCCGCACCTTCACCGGAAGACTTCGGACGCTGCAGAACAAGACGATGCGTTACCCCGGCCATTTCGCCCAACTCAAGACCATCCAGCAACTCGGCCTGCTCGGAATGAAGCCGGTGGCGGTGGACGGCCAGCGCGTGATCCCTCGACACGTGCTGCACACGCTGTGGGATCCGCAGATTCGAGCCGACCCCGAGGCGCACGATCTGATCCTCATCCGGATTCTCGCGAAGGGGAAGAAAGGCGGACGATCGGCCGAGGTTGGGGTCGACCTGGTTCATCGATTCGATGAGGCGACCGGCTTCAGCGCCATGGAGCAAGGGACGGGTTGGCACGCCGCCATCTTGACCGAGGCGATCGCGTTCGGTCAGGTGCCGCGCGGCGTCATCCCGGTGGAGCTGGCCATGAGCGGAACCGAGTTCGTCGAGCAAGCGAAACGGCGCGGGTTCACCATCGATGTCCAGACAAAGTCGGTCGCGTGATGATCCGGCGATAGCGGGGAGTCTTAGTCCGCTTCCGAGGGCCATTCATCACTGCGCGCCGCCGGAGGCGGCCACCTATACTTCTGCGGGGCGGCCCCGCGGCAAAGCCAGGGCCGGCCCCCTCGATGGAGCCCGCTCCGTGGTGAGGCCGAAGGGCCGGCCTTCAGGGTTCGGACGATTCCCAGCTCGCCGATAGTCGACGGAGACCTGGTGGGCAAGACCTCACGTTTCCTCTCCCCGACCTGGCTCGCCATTCTGACGCCCTTAGCGGCCGTTGTCGCCGCGCTGGCCGTCGGAGCGCTGTTGCTCCTGGCACTCGGAGTCGATCCGGTTGCGGCCTACGCCTCCATGTTCCAGGGCGCGTTTGGCAGTCTCAATTCGGTGGCGGACACCCTGGTCAAAGCCACCCCGCTCCTGTTGGTGGGAGTCGGGATCTGTATTGCCTTCCGCGGCGGGATGCTCAATATCGGCGGAGAAGGTCAGCTAATTGTGGGCGGGCTGGCGGCGACAGCCGCCGTCCTTGCCCTGCGCGCCTGGCCGGCGTGGGCTCTCATCCCGGTGGGTCTCGCCCTCGGGTTCCTGGCCGGGGCCGCGTGGGGCGCGGTTCCCGGAGTGTTGAAGGCGAGGCTGCAGGTCAACGAGATCCTGACGACGATCATGATGAACGCCATCGCCATTCAGGCGCTCAATTACCTTCTGCGGGGGCCTCTGATGGACCCGGAACAGGTGTCGAAAGGGTCCTTCATCCCGCAGACGGCGCGGTTCACGCTGGCGGCAGATCTGCCAAGACTGGTGCCGACGCGATTGCATGCCGGATTTCTGCTGGCGGTGATCGTGGCGATCCTGGCCTGGGTCTTGTTGTGGCGCACGACGATCGGTTTTCGCATCCGCGCCGTCGGTCTGAATCCGTTCGCCTCGCGTCGGGCCGGGATGCGGGTCAGCCGCTACGGCATTCTGGCGATGGTGCTCAGCGGCGCGCTGGCCGGCCTGGCCGGCGCGGTGCAGGTGATGGGCGTGAACCACCGAATGTTCACCGACGGCTCATCGGCCGGCTTCACCGGAGCTGCCGGGTTCAACGGCATCGTCGCCGCCCTGTTCGGCCTGCTGCATCCAATCGGGACGATCCCGGCGGCCGTCTTTTTCGGCGGCCTGATCGTCGGGGCGAACGCCATGCAACGCGCCATGCAGATTCCGTCCGCTATGATCACGGCTCTCAACGGTCTGCTGGTGATCTTCGTCGTCTCGAGCGACATCTGGCGCAGGCGCATGGTGCAGCGACAGCAGAAAGCCGAAGTGGCCAGCGCCCTTGGCGCCGCTTCCGGCGCCGAGCAGGCGGCGCCGACATGATCCAAGATCTGCTCTCCCCGGCGGTGCTGGCCGGGATCGTCTATTCCGGCATCCGGCTGGCCACCCCTTACTTGTATGCCGCCCTCGGCGAGACGATCGGCCAGCTGAGCGGCGTTCTCAACCTCGGGGTCGAAGGGATGATGTTGATGGGGGCCTACGCCGGGTTCTACCTTACGTACCGGACCGGAGATCCGTGGCTCGGCTTACTGGCGGCGATCCTGATGGGCGCGATTCTCGGTCTGGCCAACGCCTTGATCACCGTCACCTTCAGAGCCGAGCAGGGGATCAGCGGCATCGGAGTCTTCCTTTTCGGGTTAGGGATGAGCGAGCTGCTCTTCCAGAAGACTCTCGGCTCGGTCGCTACCGTCAGCGGCTTCCCCCCGATCCGTCTGCCCTTCCTCGGCGATTTGCCGGTCGTGGGTGATTTGCTGTTCAATCACAACCTGATGGTCTACGCCGCCTACCTCCTGGTGCCTCTGGTCTGGCTGGTCTTGAATCGCACGACCTGGGGCCTGAAGATCAAGTCGGCGGGGCAGAACCCGGCGGCGGCGGACGCGCTGGGCGTCAGCATCACCCGCGTGCGCTACGCCACCGTGACGGTCGGTGGGATCCTGGCGAGCGTCGCCGGCGCCTCCTTATCCATTGCCCTGCTCAACGTCTTCCAGCAGAATCTGACCTCCGGCATGGGCTTCATCGCCGTCGCCCTGGTCTACTTTGGCGGATGGAGCCCGCTGGGAGCGTTAGCCGGATCGCTCCTCTTCAGTACGGTCAACGCGCTGCAGAACTGGATCCAGGTATTGGGGATCCCCATCGCCCCGGACTTCGCGTTGATGCTGCCCTATGTCCTGACGATCCTGATGCTGGTTGTTCCCTTCCGTAAGGCGCGCCAGCCGGCGGCCCTCACCAAGCCCTTCGAACGGGGCGAGGGCTGAATGCCGACCGCTGGCCGGCGTCCTGAGATCGTATCGAGCCGTGTCCGTGACATCACTCTCCAAGGAGGGAGAAAGATGAGAAAGCTATACCTGAGTACGGCCGTCCTGATCATCGCCGCGTTGTTCCTGGGCGCCTGCGGGACGGCAGCACCGACGGAGGCGCCGACGCAGGAGCCCACCCAAGCGCCGGCTCCACCCGAGGCCACCGCCGTCCCGGCGGAACCGTTCCGCGTGGCGGTGGTCATGCCGAGCGCCATCAACGACCTGGCCTTCAGCCAGAGCATGTACGATGCTCTGCTGGCGGTGCAGGCGGAGATGGGAGGCCCGGCGGCCTTCGAGATCGCCTACTCGGAAGGCATGTTCGTCATCGAGGACGCCGCCGCCGCCATCCGCGACTATGCCAGCCAGGGCTTCGACCTCGTCATCGCCCACGGCTCCCAGTACGGCTCGTCGCTCCAGGAGATCGCACCGGACTTCCCCGACACCAGCTTCGCCTGGGGAACGACGGTCGACACCTTCGGGCTGCCGAACGTCTTCGCCTATGAGGCCCGCTCCGAGCAGGGCGGCTATGTCAATGGCGTCCTCGCCGCCATGTACTCGCGGAGCGGCAAGATCGGCGTCATCGGGCCGATCGAGACCGGCGACGCCAAGCTATACGTCGACGGCTTCACCGCCGGCGTCACTGCCACCGACCCCGAGGCGACGGTCGCCACAATCTGGACCGGCTCGTTCAGCGACACGGCCCTCGCCTCGCAGGCCGCCCAGACGCACATCGACGCCGGCGCCGACGTCCTGACCGGCACGGCCCAGATGGTGACCGGCGCCATCGGCGTGGCGCAGGAGTCGGGCGTGTCCTGGTTCGGGACGCAGTCGAATCAGGCCAGTCTGGCGCCGGAGATCGTCTTCGCCTCGCAGGTCTACCACTGGGAGGTCGTCCTGACCGAGATGATCGCCCTGATCCAGGGCGGCACGCTCGGCGGCCAGTCGTTCGCCATCGATCTGGCGAACCGCGGCCTGGTCATCGAGCGTAACAAGGATTTCCCCGTTGGCCCGGATGAGCACCTGCAATTCGCCTTGAACGAAACGATCAAGGGGATCGTCGACGGAAGCATCGTCATCCCGGTTGGGGAGTAGATAGATGAGCGAATCGGGGCATGGCAAGAGCCCTGCCCCGATTGACCCACCTGCGATGCCCGCCCCATCCGCACCTACCCTCCGCAGCATCGAGCTGCGCGACATCGTCAAGCGCTTCCCGGGCGTCGTCGCCAACGACCACGTCAACCTGACGGTCACGGCGGGCGAAGTGCACGCGCTGCTGGGAGAGAACGGCGCCGGCAAGACCACGCTGATGCGGATCCTGTACGGGCTGTATCAGCCGGACGAAGGCGAGATCCGGCTCGACGATCGCCCCGTTCGGCTGCACTCCCCGGCCGACTCGATTCGTCAGGGGATCGGCATGATCCACCAGCATTTCATGCTGGTCCCCACATTGACCGTGGCGGAGAACGTCGCCCTCGGTCTGCCCTCCAGCCGCGGCCTGCTGCTGGACACGGACCGGGTGGCCGAGCGGGTCCGCCAGCTCGCTTCGAACTATGGGCTGCAAGTCGATCCGACGGCCTACGTCTGGCAGCTTTCGGTCGGCGAACAGCAGCGCGTCGAGATCCTCAAGGCGCTCTACCGCGGCGCCCAGGTCCTCATCCTGGACGAGCCGACGGCGGTTCTGACTCCTCAGGAGGTTCAGGAACTCTTCGTCACCTTGCGCCGCATGGCCGCCGAAGGCCATCTCCTGATCTTCATCAGCCACAAGCTGCACGAAGTGCTGACGATCAGTGATCGGGTCACCGTCCTGCGCGGCGGCCAGGTCGTACGCAGCCTGGTCACGGCCGAGACCGACCGCCAGGAGCTGGCGCGCCTGATGGTCGGCCGCGAGGTCCTGCTGCGCGTCGAACGCCCGCCGGTGGAGGCGGGCCAGGCCCGGCTGCGGCTGGACGACGTCTGGGTGGATGGCGACCGCGGCCTCCCCGCCGTGCGCGGAGTCAGCCTGGAGGTGCGGGCGGGGGAGGTCCTGGGGGTGGCCGGGGTCTCGGGGAATGGCCAGCGCGAGCTGGCCGAAGTCATCGCCGGGTTGCGCAAGGTCGGGCGAGGACGAATCTGGCTCGAGCAGAGCGAAATGACCGCCTGGGACCCGGAGCGGCGGCTTGCCCAAGGGTTGGCGTACATTCCCGAGGAGCGCATGCGCGATGGCGTGATCCGCGAGCTTTCCGTCGAAGAGAACATGATCCTCGAAAACCACGCCCAACCGCCGTTTGCCCGTGGGATCTTCCTCAACTTCTCGCGCATCGGGCAGCATGTCGATCGGCTGATCGGGGAGTTCGAGATCAAGACCCCGTCACGGGCAACGCCGCTGCGCAATCTCTCCGGCGGAAATATCCAGAAACTCATCTTGGCGCGGGCCCTGGCCGGCCGGCCGGTGGTTCTGGTCGCCGCTCAGCCGACGCGCGGGGTCGACATCGGCAGCACGGAGTACATCCACCGCCGCCTGGTCGAGCAGCGCACGGCCGGGACGGCGACGCTTCTGATCTCGGAAGACCTCGACGAAGTTCGCAACCTGTCCGACCGGTTGGCGGTCATGTACGAAGGGCGCATCATGGGGGTGCTAGATCGGGACGAGGCCACCGTCGAGAGGGTCGGCCTGTTGATGGCCGGGGTCTCCGAGGGCGAAGCCCTCGCTTCCCACGCCTGACGCCCAACCGAAGAGGCGGAATCAGGATGCCCGCGGCAGCCAGCGAATGGCCGCGCTTCGGGGATTCCCATCTGCATTTGGCAGCTCGCTGCCAGAGCACACCTGCCCTCCTCGCCGGGACGCCGGGCGGTGTGGCGGGCGGTGGTAGGAAGCGCGTGTAGCCGCCGGCTTTAGCCGGCGTCTCGGCGCAGCCTAAAGGCTGCGGCTACGCTTTGCTTGGCGGACTACCTCCTCAATGTCATTCCGAGCGCCGCGCAC
>DATEVL010000135.1:0-9333 GCA_035281845.1 Anaerolineales bacterium | reverse complement strand
TGTCCGTCACCTCATTGAAGATCCCAACTTCAGGGACTCTCGCCACTCCTACTTCATCCAGGCGGCCGACCTTGCCTGGCGGGGAAAGAAGAAAGGGGCGTTTCCGCCCCGGATGGATCCTACTACCCGGATGGCCCGGGGTTGAGATCCGAGAATATCATACAACTAAGCCGGTCGAATTCAAGCCCCATGCCTTGCCGACAAGGAGGCCAAGAAGAAGCGGATCCGCCCTTGAGAGGCGACGCTTAGGCATGCCCAGCGAGACGGTCGGTCTGGCTAGCTGTGCGGATCCCCGAGCCCGGCGATATAAGATTCGACGAACAGCAATCCGTCCGGGCCGGCGCGCTGGATCACCTTGAGCAAGGCCTCCATCGTCGTCACCTCTTCCAGCTGCTCGTTGATGAACCAGCGCAGGAAATCCTGCGCCAGGTAGTCGTTTTCCTTCACCGCCTGGTCCATCAGGGTCCGGATCTGCCGGGTGACCTCATTCTCCCACTCGACCGAGAGCTTGGCCGCCGACTCGGCTGAGTCGATGTCATTGCGTGGAGCTTCGACGGCGGGAAGGATCACCTTGCCCCCAGCACCGGTCACGTAGTGCACGAACTTCATCGCGTGCACGTGTTCCTCGGCCGCCTGTCGGTAGAAGAAACCCGCCAGCTTGCCGAGCATCTCGCGCTCGAAGTGCGTGGCGATGGCCAGGTATTGGAGGGAAGCGGCCAGCTCCCGCCCGACCTGCGTGCTCATCGCCTGCGCCAGCTTGTCACTGATCATCATGGGATCTTGACTCCTGGGTGGGTGATTTCCCCTCCCCTCGCCCTATCTTACACCAGGCAAACTTCCTGGGAGCCTGAAGCTCCCGGGAAGCTTCTTCGTTACGGTGTGGACCCGACGAAGTCCAGCGCGTAGAGCCCATCCTGATAGTTCGGGTTGACGGCCAGCGCCGCGCGAAAATCCTCGATGGCCCCGTTCAGGTCGCCGAGCCGATAGCGGGCCCAGCCGCGCCACAAATGGGACTCCTCCGCCTTCTGCGTGCGGAACAAGGTGTAGTCGGCCAGCTCCACCAGGTCCTGAAACCTGCCCTGGTTGAAATAGGCGATGTACGGACCGAACTGGTAGCGGGTGAAACGCCAGGGCAATCCGAGGCCGAGGGCGTTGTCGAAGGCGTCCGCCGCCTCGCCGTAGCGCTCGAAGTACACCAGGTTGCTGCCCAGGTTGAACCAGGCGTAGGGATTCTTCGGGTTCAGGTCGATCGACTTGCGCGCCGCCTCGAGCGCCTGCTCACGGTTGCGGTCCGGGTCGGCATCGTCACCCAACAGCGCCTCGATCTCACCCTGCGATTCCGGCGGATACAAGAAGAGATAGACCCGGTTGAACGCCTCCCAACCTTCGTCCAACTCGGCGTACGGAACGTTACGATCCGGACCCTTGTTCGAGTCCTGGGTGATGAACACGCCCTGACCGTCGTCGTACCCGGTCAGCAGAAGGTAGTGGCCCGCCCAGCCGCCGCCCCCGTCGTTCTCGTCGAGGAGGAACCCCTTCTCGATGATGACCGGGTAGCCCGCCGCCAGGAAGGACTTGAGGCGTTCCAGGCTGCCCCCGACGCGGAAATCGGCGTTCAGCCAGCCGGCCTGCGTGCGGACATAGTAGACCAGCTCCTCGACGTTGACGTTCTTGTCGCCCCGATCGGGCTTGAGCAGATTCGAGATGTCGAACTGATCGCCTTCCCACCCGAAGGTACGGAGCGCGAGCGACAGTGTCGCCGGACCGCAGTTGTTCCAATCCTGTTTCTCCCAGGCCGGCGCAGGCAGGGAGATGCTGGCCGGCAGCGGGGTCGCCGTCGCGGCCGGGGTCGCGCTCACCGCAGGGCTCCCCTCCGCTCCGCTTCCGGGATGGAGCGTGATCGCCGTCGGCAGGCGCGCGGCCGGCGTCGTCGCGGTGTCCAGCGCGCGGGCCGTCGGCAGCATGTCGCCCGGCCTTAGCCAAACACGCACGATCCCCGATGCCGCGTCGAGCCGCCATTCCATACGGTCGTGAACGAATGGGACTTGGTAGACCAGGAAGATGAGGAGGGCCGCCAGCGCGGCCCCCGCGAGAAACCAGATGGCACGCGTTTGCACAGGCGGCGCATTATACCAGCCGCCTTCCCTCGGGCACCTGCTAGAATAGCGCGGTTGCGACCAACCCCATGGAACCGACAACGACGCTCGTGATCTTCGGAGCTTCCGGGGACCTCACCCGGCGCAAGTTGATTCCCGCCCTGTTTGAGCTCCATCGCAAAGGGCGCTTGCCCGAGCGCTTCCGCCTGTTGGGAGCCGCCCGCAGCCCGGGCGACGACGATGGATTTCGCGAGCAGGCCCAGCGCGGCCTCATGGAGTTCGCCCCACAGACTTTCGAGCCGGACGCCTGGAACGACTTCGCCACGCGGCTGCACTACCTCGATGGCGACTTCACGACCCCACCGGGCGTCGCCGCCCTCGACCAACGCCTGAGCGGGCTCGCCCACGATGCCGGTGTCGGCATGCCCCCGGAGCGCAGCAGCCGGGCTGCACCGCGCAATCTACTTTTCTACCTGGCCACGCCGCCCCAGGCTTATCTCGGATTGGTCGAGGCCTTGGGAAAAGCCGGCCTGGCGGACGATCGCGACGGGTGGCGGCGAGTGGTCATCGAGAAACCCTTCGGCAGTGACCTAGAGACGGCTCATCAGCTCAACGCCGAGCTGCACCGCCATCTGCGCGAAGATCAGATCTACCGTATCGATCACTACCTGGGCAAGGAGACGGTGCAGAACGTGCTCTTCTTCCGCTTCGGCAACAGCATCTTCGAGCCGATCTGGAATCGCAACTACATCGACCACGTCCAGATCACGGTGGCCGAATCGGTCGGCGTGGAGCATCGCGGGCGCTTCTACGATTCGGTCGGGGTGCTGCGGGACGTCTTCCAGAACCACTTATTGCAGCTGCTGGCGATGATGGCGATGGAGCCGCCGGCGTCCTTCGACCCCGAGGCCCTGCGCGACGAGCGGCAGAAGGTGCTGCAGTCGGTGCGGCCGATTCCGGTGCTGGAGGCCGCCCGGCACACGGTGCGCGGCCAGTACGACGGTTATCACCTCGAGGACGGGATCGACCCCCGTTCCCAGACCGCGACCTTTGGCCTCCTTCGCCTGTACATCGACAATTGGCGCTGGCAGGGAGTCCCTTTCTACTTGCGCTCGGGAAAGCAGCTGGCCGCCAAGACCACCCAGGTGACGATTCTCTTCAAGTCGGTTCCGCACGTGATGTTCCCCCTGCCGCCGGGCGAAGTCATCCGACCGAACGCCCTTTTCCTTTGCCTGCAGCCGGACGAAGGGATCCATCTGCGCTTTGAGGTGAAGGTTCCCGACAGCCTGCGCCGGTTCCGCTCGGTGGACATGGAGTTCCACTACGCCGAGGATTTCGGTCCGACCGCCATCCCCGAAGCGTACGAAAGGCTTCTGCTCGATGCCCTCAACGGCGACGCTTCGCTCTACATGCGCGCCGATGGCATCGAACTCGGCTGGGCGCTGGTCGACCCGATCCGTCGCGCCTGGGAATCCGGCACGCCGGAGCTCGAGCTCTACCCTGCCGGCAGCTGGGGCCCGCCGAGGGCGACGACGTTTCTCACCGCCGATGGGCGTTCCTGGGCCATGGGGTGCGGCGCGGAAAGTCACGCCAGAGCGCACCCGCCCGTCGATTGAGGACAGACTTTGGCCCCACCTCGGGGACATGGTCCCGATGGGTTTCCTGGAGCACCCTGCAAGGCTCGGCTGCGCCCCCAGGCTCGGGGGGGACTCGCCAACGCGCGGACGCGCAAGGGTCGGGGTTGAAACCCGCCCCTACACCAAAGGCCATTGACGAAGCTCGGGCCCCGGCGTCCGGATAAGGTGGGACTTCAACGGAGGGAATATGGTGCCTCAAGACCTTCGAGCATTCCTTGAGCTTCTGGACGCCCGCGGCCAGCTCAAGCGCGTCCGGGCCGAAGTCTCCGCCGAGCTGGAAATCACCGAGATCACCGACCGCGTTTCCAAGAGCCCGGCGGCGCGCAACCAGGCTCTCTTGTTCGAAAACGTGACAGGCAGCTCGATGCCGGTGGCGATCAATCTCTTCGGCTCGGAGAATCGGATGGCCTGGGCGTTGGGCGTCGAGCGGCTCGACGAGCTGGGAGAGCGCTTGGGGTCGCTGCTCGACTTTCGCCTCCCGCAGGGGCTGGGAGGGATGATCAGCCGCGGCCAGGACCTGCTCGGCGCGCTGCGCTCGATCGGCCTCGGCCCGTCCAAGGTCCGCCATGGCCCGGTTCAGGAGGTCGTCGAGCGCGACCAGCCTTCTTTGAACAGTCTTCCGGCGTTGCGCTGCTGGCCGATGGACGGCGGCCGTTTCATTACCCTGCCGCAAGTCATCACGCGGGATCCGGTCAGCGGCCTCCGCAATGTGGGGTTGTATCGTCTGCAGGTCGTCGACGATCGGCGGTTGATCGTGCACTGGCAGCGTCACAAGGGCGGCGCCGAACACGAACGCCGGGCGCGGCAGGCTCACAAAGAGTCCATCCCGGCCGCCATCGTCCTCGGAGGAGATCCCGCCTCGATGTGGTGCGCCTCGGCCCCCCTGCCCCCGGACATCGATGAGTACTTGCTGGCCGGGTGGGTCCGAGGGAAACCGGTCGAATTCGTCGACGCCGTCAGCCAACCGCTGGAGGTCCCGGCGCAGGCCGAAATCGTCCTGGAAGGAACCATCGATCCGAACGAGCATCTGCCGGAGGGCCCCTTCGGCGATCACACCGGCTACTACACTCCGATCGAGCCGTTTCCCGTCTTCCATTTAACCGCGCTCACCCGGCGCAAGGAACCGATCTATCCGACGACGATCGTGGGTGTCCCGCCGATGGAGGACGTTTGGATGGGGAAGGCGACCGAGCGCCTCTTCCTGCCGTTGATGCGCCTGTTCCTGCCCGAGATCGTCGACGTTTGCATGCCGGCCCAAGGGATCTTTCACAACCTGGTCCTGGTCTCGATCCGCAAGCGCTACCCGGGCCACGCGCGCAAGGTCATTCATGGGCTGTGGGGATTGGGCCTGCTGATGCTGGCCAAGGCGATCGTCGTCGTCGATGATTGGGTCGACGTACAGGACCTCGGGCAGGCCGCCTGGCAGGCGCTCGGCAATGTCGACTGGGCGCGAGACGCGGTCATCACGCAGGGCCCGGTCGACCATCTCGACCACGCCTCCTACCAGCACTCGTTCGGAGGCAAGATCGGCATCGACGCCACCGCCAAGTTGCCCGAAGAAGGCTATGGCCGAGGCTGGCCCGAGCGGATCGCCATGGATCCGGAGGTCAAGCGAAGGGTCGACGCCATCTGGGCCGAGCTGGGACTGGATTGAAAGGCAATGACAAACCGGGTTTCTTTAGGAAACCCGGTTTGTCCGGATTGAAAGGGGGACAACAATGCCTCGTCGACAGCTTACCGAGACTCCCGGTGCGGCATTCCACATCTGCAACCGTGGCGCCAATCGGAGGCAGATCTTCTTTGAGGACCGCAACTACCGGTTCTTCTTGGAGCGCCTGCGAGGATATCTCGAGTCTACACAAGGAGTCTTGCTCGCCTACTGCCTGATGCCCAACCATTTCCAGCGAGTCCTGCCGTTGGGCGCCCGCCCCATTGCGCAGATGGCAGTATCGCCCATTATTGAAACGAACTCCCTTCGCAGGGAGTTCGTCACCGCCAGGGTTATTCGCCCTGGCTGGGCTACCAACATGTTAGCCTAGGGCGCTACGGATGTCAAGGGTCGGGTCGTGGTCGCCTATCTAGGGGGGATTAATGGAAAGGGTCATAGTCTACATTGACGGTTTCAATCTGTACCTCGGCATATGCGACAAGGGCTGGCGCCGATACTTGTGGTTAGACCTTCCGGCTTTGGCCACAAGACTCCTTACGCCAGGCCAGCAATTGGTCGCCACGAAGTACTTTACCGCCCGCGTCCGAGCAGATCCCGGGAAGATTCGGCGACAGTCAACATACTTGCAGGCGCTTGAGGCACGGGGAGGCCTCACAATCCACTACGGCCGATACCAAGAGCGGACGAAGCAATGCCACAGTTGCCACGCGGCATGGACCGAGTACGAAGAGAAAATGAGCGACGTTCGATTGGCGTCTGAGTTGCTCCGGGATGCATACTCCGACCGCTACGACTCGGCCTTGATCGTTTCTGCAGATGCGGATCTCCAACCGCCGATCGAGATGATTCGTCTCGACCATCCACTAAAGAGAGTCGTGGCTGCTTTCCCTCCCGCAAGAGACAGCTACCATCTTCGCGGCATCGCCCACGAGTACTTCCGGCTCGGAAGAGCGCGCCTTTCGAAATCCCAGCTACCACCCGCGATCAAGAAGGCCGACGGGTTTCTCCTCCGAAGACCGGTCGAGTGGCAGTAAGCCCCCTGGGCGCACCACAACTCGCTAGAGGCGAGCCAGCCTGCCCGGCATCGATCCTGGGGTCATTCCACGCGGAGTTAAGCCGCGCCCGGCAGGTCTATCGCAGCTTCGTCGAGGACGTTCCTCCGAATCCTGCTGAGGCGAACGAATACCTAATGGAAAGAAACCGGGTTTCTTAAGAAACCCGGTTTCTAACTCACCCCAGCTGCAGCCCGATGTCGAACACGGCCGCGTACCCATCGGCGGTTTCCGTCGGCGCGAGCGTCATCTGGCTCCCACCGTCCAGGTAGATGCGATCCCCCTCGTTCCGCAACGTACGCTGACCCTTGCTCGCATAGGGCGGGTCGGCATAGACCCGGTCGGTCAGGTCATCATCGAAGAACAGCTGCGAAGTGAACTCATGACCCGAGCCCGCCTCGTCCTGACCGCGGATCTTGAAATGGAGGTGAACGGTGCGACCCTGGTACCAGCCTGGATAGATGGTCAGAAAGCGGGCAACCCCGTTCGAGTCGCTGACCTGATACCCGCGCAGGAACTTCTTTCCCACGGTATTGAAGCCTGGATCTTCCACGTCGGAGTACACCCCTCGCGCGTCGCAGTGCCACACGTCCACCATGGCGCCGGCCAGGGCGGTGCAGCCGCTCCCGGCGATACGGGAGACGACAAACATCAATTCGAGCGGCAGACCTTCCGCCTGCGTGCCATCCGAAGGATCGATGCGGATGTCGGACCGGTTGAGCAGCTCGTCGATGAAATACGGCCCCTCGGTCATCTCGGGCCTGACGACACAAGCCGGGACCGGAACCGCCTGAGCCGCAGAGGCGGTCCCAGCTGCCGCCTCGGCCGCCGTCGACGTAGGTCCTCCCAGCAGGCCGCTGGCCGTCGCGGATTCCCCTTGCGACGAAGTGGGGACGCCAGGGAGGCATCCAGCTAACAGCCCCGCCCCGACCGTCCCGAACAAGGCCAGGATTTCGCGACGCGTCAGAACGCTACCTACCGTCAGATCATCGTTGTCCATGGCTACCTCCGACCAGAATGCGATGAGTAAAGCGGAAGGCTACTTCGATCGCGTTTAGTCCGTGTGTAGAAAGGATGTGAATCCGTGCAGGTCCAGGTCAAGTCGGAGTCCTGGATCGGTCGGAGCTCTCGCCTCGCCCCTAGGCCGGTGCCGGCGCCATTCGGCGCCAGGCCACCGCCATCGCCAGAGGGATCAGCGCCACCATCGCGCCCAAGTACGCCATCGCCGAGTATCCGGCCGCGGCGAAGACGAGGCCGCTGGTCAGGCTGGCGATGGCCGATGACCCACCCACCAGCAGGTCATTCACCCCCTGAGTCCGGGCCCGCTCGCCGGGACGAAGCTGGTCCGCCAGCAGAGCCGATCCTCCCACGTAGCAGAAGTTCCAACCGAATCCCAACAGGAACAGGGCGACGGCCAGCGGGACAACATCAGGCGAAAAAGGCGCCGCCAGGCAGGCTAAGGTCAACGTGGCGGCACCGATAGCGATGACGGGTGTACGGCCCCAGCGGTCGGCCAGCCGGCCCGAGAAGACCGAGAAAGCATACATGCCGAAAGTGTGCGAACCGATAACAAGGGAGATGCTCGCCAGGGGATGTTCATGCTCGCGCATGTGCAGGCTGGTCATGACCATCACCATGACCATCACCACCTGGCCGAACATCATCGCCGAGACCGCCAGGAGGGGAGCCCGCCCGCGCAGGATCATCCCAATCGGGCGCGGCGG
This sequence comes from Anaerolineales bacterium, assembly GCA_035281845.1. GTDB lineage: Bacteria > Chloroflexota > Anaerolineae > Anaerolineales > E44-bin32 > DATEVL01. The sequence continues at coordinate 1,155 of DATEVL010000135.1, read as the reverse complement.
TCCGAGGCGAACCGTCTCCGTCTGGAACGCGACCGCTACTTGGCGGCCGAGGTCACGCGGTTCAGGCCGCAAGAGAAGGATCGTGACGATCGTCGCCATTCCGAAAAGAAGCATCGATGAGCCGTACGGACCGACCAATTCGTCGATCCCCGCTCCGACCGCCGCCGTCCCGCTCGGCGCCACCAGGACAACCCCGAGGATCGACCCGACCGCGCCTCCCAGGACCACCGTTGAGATGGCGCGCGCCCGCAAGGCCGGCGGATGGACATCGCCCGCGGCAAACCGGCTCAAGTTCACCGCGGCCCCACTCACCCCGATCAACAACAGACCGCCCAGGAAACCCGTCAGCGACCGCAGCATGAACGCCGAGCCGGCCAGGGCGGCGCCCACAGCGCCGAGCACAAGCCCTGCCGCCAGTCCGGCGCGGCGGCCCCGGCGCTCCGAGAAGTAGCCCCAGGCCGGTGACGCCAATGCCGACCCGACGAGGATCGTCGCCGAAGGAACGCCAGCCCAGGCCGGGCTGCCGCCCAGCTGGGCTCCGAGGATGGCATTGACCGTCGCCATCCCGATCACCGCCGCGCTGGAAAGGCTCATCGCCGTGAATAAGACCCAGCGAATGTTGCGGGCCGGGCGCGCGAACGCCGACGATTCCCATTCGGGCGACTTCAGCTGAGTTGCCTCGATCGCGGTCGCCATCGGAGGGCTCAGAAACCACGCACTTGGGTCGGGCGCACCGAGATCGGAATCCGGTAGTCCCCCAGGAAGGTGTCCGGCGTCATTTCCAGATCCTGGATGCTCTGTCGGTATTTGCGCAAGTAAGCCTTGATCCGCTCCGGCCGCATCTTGCTCTTTACCAGCCGCGCCTCCCCCAGCAAGACGACGACATCGTCGCCGTGCTCATCAGAATTGAAGTGCACCGCGACATGAGGCTGGCCCGCGATCTGCCGGATCTTCCCCGCCTTCGGACGAGAGAAGATCAGCAGATCCTTCCCGTCCCAATGAAACCAGACCGGGCGCGGCTGAGGCCGGCCTGCGGCATCGACGGTCGTCAGCCACACGACCAGGTCGCTTTTCAACCTTCGCTGAGCCCGCCGACCGAACGCACCCTCGAAGACGATACTCATGGCTGCTCCGCTGGAGAGCGGTGATTCTACG
>DATEVL010000134.1:0-15334 GCA_035281845.1 Anaerolineales bacterium | reverse complement strand
GCAGAATCCCTACGCCGGCGGCCGCCGCCCCGCGGCGCGCACCGAGAAGCCCCGCGAAAGCCGCCATACTTGCCGCGGCAACGATCGTGACGTTGAACCCCGAGACGGCCAAGATGTGCGCCGTCCCTGTGGTGCGAAAGGCGGTTCGCACCGGTTCCGGCATATTTTCGTCGGCGCCAAGCAGCACGCCTGCCACCAACGAGGCTTCACCGGCAGGGAGAACCGAGTACAACCGCTCAACGATCCGTGCGCGGGCGGCGTCCAGCAGAGCGAGGGGCGAATTTCCGGGATCGGCCAGGGTTTGGAGGGAAGAGGCCTCGAAGACGGCCGAGTGAGCGGGCCGTTCCATCCCTTGGGGAACGCGCAGCCGGCCGCGGGCCAGGATGGTCTCGCCGCGGCGCACGGCCGCGGCCGGGTCGAGGATGACCAGGACGGCCCCGTCGACGGGCGCGCCCGGGGAGCCGTCGACGGGGCGGACCTGTTGCGAGCGGAGATCGAACAGCTGGGCCTCGCCCCTCCTGGTTGGAGTGCTCGAGACGACTCCCTTCAGGTCGACGGATCCGGCCCTGCCGATGTAGGCCACGACCGAAGCTGCCGCCTGTTTCTGTTCAGCGATCTGGGCGCGGGTTGCGCCCAAGAATAGGAAGGTGACGGCCAGGAAGAACCGTGCCAGGCGACGGTCCTGCCGTACGCCGTACGCCGCAGCCAGAGCGACCGCGCTCAGGATCAGAAATTGCCAGGAGGGAAATCGAAGTTCGGAGGCGCCGGCGACGCCCGCAATCCATGCGCCGGCGAACCACGCAAGAGCCATGAAACCCCCTCGCAGGCAGCGTGTTAGGTCATTCTACTGCAAGGATGGGGCCCACGCACCAGGGCGCTTCGGCGCTCTAGAGCAGCCCAAGGGCCCACGCGGTGCCGCGCCTAGGAGGCGGGCTGTTGCGGAATCTCCTCCCGCGGCAAGAGCGCCAGGGAGTCGATCATGTTGCGGTTGAACAGCAGCGCCGGCGACCGGGCGACGACGTTCTGGAAGAGGATCGCCGTCAGCTCGGCGCTGTACAGCGGCACGAAGGTCCGGTCGCCTTCGAAGATCGCCGCGCCGGCATTGAATTTTCCCGGGGCCTCGAAAAGCCCGCGCAATTCGTAGCCGCCCAGCAGGAAGTGAACCCAATGCGGCACGGTGGTGGTGAATCCGCCGCGAGCGACGCTCATCGGCCCGAGCTCCCCTCGGTTGGAGAGGAGCACGGCGACGATCTCTCGTTTGATGAGCCACATCTCCGCATAGCGCGAAACCAGCCGGCCGGGCTGATGCAGACGGTTGAGGTGGGCGCCTTCGAGCTCGATCAGGGAGGCGGTCGGCAGATTGAAAAAGCTGAATAGCCCGGTGGTGCCGGGATCGACCCTGCCGAGTACACGATGGCTGGCGGTGTAGATCTCCACCGAGACGGGTTTGCCCATGGGCTGCCTCCCTTACCCCGCCGGCAAGGCCACGGTGATGATCGTCCCGGCTGGAGTCTGCTCGTGCCACAGCGCGCCGTTCAGGCTCTCGACGACCCGGCGCACTTCGCCCATCGACAAGCCCGGGCCGAGTTCGCCGGCGCTCGGTTCGACGCTCGACGAGGTGAGGGCGCGGATGGTGTCGGGGGAGAGGCCGGGGCTCGTATCGCCGACGGTGATCGCCAGCCAGGCCCCATCGTGCAGCCGGATATAGTCCGGGGGCGTGGTCGAATCGGCACGGCCGCGCCGTACGGCAAAGGTATGCGCGTCGAGAACGATCCGTCCGCGTTGGGTACGCCGGATCGCCGAGGCGGTCAGCCCGCCGATCACTTGCAGCAGGCGGTCCCGGTCGGCGGCGATGAGCGGGACGCCCGGGCCGAGGTCGGCGAAAACTTCCAGGTGGCGTCGGGCGGCAATCGGCCGCAATTCGTCGACCACCTTGCGAATGATGGCCGACACGTCTAACAGAGTCATCGCCACGGCGGGCGTGAGCAGGGCCAAGGGTTGCCGCCGCAGCGCCCGGAGCTCATCCAACGCAGCCTGGGCTTCAGGGATGACTTCCCCTCCAGGCGATTGGCCGTCGGTCAGAGATTCCAGGGAGGTGATGGCGCGGTCGATCCGCTCGAAGACCTCGTGCGGAGCAGCCGTCACGGGGCCGGGCGCGGGAGCGGACTCGACGCGGTCGACCAGCTCGGCATGCTCGAGCCCGACGCCGGCCCAGTCGGCGAGCGCGCTGAGCACGGTCACCTGGTGTTCAGTGAAGCTGCGCGGCGCCGTCCGGTTGAAGACCCCAAGCACCCCAACGATGTCGTTGCGAACTCGTATGGGGACATTGATCAGCGCCTGGACGAGGAAACCGGTCTGGACCTTGACCTCGCCTTCGATCGACGGTTGCCGCAGCACCGCCTGGCCGGTTCGGTAGACCTGCCCGACGAGAGTGTCGTTGACACGCAACCGCTCCAGTGTCGCGGCCCGCTGGCCCGCCTGATGGCGAGCGCACAGGACGAGTTCGTTGGTCTTCGGATCGGCGAGATAGATGCTCGATTCCTCGGCATCGGCCACGAACACGGCGGCCTCGACGACCCGTGCCAGGATCGAATCCAGGTCCGCCAGTCCCGCCACCGCTCGACCGATTTCGCTCAGCAGCCGCGTCTCCTCGGTGCGCCGCCGCGCCTGCTCTCGCATCGTCTCGACGCTGCGCGCCAGCATCTGGGTGTTGGTCTCGGCCGAGCGCGTCTCGGCCAGCTCGAAGATGGCTTGGACCAAGTCTTGGGAGCGGTACGGTTTGAGCAGGATATCGGCGACATTCAGGTGGAAGAGGTCGCGCAGGCGGGCGGCAGGGAAGTGCGCCGCCAGAACGATGGCCGGTGCTTCGTCGCCCGACTGGCGCCGGGCGCGCAGGCCCGCCAGGGGGTCGCCGCGTAACTGGGTGATGTCGATCAGCAGGATATCGGCCGGGGGAGCTTCGACATCGGTTCCCCAGGCATAGAGGCCGGCGGGTTTCAGGATGTGTTCAACGAGGGAGCGCGCCGTCGATTCGACATCAGCGACGACGAGGACGCGTGGGGGCGAGCGCCATTCGCGAGGGGCGTTCATGTGACAGCCGGCGGCTCGATTCGGAGGCCGGGAGGTCCGTCAGGGACGGCGGCGCGGGTCAGCGGGTGGGTGAGATCGAGCGAAGGACGGGAGCGGTCGTTGGCGGTTCGGGCGGCGACGAGGCGGGGCTCCACTCTCCAGCATCGCCCGTAGTTCCGCCAGGGCCGCCTCATCGTACTCCCGTCGGCCGCAGACATCGCAGACCCACGCCGGAAAGTCGGGCACGGTCACCATCCGGCCATGGATGCGCGTGATGTACGAAACGTTCGCCGGACGCAACGCGCCTACCTGGCATTCGGGACAAGAATACTGGGCTTCCGGCGGCAAGACGTGAACCTCTCTAACTTCCCGGGCAGGCCGGATTCTAGCACACGCCGTCTACCCGCTGGCCTCGGCCAGCTGGCCGGTGTGAGGGATCAGCCCGGCCTCGGGAGGCGGCCAATAGACCAGCCAGGCCTTTCCGATCAACTGGTCCAACGGCACGGCCCCCCAGGTCTGAGAGTCCGAAGAGTTGTTGCGATTGTCTCCCAGAACGAAGAGTTGCCCGGGTTGGATCTCCCATTCACCAGTGTAACGAGGCGAAGCGGCGATATAGGGCTCGTCCAGCCGGACTCCGTCGACCGTGACCTGGCCGTCGCCGACGACGACGTGCTCTCCGGGGAGACCGATCACGCGCTTGATGAAGCGCCGATCCGGGTCCAGCGGGAAGTGGAAGACGACAATGTCGCCACGTTGAGGGGCGCCCCAGCGGTAGGCCAGACGATTGATGACGACCAGTTCGCCGTCATGCAAGCTCGGCTCCATGCTGCTGCCCTCGACGCGGATCCTCGCCGTCACCAGATTGACGGCGAGGAAGATGATCGTCGCCACGACCACGGTTTGCAGCAGCTCGCCCAGCATCCGGGCCAGCCGGGCCCCGCAACCTGGGGAGGTGGAAGCGCCCCACTCCGGGGGCGCGGGCTCGATGCGCGGGTTGAAGTTCATCGAGTCGGATTATAGAGCGTGGCCAGCGGACTGACAAGGAGAGTAGTCCTTACGTCACCCTGATCCTTCGCCCGGCCGCGCTTCCCCTTTGTCGGCCATCCACGCTAACCCTTCGCCGGGACCCCCAGGCGGAGGGGAGCCCGGGGAGGGGGAGGTTGGAACTCGTGTGCCGCGGGCTGGTCACTCCCCTCGGCCACGTTCCCCCTCGAATCGATAGGTCTTCATCAGCGATCCCCTCGCGGAGGACCCGGTAAGCGCGGGATGCTCAGGTGAGGGGAGCTGCCTCTTCCAGCAAGGCGCCGCTCACGCCTTGGGGGGTGAGGCCGAGTTATCGGAATGACGGGGGAGTGAAGTCTATCCGGCGCCCTGGCGCCCGCGGAAGCGCAGTTCGATCGGGGTTCCCACAAAACCAAAGCGCTGGCGGAGCTGGTTCTCCAGATAACGGGCGTAGCTGAAATGGACCAGCCTCGGGTCGTTCACCTGAATCTCAAACGTAGGCGGCGCGGTGCGCGACTGAGCGCCGAAGTAGATCTTGAGCGCTCGTCCGGCGTGGGACGGCGGTGGATGCTGATCGGTCGCCTCCTGAAGCAAACGGTTGAAACGGGAAGTCGGGACCCGGCGCAGGCCCTCCTCCTGGACTTGAAGCGCCAACGGGAGGACCTCGCCGGTGCGCTGGCCGGTGCGGGCGGAGATGAACAGGATCGGGGCATAGTCCAGGAAGGTCAACTCGGCCTGCAACCTCGCCCGATAGACCTGCATGGTCTGATCGTCTTTCTCGACGGCATCCCATTTGTTGACGAGCAGGACCACTCCCCGTTTCTTCTCCACAATCAACCCGGCGATGTGCGCATCCTGGGCCGTCAAGCCCTCGGGGGCATCGATGAGCAGCAGAACGACCTGAGATCGCTCGATCGCCTTGAGGGTCCGCAGGACCGAGTACTTCTCCACCCCGGGCAGGACACGGCCACGGCGCCGGATGCCGGCGGTGTCGACCAGCGTCAGGCGCGTCCCGTGATACGTCAGTTGCGTGTCGATCGCGTCGCGCGTCGTTCCCGGCAGCGGCGAGACGATCACACGTTCCTCCCCCAGCAGTCGATTGAGCAGCGACGATTTCCCGACGTTCGGGCGACCGACGATGGCGATGCGTATCGACGAGTCGTCTTCGGCCGCGCCGGGCGGCAGTGACGCCGTCAACTGGTCGAGCAGATCGCCCACGCCCGTACCGTGAAGGGCCGAGATCGGGATCGGGTCTCCCATGCCCAGCGCATAGAACTCGGTTGCCTGTTGTTGTCGGTCGGCGGTGTCGCATTTGTTCACGATAAGGAGCAGTGAGGGGGGCCGCTCTCGCCTCCGCTGCCGTCTCAAGAACTCAGCCACGTCGGCGTCGGCCGCCGTCGGGCCGTCGAGTACGTCGACGATGAAGAGGATCGCATCCGCCTCCCGGCAAGCCGCCTCGGCCTGGCGACGGATGTCTTCAAGGTACTCGGTCGAGTCGGCGGTAGGCACGGCGGCGTGGCGGCCGGTGCCCGGATCGAGGCCGCCTGTGTCCACCAGGTCGAAGGCCAGGCCGTTCCACTCGGCCTCGGCGACGATTCGATCGCGCGTCGTGCCGGGGCGTTCATCGACGACGGCCTGGCGCTCGCCCGCCAGGCGATTGAAAAGGGTGGACTTCCCTACGTTGGGGCGTCCGACCAGCGCGACGATCGGTCGGCTCATGCGCCGCTCAAGGAATCGGAGTGGGTGTGACGAACGGCGTGCGGCTGATGACGACTTCGATCCATTCGGGGAGGATGGTGCGCACGGTCACACCTTCCGGCAGGACGATCACCTCCGGCTGGACGGCGCGCCTCCCGAGACCCACCCCGAGCAGGTCGAGCACGACTCGCACGTCCGACGGCTGGAGGCCTTCCAGCACCGGCAACGGACCGTCGAGGATGACGTTGGCCACGTCGGGCGCCGGGAGCGCATACAGCCCACTGACCAGCCCGACGATCTCCACCGGCCGCGTCAGGCTGATCGAGCTCAGGATCGGCTCGATCGTGACGTCCACCAAGACCGATTGTTCATCGACGAGAGAGATCCCCTGCGGCAGGTCCACCGCGGCGCGCTGCTGGATGCTGGCCTCCGCCCCTGTGAGAGCGATCGGTCCGGTCTGGACGTAACCGGGAAGCGCTTCGACCGCCGCCGGATCCCCGGAGAAGACGACGACCGTCGGCGGCGTGACCGAAACGTTGCTGACGCGGTAACCGGGCGCCACCTGACCCGTGAGCGAAGGCAGGACCGCCACCGAGCGAAAACCGCCTGGGAGTGAGACGGCGATTCGAACGCGAGCCGAGACCGGCTCCAGATCGATGCCCGAGACGATCTCACCCGAGGCGTCGCGCGCCGCGAGGTCGACCGAAGCGTCGACGTCTTGATCGGCGCCGGTCAGGTCGATGGGAGCGACGGCCTCGGTGATCTTCTCGACGATCGAGGCGGGGCCGACGACCGTTACCTCGCTCGGACTCACCTGGGGCGTCCCGGCTCGGTAGCGGGTAGCCGGTTCCCCGACCACCAAGGGCCGCACCGGAACCGTGCGACGGGAGGCCGCCTCGAGGGTGATCTGGACCTGCTCCGGATCCATCCCCGTGACACGGGCGCCGGTCGAAGCCATGGAGGCGACCAGGGGCACCAAGCGCGAACCCGCCGGCAGCTGCGAGAGGTTGGCGCGGAGTTGGATCTCGGAGGCGTTGAGACTCTGCCAGACCGAGGACGGCGCCCGCACCGTCACCCGCCCCTCGGCGGGGGGATCCCCCACGAGCAGAAGGCCGTCCGCCGGATCGGTATAGCTGATCGGGATCGACGACGGGAATTCCCGTTCCTCGATCGGGTCGGTGGCGCTAACGCCCGCCATCCAAACGGAGAGCGCCAGAAGGAAGGCGAAGAGCAGGTTCTCGAAGTTGTCCCACAGCCAGCGGCGCACAGTGGGCCTCAGACCGAGCCGCAAGGGGAAGGGGTTGGCCTGGGGTGCCGTTGGGGTGATCTCACTTGGCCGCTTCTGCCGTTTCGACCGGCTCCTTTGAGCCGCGTCGGTCGGTGCGTGTCAGCCGGGTGAGCCAGGCGGGGAGGGTACCGGCCGGGCGAGGGCGATAGAAGGCGAACAGGATGTTGCGCAGCCGAGCCGGATCCAGCCGGCGGATCATTCGGCCGTTGTGCGCGACGGAGATGGCGCCGTTCTCCTCGGAGATCACCACGGCCACGGCGTCGCTGACCTCGCTGATGCCCAGGGCGGCGCGATGACGCAGCCCCATTTGCCTGTCCCGCGAAGGGGAGAGCGTTCCGCTGGAGGACAGGGGCAGGACGCAAGCGGCGGCGGCGATCCGGTCGCCGCGCAGGATGACCGCGCCGTCGTGCAGCGGCGTATTGACATGGAAGATCTGGAGCATGAGCTCGGGGGAAAGGATGGCGTCGAGCGCCACTCCTGTCTCCAAGTACTCGCCCAGGCGGACTTCGCGCTCAATCACGATCAGGCCGCCGAGCCCGCGGTCCGACAGACGCTGGGCGCCCGTCGTCAGGGAAGCGATCGTCAGCTCCAGATCGCTTGGCCCGACGCCCATGTTGAACAGCGGCCCGGCCCGACCCAGGCGTTCGAGCGCCCGTCGGATTTCCGGTGCGAAGATGACCGGGATGGCGATCAGCAGCGCCGGCAACATCGTGCGCAACAGCCAGGTGAAACCGGGCAGAGGGACCAGCGACGTCAAGACGGCCAGGCCGACGACCAGCACGACCATCCCGCGCAGCAGGACCACGGCGCGCGTCCCGCGCACCAGGCGCAGCAAGACGTACAGCACCGCCGTGACCAGCAGCAAGTCGAGCACGCTGAGCCAGTTGAGGCGCTGGATATAGGAGGAGAAGTCACCCAGCAGGGTGTTTAGCATCGAAGGGCGCTCGGCGCGGATCTCACTGCGACGCCTCTAGATTGCGCAAGAGCTCCTCATATCCCTCCAGGCCCGGCGGTTGAAGGGTGATGATGGTCCGGATGGTATGAATGGCGTCGCCGATCTGGCCGGCATCGAGTTGGATCTCCCCGAGCGCATCGTACTGGGCGATGGCGTCGGCGGTCCGGCCGGCGGCCCGGTAGGCCTCGGCCAGGCGGGTGTGCAGCGCCTGCTTTCCCGGATGCTCGCGCGCCAGTTCTTCCAGGAAGGCCAGGGCATCCATGCCCCGCCCGGCGCCCACCAGCCGCTCCAAGTACCGGTCCAGGACGACGGCCGCCGCTTCTTCCTGGCCGAGACGGAGATGGATATCGATCAACTGGATGTTGGCCTTCTCGTCGGTCGGGTCGAGTGAGGCGATCTGCTCGTAGGTGCGCAGGGCGTTGCGGACCTCGAGGCGGGCCAAGTCCATGTCGCCCATTTCGCGCAGGATGCGAATTTCCCAGCCCGGCTCGACCTGCGACTGCTGCGCCAGGCGCAAGGCGTCGGTCAGGGTGCGGCGCGCTTCCTCGATCTGCGCCATCTGGCGGTACAGGTTGGCTAACTCGACGAATTGGCCCAGCGCCTCGTCGGTGCGCGCCTGCTGGGCCAGCAGCTCGATCAACCGGGCCCGTGCGTTCAGGTCGACCGGGGCGAAATTGAGGATGCGCAGGTAAACCTCGGACGCCTCGCGGACCTCGCCGCGCACTCGGTGGGTCTCGGCGACGGTCTTGAGCTTGCGCATGGCGTTCTCATGCCGTCCCGACTTAAAGAGGATCTCGGCCATGCGCAGGTGGATCGGGAGGTAGTAGGGGGAGGCGCCCAGGGCTAAGAGCGCCTCCTCCATCGCGGCGCTCATGTGGTTCGAGTTCAGCAGTTGGTCGATCGCCTCCAGGTGCCGGAACACGCGGTCGCTGGCGCCCACCTCGAACATCTTGGCGATGGGCGTGGCGGTGGCGCCTGGGGCTTCCGACTCGACCGTATGCCGGGCGGCGCGTACCTGCTGCATCCAATGCGGGCCGCTCAACAATCCCAGCGTGCTGTCGTTCAACCGTTCCAGACCGTCCTGGTTGCCCTCCGCCATGGTGGCTTGCAGACGGTCGTAGTAATCGTTGAGCTTGGCGGACTGGCTTTGGTCCACCGACAGAGTGTCGGCGATCCGCAGGACCTGCACCAGATGGCGCGCCGCTTCGGACTGATCGCCTTGCTCGCGTGCGATTCGGCCGAGCGCCAGATGGGTGCCAAAGGCCAGCTCGGGATGCCCCACCGCCAGCATCAAGTGTTTGTGGGCCAGATCGTAGCTTCCCTGCTCCTTGTACAGAACGCCGACGTTGTAGTGGACGGCGGGATTATCAAGGCCGGCCTTCATCGCGCCTTCGAACTCTTTCAGCGCCTGCTTCTTCTGGCCGCGGGTCTGCAGGTCGATGCCCTGCGTCAGCTGACGCTGAATCGCCGAGCGTGAAGCGGCATCGCGCTCGGCGGCTTTCTTCCCCCGCCCGAGGGCCGCCAGTCCGGCCGACTTCCCGGACCCCGAATCCTCACCGGTCTCCTCGAAAAGCAAGCCGGCGAGCAACGTCAAGGCCTGGCGTTGAGCCGCCGATTCTGGATCGGCGTCGAGATCGGGCTCCTCGCGGGCGGTTCCGGCCCGCAGGACCTCCCCCACTTCGACCATCCGAAGAGGAGCGGTGCCGCCGCGGGGCGGTGGGGCGCCGGGCAACGGCTTCCCTTCCCGCAAGAGTCGCAACACATGCGCCGCATCCGGGTTGCCGGGGATCAGTGCCAGGGCGCGCTGCGCCGCCTCGACCCCACGATCGGGCTTTCCGCCGCGCTGCAGGATCGAAGCCACCGCCAAGTACTCGTGAACCGCCTCACGGCGACGCCCCATGCGTTCGTGAGTGAGCGCCAGACGCGAGCGAGCCGCCAGATTCTCGGGTGCCATCCGGCCGACGTGGCTCCAACACTCGAGGGCCTTCTCGGCATCCTTGCGCCGGACGTAGAGCTCCCCGGCCGCCTCGCGATGCTCGATGGCTTCCTTGGTCTGTCCCAGGCGTTCGAAGATCTCGGCGCAGCGCTCGACGGGCACCGGGTCGTCCGGCGTGAGCTTGGCTGCCTGGCGATACACCGCCAGGGCGTCCGGCAACTGATTGGTTTCGAGGAGGGCCAGCCCCAAGCTGGTCAGGGCGCGCGGGTCGTCAGGGAATTCGGCGAGCGCCTTGCGGTAGTAACCGATCGCCCGGTCCCATTTCAGGTCCCAGGCCGCCGAGTGGCCGAGCTGCATCGACTCGTCGAAGAGATCCTGGCGTCCGGTCATGGCGTCGCATATGTCGCGCGAAGCGAGCAAACGATTCTAGCATACTCGTTCCTCTGAGCCTCTTGCGTCGCAGGCCGACTCTGATTCATGGCCCTACCGGGGACTTCAGTCCAGGCCTGGCTGGAGCCGGTGGCTATTGGGCGCCAAGTTGCGCGCAGGCTCGCATGCATCGCTAGGATCAACTTCGCGAGCGCGCCTTGCCTTCACAGTCACTGCGAGCGAAGTATGCTCCCGCCCCGATGTCATTGTGAGCGCCCAATAGGGCGCGAAGCAATCTCATCCCGAGGCGATTGGTTCGCCCCTGTCGGGGGCTCGCAATGACAGGTTTGTTAGGAAATGGCTGCCCTTTGGAGTGCTGGGGAGTCTCGCAATGACACTCCGAGGCGCGCGCCGAGATCAACCAGGCGCCCAATGCCCTCCGGCATGCGAAGCGCGATGGCCACTGGCTCCAGCCAGGCCTGGCTTCAAGTCCCCGGCAGGGCCAGGAAATTGATAGGTTTGCGTTGGAGACTACCCCACCGGCCGCATCTCGGACCAGTTGGCGCCGGCCTTGGCGTCGGTCTTGAGAGGGAGGCGCAGCGGGAAGGCGGATTGCATCACCTGCTGCACCCTCCGAGCGGTCTCGGAGAGTTCGCTCACCGCGCACTCGAGCACGAGCTCGTCGTGCACCTGCAACAACAAGCGCGCCGACAGGCCCGCCTGTTCCAACTCTCCCGGCAGGCGAAGCATCGCCAGCTTGATGATGTCGGCGGCGGTGCCCTGGATCGGAGCGTTGATGGCTTCTCGGCGGGCGCGCGAACGGGCGACTTCGGAGGCGGCCGGCCCGCCGGCCACGAGTTGGGGGAAGTACCGTCTTCGGCCGAGCAGGGTTTCGACGTAGCCGTCGCGTGAGGCTTGCCGCCGAACTTGATCGAGGTAGCGCTGTACTCCGGGGAAGCGGCCGAAGTAAGCTTTGACGAAGTTCTCGGCTTCGCCCAGGGTCATCCCCGTCGAACGCGAAAGCCCGTAGGGGCTCATACCGTAGATCAATCCGAAGTTGACCGCCTTCGCCTGGCGGCGCATTTCGGCCGAGACCCCGTCCGCCGGCACGCCGAAGACGGCGGCGGCCGTGGTGGCGTGGATGTCCTGGTCGTCGAGGAAGGCGGCGATCATCGCCTCATCCTCGGCCATGTGAGCGACGATGCGCAGTTCGATCTGGGAGTAGTCGACGCTCAACAGGCGGCGTCCGGCGCCGGCGATGAACGCTTGCCGGATGCGGCGCCCCAGCTCGGTGCGGATCGGGATATTTTGCAGGTTCGGATTGGACGACGCCAGTCGCCCGGTGACCGAACCGGTCTGGCTGTACGACGTGTGGACGCGACCGGTCGCAGCCTCGATCTGCTCCGGTAGGGCGTCGGCGTAGGTCGACTTGAGTTTGGCGATCTCGCGATGATCGACGATGAGGGCTACGACCGGATGGGCCGGGCGCATCTCTTCCAAGACGTCTCCGGCGGTGGAGAGCAGGCCGGCGCTCGTCTTGCGGTTTCTCCCCGGGGGGCTCAGCTTGAGCTCATCGAAGAGGACGCGCGAAAGCTGCTGGGTCGAATGCAAGTTGAAGGAGTGGCCGACGACGCCGAAGATCTCTTGCTCGAGACCGGCCAGGCGCGTCTCGAGTTCCGAGGACAGACGCCGCAGCAGATCGCGGTCGAGCCGCACGCCGATGATCTCCATCTCCGCTAACACCGTCACCAGAGGCATTTCCACTTCGACAAAGAGCCTGGCCTGCCGCTTGGCCTCCAGCTCCGCCTCCAGCTGCGGCTTGAGCGCCAGGCAGGCGCAGGCATCGGCGATGGCGTAGGGGGCGGCGGCAGGGATCGGCACTTCGGCCATCGTCCGCTGCCCCTTGCCTCGGCCGATGAGCGTCTCGATCTCGGTCATCTGCCGGCCGAGGCGGACGAAGGCCAGGCTTTTGAGGCCCAGGTTGTGCGAGGCCGGGTCGCACAACCATTCGGCGATCATCGTGTCGAAGGTCAGCGGCGCCGGCCGGATTCCGCTCCGGGTGAGAACCATGTAGTCATACTTCAGGTTGTGGCCGATCTTCGCCAGGGAGCCGCGGCGAAAGGCGGGGGCCAACGCCTCGAGCACGCGCCCCGTCGGAAGCTGTCCGCCCCCGGCGAATTCCGGCCGGTGGCCGATCGGGAGATACACGCCCTCGGCTTCCGTGAAGGCCAACGAGATCCCGACCAACGCCGCTTGCATGGCATCGGTCCCGGTCGTCTCAACGTCGACGGCGACCTCGCCCGAGTCCGCCAGCCGGCGCACCAGTTCTTCCAGTTTCGCCGGCGTGTCGATGATCGCCTCCGGGGCGACCACGGCCGGCGGCTGCGCCGGTGCGGCCGCGAACATGTTGAGCTGCTGCGTCCCGCTGTCCTTGGCTTCGGGGAGGCGATCGAGCAGCGAACGGAACTCGAGCGTCCGGAACAGTTCGGTCACCGCCTGGCCGTCGTATCCCGTCCAGCGGCAGGCCTCCAGATCGAAGGGGAGGTCGACGTCGGTGACGATGCGCGCCAGACGGCGGCTGAGCAGCGCCTGATCGCGCCCCGCCTCCAGCCTGCTGCGGAACCTCGGTGGGATGGCTTCCAGATGATTGTAGATTTCGTCCAGGGTCCCGTACTCTGTGAGCAGAGCGACGGCGGTCTTCTCTCCGATACCGCTCACACCGGGGATGTTGTCGCTGGCATCGCCGACGAGCGCCTTGTAATCGACAATTTGGGGGGCCTCGATCCCGAAACGCTGTTTCACTTCGTCGGGTCCGTAATCGATGGCCTCCGAGAGCTTCTGTCCGGCCAGGCGGACCGTGACGTGATCGTCGGCCAGTTGCAGCAGATCCCGGTCGCCGGTCAGGATCGTGACCTCCACTCCTTGTCCGGCGGCGCGCTCAGCGACCGTCCCCAGCACATCGTCGGCCTCATAGCCCTCGCGTTCGAGGATCGGGATTCCGAAGGCCGCCACCAGCTCGCGGATTCGGTCGAGTTGAGGTGCCAGATCTTCCGGCATCTTCGCCCGGGTCGCCTTGTAGGCCGGGTAGGCTTCGTCGCGGAAGGTGCGGCCGGTATCGAAGGAGACCGCCAGGTATTCGGGCGCATCACGTTCGATCAGGCGAAGCAGCACCGAGGCGAAGCCGTACGTGCCGGCGGTGGGCTCGCCGGACTTGGTCGTCCAGCGCGAGGCGTCGCCGGCCCGGGTGAGGGCGTAGTAGGTGCGGTAGGCCAGGGCGTGGCCGTCGATCAGGAAGAATCGGGGAGCAGGGGACATGCGGGCAGGGCAGGTGCGCGGGAGACGATTGTAATCGCCAATCGCCAATCTCTAATCGCAAATACTCGATAGGATTTGAGATTAGAGATTGGCGATTGGGGATTCACGAGCGCGGCTTGAATCCCTGCCCTCGTCGAGTACCTTCGATGAACCTGCCGATATCGCTCTCGGCCGGCAAAGGACCGCTGGCGAGCATAAAAGGAGACGCCCAGAACCTGCCCGAAGGGAGATCGGCTGTCAGTTGAGGGAACGTCTGCAGCAGGCGCGCCGCCAGGCCATCTCGCAATTGCTGAACAGCCTGGGCCGGGGCGACTTCCGATCCCAGGCGCAGGACGATGGCCAGCCGCTCCGGACGGATGTCGACTCGCTCGGCCCGCCAATCCCAGGCCAGACAAAGCCGGTGAATCCATCTCTGCAGCCGCTCGACCAGGGATCCCGTCAGGCGATGTTCCGGAAAGCGAGGAATCAGGACGAGCGAAAACAGAAGCGGGATGCCGCCGGTAGCCATAGGCATCGGCACGCCTGTCCCCGGGGAAGGCGGCAGCCCCGACGGGCGTAGAAATGGAAAACGGTCCTCGCTGGCAGGACCGACCGGGACCCAGTCCTTGGGAAGGCTGATCCCCGACCGAGCCGGGGTGGGCCTTCGGACGGCCGACCTTTCGGCGAACAGGGTTCGCTCCAGCTCTGCCGAAGCCCGCTCAGGGACCCAGTCGCGCGGGAGCGCCGAAGCGCCCTGGCGCGCGGCCGCGGCTGGAGGCGCCGGTGCTCCGGCTCGGACGACCGTCTGGACGAGCGCCTGTCCGGAGCGGCGGGCATTCCCCAACGGAGTGTCCATGGTGAAGAAAGCGACGAGAGCGAGATCGCCTTGCACTGGGGTGGCGTACAGGACGTAATCGATCTCGGAGCCAGGAGGCGTGTAAAAGCGCGTTACGGACCCGCGGGTGGCCACATCGGTCGAGGCGGCGACAGCCGGGGCGAGCTGCTCCATGGTTAGTTTCGCGCTTGGGGAGGCGAAGGCCACCATGCGGCCGGCGCGGAACAGGGCGGCCGCCTCCACCTGGAAAGCCTCCGAGCCTGAGCGAAAAGCTTGGGCGACCGCGTCCGTGACTCCCAACGCGCCGGCTGGCACAGGCGGCGAAAACGGTGCAGTGGGAGCGTTCGGCGCTGTCATTCGCAGCCGGCCTCAGGGGCCGGCATGGGTGGATGCATGGGTCGCGATCGCACGACTGTAGCACAGGCGGGCGGACCATGCCAACGGGACAGTGGTAAGTGGTAAATGGTAGGTGACCGACGCCCCCGCTTCGACGGCGCGGTCCCTCTGGCCATGGTGGGGCGAATACGCGGTCCGGCGCCCTAACCTTGGAGGTAGGGCGCCGGCGGGGATCAGTGACAAGTCCCCAGTGGTAGCCGCAGGCTTTAGCCTGCGCTACGGACGCAGCCTAAAGGCTGCGGCTACGCCACTGGCCACTGTCTTTCAGTCCCAGGTGCGAACGTCGAGACCGATGGAGGAACCCGTGATGCTGTCGACCTGCATCCTACCGTAACGGTCGGCGTTGGTCTTGTAACAGAACCAGTCGCCGACGTCGATGTCGTCGAAATTGATCTTGGATGAGCTGAGGGAGGCGCCTGAGCAGTCGTCGTAGCTCGGCGTGCTGGACATCGCCTTGAACTTCGCCCCGTTCTTTGGCGTGAGATAGCGCTC
>DATEVL010000133.1:0-6269 GCA_035281845.1 Anaerolineales bacterium | reverse complement strand
AGGAAGGGCCTCCTCATCCAGCCAGATCACGTCACGCAGCAGAACGGTGCGCTCATCGTTGTACGCGGCGCCGGCCCAGGCCACCTGGATCGGCTGCAGCAGGTCGCTGCCGACCTGCACATACCCCCGCCCGGCCTTGTTAGGCAGGAAGGCCGCATCGGCCCGACCGAGCAATTCCCGCGAGTCGTCCGCTGACTCGACGCGCAGACAGGCGCGCAGCTTCATGTTGGCGCGCATTTGATCTGAGACCACCCCGGCGGGGCGTTGGCTGGCGAGCAGCAGCGACACGCCGAAGGCGCGGCCCAGGCGCGTGATGCTCTCGAACTGCGCCCGGTAGTCCGGATTGGCCACGATCATCTCGGCGAACTCGTCGACGATGATGAACAGGTGCGGGAAGGTTCGCGGCAGAGAATCGTCCGGCCCCAGGCGCGGGGCAACCTTGCGGCGATACTCGACGAGATCCTTCGCCCCGCTGCGGGCCAGCAGCACCGCTCGCTCCTCCATCACGGCCTGGATGGCGACGAACATGCGCTCCACCGCGCTGGCCTGCACATTGGTCAGGATGTCCACCACGTGCGGGAGCTTGCGGAATGGCTCGAAGGCGGCGCCGCCCTTGAAATCCACCAGCACGAAGTTGATGATGCGCGGGTCGTAGCGGACGGCCAGGCCGGCGACGAGCGTCATCAGCAGCTCCGACTTGCCCGAGCCGGTGGTGCCGGCGATCATGCCGTGCACCCCGTCTTCCTTCGCTGAGAAGATCAAGTGCCTGGCCTCGCGGCTGCTGACGAGCCCGATCGGAGCGCTCAACCACTCTTGATTCTCCGGCTGCAGGCTGTGCGCCCAGTTCTCCTGGAGCGGGATCTTGTCCACGGTCGCGATCCGATGCCCGGCGACGAGGGACATCATCTGGAGCAGCTCCACCGCCGGCGGAAGATCGGCGCCCGCCGGACGGGCCAGTTCGAGGCGACGCAATCGGGCGGCGAACTGCTGGCGCGCCTCGAGCGGCTTGAGCAGATCGGCCACCCCCAGGTAGCGCGGGGTGTTCAGGCCGACTTCGATGTAGCGGAAGACCACCTGTTCGCCGACCGCCGCGACTTCCACCATCGCCTGGCAGTCGCTCGGGACCTTCGACGGTTCGTCGACGAGGAAGAAAATGGCGGCGCCCAGGGTCGGCCCGTCGCGGTTCAGCGTGGCGACGACGTCTTCGGAGGCCACGTCCTTCAGCGGTGTGTTCTCGGGGGCCTCCCCGAGCAGGTCCACGACGATGAGCAGGAAGGGGAGGGTGATCTCGGCCGGCCCCTGGCCCTCGTCCTTGTCCTTCGTCTCGTTCAGGCGGATCTGCCGCGAATCCAGTTCGCGCTTGATGCGCTTCCAGAAGGCGCGGACGTCTGCCGCCTGGGCCGAAAAGCACAGCTGGTCGGAGGAAGGGGGCGCGCCGTCGTCGTCGTCTCCAAAACCGCGGACGATGCTGTGCGGCAGCCACTCGGCCCATTCCCAGCTGCTGTGCGAGCCCGGATGGCCGATGACATACAGCCTTGCGTCCTGGGAGGAGTGGAAAGTGCAGAAGTGGGCGACGACGGCGCGGGCGAAGTCAGCGGTCTGTGTGGGGTTCTTGCCGAAGATGCCGATCGAATGCCGGGGCGGCTCGTAGAGACCGGAGAGGGCCTCGTCCGTCTCCTTTTCCTTCTCGGTTCGTGCCTCTTCGTCTTCTTCAGGTTCATCGGCCGCGGGGCGCAGCGGGATCGTGATCGGAACCTCGGTGAGCACCTCCGAGTCCGTCGCCAGCCGGCGGGCGTCCTTCAACAGCAGCCCCCCATCGAGCGAGGCCTCCTCCGATTCGAGTTTGTAGATCACCGTGGATGGACGCGCGCCGATGCCGAGACGGATGACGCCGAAATCGCGGTCGGTCGGGCGTCGTTCCCAGATGCGGGAGCCGAAGCGACTCGTTTCCTTGCGGGCGGCGATCTCCAAGAGGGCGGGCACATCCGGATAGTTGTAATGGAAGAACATGCGCTGGGTGTTCTGGGAGCCCAGCATCTCCTGCCGCATCTCCTTCAACAGCGCCGCGTAGGCCCTTTCCTTCTCGGCCGCCTTCGTCCGCTCCGCCCGGAGGCTGTAGGCTCCGAAGGCGATCGAGGCCACCATACCGAGGCCCATGGGGATGATCATGGCGACGTTGCCCGAGCCGCTGGCGAAGATGAATCCGAAGATCATGATGAGGGGAAGGAGCAGGGAGAGGAAGGCCTGGATCCCACCTTCCTTGGGCTCGGGTGGTTTGGGGATCTTGACTTCCCCCGTGTTAAGTTCCGGCTGAACGCGCGGCGGGCGATCGATGTACTCAAGCGGCATGGGAGTCACCCTTGCTGCCCGGGGCCGGCGGCAGGCTCGGACCCGGCAGGCGAGTTGCGGACCGAATCACGTCCCCTGGTTTGACAAGCGGAACATCCTCACCTAGAATCTCAGGATTATAGCCCGACGGTCGCCCGAGTCAAACCCAACGCATGCGTAAGGCGGACTCGATCGCTCTCCAGGAGCCGGAACCCGCATGAACGTCGCCAGGTATTGTGAACGATGCAGACGCGTGACGACGGACGGGAACCTGTGGTGTCAGGACCGGGATTGCCCGGCCGAGCAGGGCTATCCGGTGTTTTCCTACGGCGACCACCTGGGCGACTTGAAGATCACCAAGCTCATCACTGTGTGGCGCACGGCGGCGGTCTACGAATCGCTGCGCGGCAGGCAGACCGTCTGGCTCAAGGTGGCGCATGCCGATCCGGAGAGTGAAGATCGGCTGAAGCGCGAGGCGGCGTTCCTCAAGTCCATCGGAGGCGCGGCCGGAAAGCCCTCCTTGCTCCAGCGCCTGCGTCCCGATCCGTACCCCATCCACCTCAGGCTCCTTCCGCCCTACCCGACTCCCTCCAAGCGCCTTCACGGCGAGATCTCGTACCTCGGCGAGCCGAAAGTCTACGCCGTGCTCCAGCCGGTCGGCGGCTCGTTGCTCAGCGACCTTGTACTGGAGACTCCGCAGGTCTGGCACTACGAAGCGGCGTGGGTCACCGTCACGCTGGCGCGTGCCCTTCGTCCCCTCGCCTCGCGCAGCCTTGCGCACCTCTCGCTCACACCCAACATGGTCATGGTCGGGGTCGACGCCGAAGGTCACTGGCATCCGACCCTGCTGGACTTTGGCTGGCTCCTGGACGGGAACGTCGACGGGGCCTACCTGGCAGGATTGATCCCGCGCTTCGCGCCGGCCTACACCGCCCCCGAGCTGCTGGCCGGGCGCGGCGCCGGCCAGGGCCTGGCCGCCGACACCTACTCGCTCGGCCTGATCCTCTACGAGATGCTCGCCGGCCGGCCGGCGTTTGAGCCCTATCTGAAGCGCGACGATCAGGTGCGGCGCGTCGTTGCGCAGAACCCGTCCCCGCCGCCGATCGATCGCCCCGAGCTCGAAGCCTCGGGCGTTGTCAAGATGGTCGCCAGGGCCATCGCCCCGACCGATCGCTACCCGAATGTATCGCAGCTGGCCAAGGCGCTCACGTCGGTCTATGGCTCGCCGCCGGAAAGCCGCCCTCTGCCGATGGGCACCAAAGTGCTGCTCGCCGTCGCGGGCGTGTCGCTGCTGTGCATCGTCTTGTTTGTCGCGTACTTGATCCTGCAGGTTCTGACGAATCGTTAGGGATGCGAGGGCGGGCCTCTCGGCCCGCCCTGCACGCATCACACCTGGAACAGCGCTCTTCCGCCGTCCGTCAGCCTTTCGACCGACGATGGGAAGCCGTCAGGGGCCTCGAAGGCCGTCACTTCGGGCCGAAGTACTTCTTCCCCTCGAAATCGCCTGTCTTGTGGTCCTTGACAGCGAGCTCGAGGTCATCGGCGAACTCCAACAACGTCTTCGAGAGCTCCTTGGACTTCTTGTCCACGGCCCGCTTGCAGCGCCCGTAATACGCCTTCATCGGCGGGAACCACATGGAGCCGGCTTCCAGGCCTGTGAAGAGTGCGACCCCGGCCTTCCCAATTGCGAGCGCAATATCCGACTGTCCCCTGAATCCCTTCGCCGTGCTTTGGATCACGGCGTAGTCCATCTCAACGACTTGTCCGGCCATGTTGATTCTCCTTCGCTGTAGAATCTCCGAAACGGGCTGCTAGAAGATCTGGGAACAGAGGTCGGCGAACCCCTGGGCCAGCGAGGCCGCCTTCTTGTCGGCCGCCGAGGTCTGGCTATTCGAGTTGGTGAGGTTGAGTTCGATGCCCGAAAACGCCGCTGCAAATTCAGCGTACTTGGGCATCAGCTTGCGCTGGATGTCGGCGTTGAACTCATCGGCGTCTCCACCGATCCAGCCGGACTGGACCTTGGGGCCGAAGCTCTTGACGACGGACTGGGCCTGTTCCGTCAAGGTCCTTTGCTGGCTGAACCCCCTGATCGCCTCCGTCACTGCGCTGGGGCTCAATTGGAAGGCGTTTCCCATAATAGCTTTTCCGATACTTCCGATACTTCCGACCATGGCTCATGATCCTCCTGTCTGACGTAGCGGACTAATTCTGGAAGCGGCCCTTGGCGTCCTTGACGCCTTCCTCGAGCTCTGCGCGGGCCTTGTCGACATCCTCCGCCAATTCACCCATCTTGCCTGCGAGATCCTGCAGCGCCTTCGTCAGAGGGCCGTTGATGGCGGCGCGGAAGGTTTCCCCGGCCTGCCCCTGGAGCGCGCCGGCTTCCATCTCACTCCCCTGCTTCTTAGCCGCCTGCTGGATCTCCTCCAGCTGCGTCTTCGCCTCATTGAACGCGGTCGTCATTTGACGCATGGTCTCATAGTTCATTCGTACATCAGGCATAGTTCCCTCCTACAGTCTCCGTCGACCGGACGAGCTCTGCTCAGGCCGACATGTCCAGGCCCGTGATGTTCACGAACATGGCGGTGATCGAGCTCTCGGTTTCGTGCTGGAGCCTCGCGATCTCCTTCGATACCCGATCGCCCTCGGTCATGGCGCTCTGCAGTCTCTTCATGGCCGGCAGGACTAGATTGTCCATCTCGTTGTAGAACGCCGTCGCGCCTACCCCGATCCAATCGCCCTCCCTGAGGGTCTCGAGCGGGCCCTCCAACTTCTTGATCACCTGCTGGGCGTCCGTCTCCTTCTGCCGAAACACGTCGGCGATCTTCTTGATCAGGTCGTAATCGACTCGGATGACAAAGCTGACCGACATTCGTACACCTCCTCACGCTTTCTCTCTGGTGCGAGTTAGGGATGCGGCTTCGGCGTATTGCTCAGCACGGTTCGCCGGTCGCATCGCTGAGAACGCTGGATAGCGACAGGCAATTCGCTCCTCCTTTCGCGGGATAGCGTCTTCGATACCTATTTCTATAGCACGTCAGGTATCCCGTGCGAAAGGGGTCGGTGTCCCAGCCCGCCGGGAAGTTCTTCCCGCGCCGCACGGGAAAGGCCGCCGCCTGGCACGGGCCCGCGCGCGGGTCAGGAGTTCGCGGCGCACGGTCCGGACCGCCGACTGGCCGACTTGCGGCGACGGCCTATAATGGCTAGCGACCCTGCCTCTCCAAAGGACCTGATCCACTTCGTGAAGCTCCGAACTTGACCTCGCCTCCGGAGCAGCGAACGTGGCCAGAGCATCCTCCAAGGCCAAAGGCGGGGCGAGTCGCATGGTCCGTCGGGTGAGGACGCCGTCCATGGGGCCAAGGTCTGGAGAGAAACTCGCACACCGCCTGGGCGAACTGGCGGTCGGGTCGACCGACCGGCCTGCGCTTTGGGCCGGCGCCAGGCCGCCCGAGAACCCCTTGGCCTTGATCCTCGTGACGGCTGGCACGGTGGCGTAGATGCGGCGTCGCGGTCCCTCCGGGTCCTCCGCCGGGCCTGAGACCGAGCTTGCCGTGCTCGCCGAGAGGCTGAAGGGCAGCCTCGAGCCGCGTGGAATTCTGTCCACCGTCGTCAGGGTTGTGGTTCGCGCTCTCCCGGCGCAGTATGCGGCCGTCTATCTGAAACGGCTGGAGGCCGAGGACCTCGTCCTCGCCGCGGAGCACGAGGGAGGGACCAAGGTCGGCGGGATCCGCCGCGGGCGGTCGGACGTCGTCGGTCGAATGCAGGACCCGGCTGCGCCCGAGCGACAACCCTCCCAGGCTCTCACATTCCCGGTTCTCTATCGTTCGGAGATCGTCGGACACCTGCTTGTGTTTCCGATCGACGGACAGCAGCCGACGGCCGAGCAACGCCGGCTGCTGGCGACGATCGCCGGCCGCGCCGGGTCCGCCGCCCATGTCGTGCGC
>DATEVL010000132.1:0-36423 GCA_035281845.1 Anaerolineales bacterium | reverse complement strand
TCTACTTCGGACCCATCCTGCTGGGACGACTCGATGAGAGAAACCATAACTTCCGTGGGCTATTCCCCCACACACAGTCTTCGTGATACTGTCACCTATGTACCTGGACTCTGTGTCACCTATGTCCCCGGCAGAACAGTGCTCAGAATCAACCTGTCAGCGACAGCTGCACTTACGCCGCCCTCACCCCTTCGGGTGCACCCTGGGTGTGCGCCGCCCTTGGCGCCCTGTAGAGGGCAAGGGGTGTGGCGGTCTGGAGAGACGGAAGCGGACCAGAGTGGTGAGGGAATCGAGGGATGGACGAAACGGGCGTTTTGCTGACCTGCCGCCCAATGGCCACCGGCTCTTGCCGGGCCTGGACTGAAGTCCCCGCCCCCTACGCCCTTCGGCGCACCGGAAGCGGTGCAGGGCGCCAAGGGCGGCAGGGCCATGAATCAGAGTCGGTGGATGAGAAGCCCGGAGCCCGCGCCTTGACGTCCCTCGTTCGCGACCTTTAGAATGGAAGGACGAGGGCAAGTGGAGTACAAGGATTACTACAAGGTTCTCGGCGTCGAGCGCGGCGCCGACGAGAAGACGATCAAACGTGCCTATCGCCGCCTGGCGGTGAGGTTCCACCCCGACAAGAACCCCGGCGACAAGAGCGCCGAAGATCGGTTCAAAGAGATCAATGAGGCCTACGAGGTCCTCGGCGACCCGACCAAGCGCGCCAAGTACGACCAGCTGGGCGCCTCTTACGAAGCCTGGCAGCGCAGAGGCGCTCCCGGAGGCTTCGACTGGTCGCAGTGGATGCGCGGCGCGCCGGGCGGCGCGCCGGGTGGAGTGCGGGTGGAGATGGGCGACCTGGAGGGCCTGTTCGGAGGAGGCTTTTCCGATTTCTTCCAGGCCATCTTCGCCGAGATGGCGGGCGCCTCGGCCGCCCGCTCGCGCGGCCGTGATCTTGAGACGCCCGTCCGGATTTCTCTGGAAGAAGCCTTCCACGGGACGCGTCGACAGGTGCGGCGCGATGGCCGCGCTCTCGACGTCAAGATCCCGGCCGGCGCGCACAGCGGCACGCGGGTGCGAGTCGCGGGGCAGGGTGAGTCCAGCCGGGGCTCTTCCGGCGACTTATACTTGGTGATCGACGTGGCCGACGATCCCCGTTTCGCCCGCGACGGCGACAATCTGCAGGCCGAGTTCGAGGTTGATCTGTACACCGCGATCCTCGGCGGCGAGGCCCACGTCCCGACACCGGCTGGGCCCGTGGTCCTGAAGATCCCGGCCGGCAGTCAGCCCGGCCAGACTTTCCGCCTCAAGGGGCGCGGCATGCCCGGCCTGCGCAAGCCGGCGCTGAAGGGTGATCTGTACGCCAAGCTCAAGCTCGTCGTCCCCCGCGATCTGTCGGCGGAGGAACGGAAGCTGTTCGAACAATTGGCCGCACTGCGGCGAATGTAGATCGGAGAAGGCAGAACGTGTCCCTGCGAGAGCTTTCCAGAAGGTTCTTGGCGATCGGCGCACTCCTCATCGGCATCGTGGCGTGTGGGCTGCCGACCAGCGCCGTGCCGGGCCTCTCGACGGTACCGACTCCCCACCCCACCTTGACTTCGGTGCCGGCGCTATCCGGTCCTCCGGTCGAGGTCGGCCTGCCGAGTCTGGCCGATCTCTACGGACGGGTCAGCCCCGGCGTCGTGACGATCTGGATCTACGGGGGACCGGGCGGCCCCCACGATCCGGACATACCCTTCGCGCAGGGCTCGGGTTTCGTGATCGACCACGACGGACACATCGTCACCAATCACCACGTGGTCGACGGCGCCTCGGCTATCGAGGTCGACTTCACTTCCGGTCGAAAGGCCTGGGCCGAATTGCTGGGTACCGACCTCGACTCGGACCTGGCCTTGTTGCACGTGGACGTCCCGCCGGAAGATCTCACGCCGCTCGATCTGGGTGATTCGGACGCGATCCGCGTCGGCGATCTGGTGATCGCCATTGGCAACCCCTTCGGCCTGACCGGGACGCTGACGCTGGGCGTGGTCTCGGCTATCGGTCGCACACTCGACTCCCAACGAACGACGCCCGATGGCGACGGGTTCTACGCCGCCGGCGACATCCTGCAAACCGACGCCGCCCTCAATCCGGGCAACTCCGGAGGCCCCTTGCTCAACCTGAACGGCGAGGTCATCGGGGTGAATCGGGCGATCCGCACCGACGCTTTCACCGTGGCCGGCGACGCCGCCAACAGCGGGGTTGGATTCGCCATCCCGATCAACATCGTCCGCCGCGTGGCGCCGGCCCTCATCGAGCGGGGAAGTTACGACTACCCGTACCTGGGCATCACCAGCGTGCCCGAAGAGGACTGGAACCTGCGGACGGTCGAGGCCCTCGGCTTGCCGTCCGATTCGACCGGCGCCTACGTCACCTGCGTGACGCCCGGCGGTCCGGCTGCCAGCGGCGGCCTGGTCGGCGCCGGCAGCTGCAATCGGTCGGGCGTGCAGCCGGGAGGCGACTTGATCATCGCCATCAACGGCGTCACGATTCAAACCTTCTCCGACCTGCTCTCCTACCTGATCGAGGAGACCAGGGTCGGCGACGGGATTCTGCTTACCGTCCTGCGGGACGGGCAATCGCTCGACGTCCCAGTTACGATCGGCCCCCGTCCCTGACCCATCCTGCGGGGAGGCGAGGATGATCGAGGAGGCGGCTCTTCAGGAGCTGCTATCGTACAGTTCTTCGTCACCGGTTCTCAGCGTCTACCTCAACCTCGACCCGCAACAGGCGGCGCCCGATGCGCCCCGTCAACGCCTGCGTCAACTACTGCGCGACTTCGAGGCCGAGGCCCCCGACGACACGCAGGCCGTCGCCCGGCATTTCGAGCTGGCCCACGATCAGCGCGGCCGAAGCCTGGCCATGTTCAGCCAGCAGGCCGACGGGTTCTTCCGCGCCTTTCCGCTGGCCGTGGCGCTTCGCAGCCGCGCCCGCCGGATGGATCGTCCCTACGTCAAGCCTTTCGCCGACGTCCTCGATCGCTACGGGCATTATGGGATGGCGCTCGTCGATCAGCGCGCCGTTCGACTCTTCCGGCTGCACCTGGGGGAGCTGCAGGAACACGAGACCGAACCGGGCGAACCCGTGCGCCACACGAAACGTGGCGGGGCCTCCTCTCTTCCAGGACGTCGCGGAGGCACGGCGGGCCGCACCCGGCATCAGGAGGAAATCGCCGAGCGCAACCTGCGCGAAGGCGCACAGGCCGCCGCCGAGTTCTTCCAGGCCGGTCGGGCGCGGCGCATCCTGCTTGGCGGCCACCCGACTACCACGACCCCGTTCCGAAATCTCCTGCCGAAGACCTGGCAAAGCCTGATCATCGGCGAGTTTCCAATCGATATGGACGCCGGCCACGCTGAAATCCTGCAGCGAGCGATGGCGATCGCCGAACAGGAGGAGACCCGCACCGAGGCCGGCCTGGTCGAAGGGATGATGACGGCGGCCGCTAAAGGAAAAGACGGTGTGGTCCGGCTCGACGACACCTTGCGCGCCGTCCACGAAGGGCGCGTGCTGACCCTGTTCGTGCGTGACGGATTTCGCGCCCCAGGGTTTCAGTGCACGGGTTGCGGCTACCTGACGGCCCGGCGCCCCCAGGCGGAGTGCCCGTATTGCGGGAAGGCTTTCTCAGAGATTCCCGACGCGGTCGAACTGGCCGTCCGCCGCGTCCTTCAGAGCGGAAACGAGGTCGAGGTCGTCGGTCCGCAGGCCGGCCTGGAGCGCGCCGGATCGATCGGCGCTAGATTGCGCTATTGAGATCGGCAAAGGTACGTAGGGGCACGGCGCGCCGTGCCCCTTCCGCGGCGCCAGATCTATTTTTCGCCCAACGCCCCCGCAAGCTGCGAGAGATCGTTCGCCAGCACGTCGAGATCGCTTTGGGCCGCGAACGCGTCGGTCCTGACCTCGCCCTGCGCAAGCCCGAGGCGATCACGCATCTGCCCGACATCCGTCGCATCGGCCGAACTCACCCGCGCCGCCAGCTGCTCCAACCAGGAGCCGGCCGACGACAAGCTGTCGGCGGCCTGCTCGGGCTGACCCAGCGCCAGGAAGGCCCGGCCGGCGTTGGTGTCCACCAGAGCCTGAAGAACAAGCAGGCGGACGGCAGCCTGTTCCACCTGCGAACGAAGTTCCTCATTTTGCCCCTCGAGCGGCCGCAACTTTGCCAGCTCGGCGAGCATCGCCTTGTTCTCTGCGGCGACCGGCTGGTACCACAGGAAATAGATCGCTCCGCCGGCGAAACCGAGAATCAACAATCCAACGATGACGATGTAGACGGCCCGGCTCAGGCAGCCGACCCGGCGAGGCTCCGCATGTTCCTGGCTCATGCTGACTCCTTGTCATGGTGCGGGGTTGAGCGTCGGCCTAACCCCGGTCTCACGGTGTCGCCGATTCTACTTCGGGCGGTCTCGGGATAAAACAGAACAAGCCGGGCAATGCCCGGCCTGTTCTCTCGTCGGAACTAGGTTATTTGCCGGTCACGCGGATGGACTTAGGGCGGACCTCGTCGGCCTTGGGCAGGTCGAGACGAAGCAATCCATTCTCCACCACCGCCTCGGCCTTGGTCGCATCCACCGGCGCCGGCAGGCGGAAGCTCCGCTCCCGGTCACCCTCGTGGATCTCGCGCAACAGGTACGCGGGCGATTCATCCGCCTCGGCCTTCGGCCGGACCCGCAGGGTGACGACGTCGTCGAGAACCTGGATCTCGACCTGCTCGGCCTTCAGCCCCGGCACGGCGGCCGAGATGTGATAAGCCTCATCGTCTTCACGGACATCCACCGGCAGGCGGCTTCCGCCACTGAAACCGAGGGTCCAGGCTGGATCCAGCCGGCGCTCAAGCCACGGTCGTCTCCAATAAGCGGTCAACATGGTCTACCTCCATCAGCCTCAAGGGCGCGTTTGAAGCCCATTGTCCCAGGGCCATGTTGGAAGGGAATACGAGGAACATAAGAAAGACATTAGTGGTCAGTGGTCGGTGGTCGGTGGTCAGTGAGATCAGGAAGGGAGAGCTTGGCAATGGCAATTCGCCTCTCGGGATCGAAGACTTCGCAGTCGCCAGTCAGCCCATCGCCGATTCTGACCACTGACCACTCGCCACTGACCACTGTTTTTCACACCGGCCGCGGCCGCGCCTCGAGCTGGGCGCGGTAGTCAAGCTGGATTCGGTCGTATTCGCGAGTCATCAGCGGCGAGGAGATCAGGAAGTCCGCCGTCGACCGATTGCAGGCCGTCGGGACGTTGTACAGAACGGCGATTCGCAGGAGCGCCTTGACGTCGGGATCGTGCGGCAGGGGCTCCAGCGGGTCCCAGAAGAAAACCAGAAAATCGATGACGCCCTCGGCGATGCGTGCCCCGATCTGCTGGTCGCCCCCCAGCGGCCCGTGCATTAGGCGCTCCACCGGGAGGTCCAGAGTCTCCGCCAAGAACGCCCCTGTCGTGCCGGTGGCAAACAGGTCATGGTCCGCCAGCGAGCCGCGGTTGAAACGCGCCCATTCGAGCAGATCCTTCTTGCGGTTGTCGTGAGCGACGAGCGCCACGCGTTTGCGACTTGCCATCTGAATGGATTTGGTCATCCTGCCCTCCGAAAGGGTGAGGTCCCCGGTGGTTACAATGGAAGGGGAACGGATATGCAAAAGGCGATCTGGGCCCGAGCCGGATGGTCGCTGCTCCTGCTCTCGGCTGGCGCGCTCTGTTTCGAAGTAGCGCTCCTGCGCCTGTACGCCATTCAACAGTTTTACCACTTCGCTTTCCTGGTGGTCAGCCTGGCCGTGCTGGGGACAGCCGCCGGCGGAACCGCCGTAGCCCTGCGCACCTCCCCGGCTCGGCCTGCGAAACTCGCGGTGGGGTTCTCCGGTTCGATCCTGCTGGCCTATGCCATCCTCAATCGGATCCCTTTCGATTCCTATGCCGTCGCCTGGGATCGGCGTCAGATCGCCGTCTTGGCGCTGTATTTCGGCAGCGCCGCCCTTCCGTTCTTCTTCCACGGTTGGTTTACCGGCACGGCCTTGGCCGCCAGCGCGAGCCCCGGACGTGTTTATGCCGCGAACCTGGTCGGCGCGGCAGCCGGGCCGCTCGTGGCGCTTGTGGTCACGACAACCGTCCGCCTCGAAGCGGCCGTTGCCGTCTCGGCCGCGGCCGGGATGGCCGGCGCGGCGGTCCTGATGGGCGATCGACGGAAGCGGTGGGCGGCAATATCCGCCTTCATCGTGTTGACCGCGCTCGCCGTGCGGCCGCCCGATTCGCTATCCCTCCGTCTCTCGCCCAACAAACCGCTGGCCCAGGCTCGGCTCTACCCAGACGCGAAGGTCACTCATCAAGCGGACGGGGTGTCCGCCCGTTTGGATGTCGTCGAGAGCGCCGGCGTCCACAGCTTCCCCGGTCTGAGTCTCAACTTCGCAGGGGAACTCCCGCCGCAGATTGGCCTCTTCCTGGATGGGGACGGTCCGCTTGCCGCGACTTCCCTCGACCCGACAGCCCCTGCCTCGCAGGATCTGGCGCGCGCCATGCCTTCCGGAATCGCCTTTGCTTTGCGTCCTGCGGCGCGCAGTCTGATCTTGCGACCGGGTGCCGGCCTCGGGGCCGGCTTGGCCCTCGCCTCCGGAGCCGCCTCGGTGGACGTGCCCGTCGACGAACGGCTCGTAATTGAAGCCTTGCGCGGCCCGTACGGCACGTTCACCTTCCATCTCCTCGACGACCCGCGCCTTCGGTTGCTCGCCTCCTCCAGCCGGGGCGCGCTGAACAGCACCGAGACCGAATACGATGTCATCGATTTCGCCCTGACCGAACCGTTCCGACCGGTGGCGTCCGGAGCTTTCAGCCTGGGCGAGTCGTTCGATCTGACCCGCGAGGCCATGTCGGCGGCATATTGTCGGCTGGGCGATGGCGGGCTGCTCGTCCTCACGCGCTGGCTGACCACGCCGCCGGCCGAATCCGTCCGCGCCTGGTCGACCGTGCTGGATGGGATGCGCGAGGCCGGGGTCGCGGACCCGCAGGCCCGGGTGGCTGTCTTCCGCGGGATGCGCACTTCCACCATGCTGGCCTCCGCCCGCCCCTGGACCGCCACCGAGATGGAAGAGCTTCGCCGCTTCCTCACCCAAAACGGTTACGACCTGATCTACCTTCCCGATCTGAAGCCGGACGAGCTCAACCTTTTCAATCGAATCCAGGACGACCCCTACCCGGCGCTCTTCCGGCGATTGCTGAGCGACCCTGAACTCTTACGCCGCGAGTATCCGTTTCAGATTGGCCCTCCATCGGACGATCGGCCGTTCTTCTACCATTTCTTCCGCTGGCGCCAGACGCCTGACGTCATCGCCGCGCTCGGCCAGAGCTGGCAGCCCTTCGGGGGCAGCGGCTATCTGGTCTTGCTGGCGTTGATGATTCTGATGGTGGTGCTGGCGGCGATCCTGATGCTGGTCCCGACGGTCTTCCGCCGCGCTGGGCCTCGCCTCCCTCGCTCCGGATGGATCTATTTCGCCGGCTTGGGCGCGGGCTTCATCCTGATCGAAGTCTCGCTGCTGATCCGCTTTACCCTGCCGCTCGAGCGGTCGACGATCTCCTTCGTCGTGGTCCTATCCTCCTTGCTGCTCGCTTCAGGGGTCGGAAGCCTGCTCTCCGACCGAGTCCACCTGCCCCGTGCCTTGATCGCGCTCGGCCTGTACGCCGTGGCCCTCGCTGCCGCTCTCCCGATTCTTGTCCTTCCGTCGCTGGGGTGGGTTTACCCCCTCCGCATTGCGTGGACGGCCGTTCTGATCACGCCTCTTGGCCTGCTCATGGGGGTCCCGTTCCCGTCGGGACTGCGTCGGTTCGCCGCAGGCGATTCCTCTCGGGTCGGGATGGCTTGGGCGGTCAACGGCGCCGTATCGGGCGTAGCCGGCGTGCTTGCCGCCATGATCGCCATCGACCTCGGATTGCGTTTGTTGATGGTCCTCGGTGGACTCGGTTACTTGGCCGCTTGGTTGGCGCTGCGCAACCAGATCTCTCGGGCGTCCTGAGTCATGGCGCCTCCCCTCAACCCATCCGCTGAGGCCGCTCATTCTACGAAGCCGGGCTCAACAGCGGGGCATAAGCGGCCGACGGCTTTGTCTTTGTCCGTCATCCTGGTGGTCGCTTGCCTGCCCTCCCTGCTTGTCTTTGGCGACCGTTGGCTGGGCGACCAGTCTGTCAACGATCTCCTGATGGCGATTTGGTGTCGTTTGCCATCGGCCTGTCTTGGTCCATGGCCGCCGGCCATTTTGCTCATCGTCCCGGCGGCTTTGGCCGCCGTATTCCTCGTGGCACTTCGACCGACGCCCCGCAGTCCGCTCGAGCCTCGCCCTCTGGAAGAGGGCGTCGCCGCCCCTCCTCCAGCAACTCTGCAACGACGGTTGGCGACGGTGGCTCTGGCGGGATCAGCGCTGGCTCTGCTAGGCGTCCTCGTTTCGGATGCGGTTGGCGGCACCAGACCGGGCTGGGACTATGCGATCCTCTACCTCGCCTTCCTTTCTGCGTGCATGCTCACTGAGATCACCGTCGGCCGTGCCCTCGCCGCGGCCCTGGCCTTGTGGCGCGGATGGGCCGGACCTCTGGCGGCTCACATCCTGCTCGTCCTCACTTTGTTCACCTCCGTCGATCGAAGCCCCGCGGCGCCGGCGCTGGCGATCCTGGCAGTCTCGGCCCACATTCTTCTCTGGCGAACGAGACGCAGCACGATCACCCCCGCCTTCTGGTTGATCTCCCTCAGCCTCGTTCTCACTTCGCTCTATTTCAGGGCTTGGTGGTTCTCGGCGATTGGGGACGAGTATGGGTTCTACACCTTCGCCGCCGGCCTGCTCGCGCACGCCGACCTCACCTCGATCGGAGCGCAGCTTTACAACCCGTCGGGGGTCTACACCACCCACCCGGGTTTCTCGTCCCTAATCCAGGTCGCCAGCATGGCCGTGTTCGGCCCGGGATTATTCGGATGGCGCTTCAGCAACCTGTACCTGGCGGCACTGAGCCTGTGGCCGTTCTATATCTTCGTCGAGGTCATCGGCGGGCGGCGCCTGGCCATCTTGGCCGGCGCGTTGCTGGCGATCTCGCACTACCTGATGAGCTTCGGCAAGATCGGCTACAACAACCTCCAGGCACTCTTCTCCTTCTCACTCTGCCTGGCGGCGGCGACCTGGTTCATCCGAAGTCGCGGGAGGTTAGCCGCCGTCGCCTTCGGCGCGGCGTTGGGGCTGAGCTTCTTCGTTTACCCAGGCGCCATCCTGACCCTTCCCGTCGCCCTCCTGTTTGCAGCTCAGCACCGTCCGAGGCGCGCCGCACGCGGCCGCTGGTGGATTGTCGGGGTTTGCCTGCTCGCCACGGCGCTCCCCCTCCTGCTACAGGTCGAGTTCTGGCAGACGAAACTGGCGGGAACGCCGTGGCAGGATCCGTCGCTCGTGGCGGACTGGGCCTCCACCGGGCGGCAGCTCCTGCGCAATCTGGCTCAAGCCAGCCTGTCCTTCCTGATCACTGCCAGCGAGAGCCACTTTGTCGCCGTCGGTTTCCTCGATATGCTCTCGGCCGTTCTTGTCCTCCTCGGATTCGGGGCCCTGCTGCGTTCGCGCAACGGCCGGCCGGGTGTCTTTCTTCTGGCCAGCCTGGCAATCCTGTTGATCCTCGTGGGCGCCTTTCACAGCTATCCGTCGCCGCCACCGACGCGCATGTTCTTGCTGCTTCCCTGGCTGGCGGTCCTTGGCGGCCTGGGCCTGCTCTGGCTCGAATTGGCCCTGCACGATCTAGGAGGCTCCGAACTCACCGTCCGTCGCGTCACCGATGGACTTCTCGGACTGATCATGATCACCAACCTCGTGCAAGCCTATCCTCTCTCGCGGCTGCGGATGGCTGATCGCTACCAATCCCCGCAGGTCCTTCTTCTGCGCGAGGCCGGCCATCTGCTGGACGCTGCCCCGGCGCGGGCTCGCCTGTTGATCCTTGCGATGCCGGAGAGCCCGCTACGCGAATCGGTCGCCTTGCAACTCCGCCTGCATCAGGTCCCCTTCGACGATGCCGCCCTGACGGAAGACAGCGCCCTGGTGGTGTCCGACGAGCAGATCCAGGATCCCCACGCGCTGATCCTGATCGCTCCGCGGGTGCTGGACGGACTGCGGTCGGAGCTGGAGGCTCGGCTGGTAGGCGCCGGCAAGAGTGCCTGCCACTTCCGCAGCTCGATTGGGGAAGTCCGTCTGGTGGTGTGGGCCGCCGCGGCGGAGAGATACCGCTGCGCCGAGGCGGCCTACCACTGGTAGGCCGGCCGAGCTTATTGTCCGGCTAGCCGCCCTCGGATTCCCGTACCAAAGGCACGAAGCGCACCCCGCCCAGACTCGTGCTCTCGATCTCGCTTTCCGAGACGCGCTTCAATCGCCACAATTCCTGATACCCACCCGGAGGGCCGATCGGGATCACCATCACCCCATGGACGGCCAGCTGGGCCAGCAGGGGCTGAGGGACATGATCCGGCGCGGCGGTGACGATGATGGCGTTGAAGGGGGCGGCTTCCGGCCAACCGTTGTAGCCGTCCCCCGCCCGCAACTGGATGTCGGCGTAACCTAGCTGGGCCAGGCGCTCCTTTGCGGTTTCCGCGAGCGGGCCAATGATCTCGATCGAATAGACGTCCGCCCCGACTTCGGCCAGGATGGCCGCCTGATAACCCGAGCCGGTGCCGATCTCCAACACCCTCGCGCCCGGTTCCAGCTCGAGGGTCTCGGTCATCAGTGCCACGATATACGGCTGTGAGATCGTCTGCCCATAACCGATCGGAAGCGGGTGATTCTCGTAGGCCTGGCCGAGGTAGTCCAAAGGTACGAAGCGATGGCGGGGTACCGCGGCCATAGCCTCGATCACCTTCGGGTCGGTGATCCCCCAGGCAATGACCCCGTCGTCCACCATCTGGGCCCGAACCGCGTCGAAGGCGGAGTCGTCCAGCTGCGCCTGTGGGCCCTTCGTCGGCGCGCATCCTCCGGCCAGCACGACCGTCGCCGACATCGCGCCGAGGGTCACGACGGCGATGAGCAGCAGGGCGAATCGACGACCCATCGATCCCATTCTACAGCCGGCACCCTCGGCGGAGGCCTGTGGCGTTGCAGGGCTTTCCCCGAGCCTCTTCCGAAGACCGGTGCCATCAACTAATCGGACCTCACGGGTCCGATTGGGAGCGATAACCCATTCCCCGACCTCTTGGGAAGAAGTACTCTCGCTTCAATCGATTGCGGCCATCCGTGGCGCAGACTCGCACAGAGGAGGACGTAGCGTGGGCAGCGACGGCACATCTCAGGGCGATCCCAATGACCTTTCGGAGAAATTCCTGAGCCTCTCCAACGATATCCTTCAGGTCAAGTCGTTGAAGCCAGACCTGATTGAGTTTCGTCACACCTCCGAAACGAAGTCGTTCCTGGGGACAAAGAAGAAGAGTTTCGAGGCGCGAGCCAAGCTCGATCCCGCCAAGCGCAAGGTTAACTATTGGCAGACGGTGAATGGCGGAGGCGCGGGACAGGGCTTCGGGGGTGAATCAGACTACTCTTCCGCGGGCAATATGGTGAAGTTCTCCTCCTTCGTGGTGAAGGATGTGGAGCGGAGCGGCAGCGGGGTCGGCTTCTCGCCGGACGGAGATAGGTTCAAGTACGACCTCGGGAAGGTGCGCGACCTCGTCAAGGCCATCGCCGAGGAAGGCGGCTGGAAGGTCGGCAACGCGCTGTCGAAACCCAATTAGCTTCGACAGAGAAACCGGGTTTCTCAAAGAAACCCGGTTTCTTTGGTTTCTTAGCGGGCTTGTCCTGTCACGCCTCAGACGATTATCGTCCGAAGCCGAACATGCGCAGCGGCGAGTAGAGGATGTCCGGGTAATAGGAGTCCATAAAGGCGAACAGCCCGGCGCACGCCAACAAAACGAGCAGGCAGCCGCACCCGGCCAGGAGCCAGCGGCTCCGCCCACCACCACCCTCCTGGGTGGGCATGGGCTCTACCGCACCAGGGCCGGCCGCCGGTGACACAACGCGCGGTGGAGGCGGGGCGGCCGGCCGAGGAGCCGGCGCCGGGCGGGCGGCCGGCCCCATCACGGTCGCAGCCGCTTCCGGCGCCGTCGACTCGAAACTGAGAGTGACGTTCTCGCCGAACCCGACCGTGTCGCCGGCGCGAAGCAGCCGTGGCGATGCCAGTCGCTCTCCATTGACAAAGCTCCCGTTGGTCGATCCGAGATCCTCGAGCACCACTCCCCCGGGGGTCCGGGTCAGGCGCGCATGTTGGCGCGAGATCTCGGCGTCGCCGATGGGGATGTCGTTGGTGACATCGCGGCCGAGCATGGTGACTTCTTTCGTCAGATCGAAGACCGTTCCCGGGTTTGGGCCGGTGCGGACAATCAGCCGGCTGGATGCGTCAGCCATGCGCGTGCCTCCTGCAGAAAGGGAGATGATCCGGAAGTGTACTGGCGCACCCGGGGAGCGTCAACCGGGCTTCCTTTCCCACGGTCGCACGCGCAAACGCAGGCCCTCGACTCCGGTCACCTCCACTCGCGCCCCTTCCTCGATCGCCGGTTCGTGAAGATCGATCTCTGCCGCCCACAGCTCACCCGCCACTTGAACCTGGCCACGCGGGGCGAGCCGCTGGCGCACCTCGCCGATCTTGCCGACCAGCGCCATGGTCCCGACGGCCATCGGGCGCCGCTGCGCACGCAAGACAAAGGTCAACAAGACGAAGAACATCCCGGCCATCAGCGCCCCCATCGTCACGACCAGGGGGACCGAGACGCGCTGGAACGACGGCGTGCCCGGCGAATTAAACAGCACCAGGGCCCCAAGGATGAAGCTCCCCAGGCCGGCTAAGGTCAGCGCGCCATGGGTTGGCGCTTTGATATCAACCACGAACAGGGCGAAGGCCAACGCCAGGAACACCAAACCGAACCAGTTAACCGGGAGAATGCCCAGCCCGTAGGCGCCGAGAGCCAGGGCGGAGATCCCGATGAACCCGGCGACCCATCCGCCCGGGCTGGAGATTTCGATCAAGAGCGCCTGAACTCCGAGAGAGAGCAGCAAGAAGACCAGGTTTGGATTGGTGAGCGCCTGCAGTAGTTGCTCGACGACCGTCGGCCGGACCGGCTGAGTCTCCGCACTTTCCAAGTGCAGGACGACCGGGCTGCCGTTGAGAACGACGCTTCGACCATCGAGCTGGCGCAGCAGGTCGTCGATATCTTTGGCAACGACGTCGATCATCTTGGCGGCGAGGGCCTCATCGGCGGAGGCGGCCGCCGCCTGTTCGATGGCAGATTCCGCCATCTCGATCGCCCTCTCGCCCCGCCAGGCCGCCAGACTTCGGACGGTCGCCTTGAGAATCTCCTGGGTCTTGGCGGCGAGTGTCTCCCCCAAATCCTCGCCCTGAGCGCCCACCGGACTGGCGGCGCCGATAGCCGTCTCCGGGGCCATCGCCGCCACGTGCCCGGCCAGCACCAGGATCGTGCCGGCGCTGCCGGCCATGGCGCCGCGCGGAGCAACGTAGACGGCCACCGGCACCGAGCTTCCCCGGATCGACTGCACCATCCGATTCATGACGTCGATCGAGCCGCCCGGGGTATTCAGCTGCAGGACGACAAGGTCGGCGCCGTTCTGATCGGCCAAGGTGAGCCCGCGGTCGAGGTACTCGGCCAGGGCCGGGGTCAACGGGCCGTCGAAGGAAAGCAGAAGAACTTCCGGTTGCGCGGGGGGTTGGCCGGAGCCCGCCGGCCTCGCGGCCAAGAGAAGCGCGCAGGCGCTCGCGAAAAGCGCAAGGCGTGGCATGATTTGTGCCTTCATCGCATTATACGCGAAGCGACCCGGTCGGTCCGGCCACCCCTCCCCCCGGTTGTGCCGCGGTTGGAGTGCCCTATAATGCTGGTCGAGGTTCTATGCGCGTTCTCGATCG
Source organism: Anaerolineales bacterium (assembly GCA_035281845.1). Lineage (GTDB taxonomy): Bacteria > Chloroflexota > Anaerolineae > Anaerolineales > E44-bin32 > DATEVL01. Next base: position 22,518 of record DATEVL010000132.1, on the reverse strand, counting down.
TTCTGAATTCCGAGACGACACCGGCAAGATCACGCTGGAGAACCGGTTGCGCGGGACTCTGCGCTTCGGCCTGTCGTGGTACGGGATCATGCAGGCCCAGGAGGCCGTCACCGACCGTCTGAACCGCAGCCTGTCCAACGACTATTCGCTGTTGCGCAGCGTCTTGATCCCCGGCACCACCATCATCGCTTCCTTGATCTTGATCGGTCCTCAGGGTGTTTTCGTCCTGCTGGCCTCGCCGGCGCGGGGAGTCTTCCGGGCCAAGGACAATGAATGGCTGGCCCACAGCGGCGGCCACTTCCGACCGGTCCGTCCCAACCTGCCGCAAAGCGCCCTGGTGATGGCGCAAGTGCTGCTCGAGTACTACCGCGGTTTGGGGTTCGGCCTGCCGCAAGTCGACGCCGCGATCGTCTTCACCAACCCTCAGGCGCACGTCGACACCTTGCACCCAAGGGCACGCATCGTCCTGGCCGATGCCGTCGAGCATTACGCGGCCAGCCTGCGCGAGCAACCTCCGATTATGGATCGTGAGGACGCACAGGCCCTCATCGACGCTGTGCTTCATCCAGACCAGGGCCAACCCGCCGCCGAGGCGCCGGCCGCCCCTCCCGCGGCGGCGCCGCTCCCATCGCCGGTCCGGCCCGCGCCCGAAGCCGTCGGCCCGTTCCAGCTCGATCAGCGCAAGGTGCCGGCGGCGTACAAACCGCGCCGACGCCGGGCGCGTATCGAGGGGCGTCAGTGGATCTTGCTGGGCGTGATGCTCCTGTTCGAAGCGTGCATTCTGGCGGCCTTCGCCGCCATGGTCTTCTTCCCAACACTGCTGTCCTGAGCCGAGCTTCTTGGACCCCTTCCTGAGTATTGTCGTCCCTGCCCACAACGAACAGGCGCGGCTACCGGTCAGTCTTCCCCGCATCCGCGAATTCCTCGAGGCCCAGAACTTCGCCTGGGAAGTGGTCGTGGTCGACAGCGGCAGCACGGATCGGACGGCCGAAGTCGTGCGCCAGCTAGATGTTGGCCGACCCTGGCTGCGCCTGGTACAGGTCGAGCGGCCGGGGAAGGGTCTGGCGGTGCGCGCCGGGATGCTGGCCGCGCGCGGCGCCTACCGTTTCATCTGCGACGCCGACCTGTCGATGCCCATCGAGGAAGTCACTCGCTTTTTTCCGCCGCAGGGGCCGGCCGTCGACATCGCGATCGCCTCCCGCGAGGCGCCGGGGGCCACACGCTACGACGAGCCGGCCTTCCGCCATCTGGTTGGGCGAACCTTCAACTTGCTGGTGCGGTGGATCGCCATCCCCGAGATTCAGGACACCCAGTGCGGTTTCAAGTGCTTTCGCGCCGAGGCGGCGCAGGACCTGTTCCGCGTGCAGCGTCTCGACGGATGGACGTTCGACGTCGAAGTCCTCTACGTCGCCTTGCGGCGCGGCTATCGCGTGGCGGAGATTCCCATCAGCTGGTATCACCAACCGGGCAGCCGGGTCCGGGTGTGGCGGGATTCGCTGACCATGTTCGCCGACCTCTTCCGCATCCGCCGCAACTGGCGCAGCGGGGTCTATGCGCCGCGCTGACCACGCCCGGCGCCCCGACTTGCGTCACGAGCTCCGCTTGGCGCGCCGCGGCCAGGCCCCGGTGGCCGGGCTCGACGAGGTCGGCCGCGGCGCGCTAGCCGGGCCGCTGTACGCGGCCGCCGTCATCCTGCCCTTGGAACGCTTCGACCTGGCCCGATCCCTGGCGGAGGTCCGCGATTCGAAGACGTTGACTCCTCGCCAGCGACGGACCTGCGCCGCGAACATCCGCCTTCTAGCCCTGGACTGGGCGTTGGGGGAGGCGACTTGCGAGGAGGTCGACGGCCTGGGCCCGCTCGCGGCGACGCGATTGGCGATGCGGCGGGCCCTCGACCGCCTGGCGCTCCGGCCGCATCACCTGCTCATCGATCACCTTCGATTGCCGGACTTGCCCTGCGAACAGACCCCGCTGACGCACGGCGACGCGCGGGTCCTGTCGATCGCGGCGGCCTCCGTCCTGGCGAAGGTGGCGCGCGATCAAGAGATGGAAGGACTGTCGCAGACGTATCCCACCTACGGCTTTTCCCGACACAAAGGGTATGGCACCGCCGCCCACCTCCGGGCGCTCCGCCGCTGGGGACCCTGCCCGATTCACCGACGCAGCTTCGAACCCGTGGCAGCCCTCGTCTCCGCGACGCCGGCCCGGCGGGCGTGCTGAGCGCACGGTCACAAACTCGCGCGCTCGCACGGCAACCAAACCGATTGCAGAACACCTCATCGTTACCGGGCCAGCTCGCGCGCGTCGCTCCCCCTTCTCACAGCCTGCTCACCCATGGTACGCACGGTCCGGGCCGCCCCAGGACGGCGATCTGACTACTCGTCCTGAGCGATGCCGGAGAGGACTGGGCAGCGGGAAACTATCGCGGGGATGACAGGCAGATCGACAACAACTGAAAACACCGATGGACCAGAGGAAAGCGGTCCTCGTCGGGGAATTCGAACAGGTTCGGCGCGGCCTGCCCTCACGGGGCGTCCGACCGCGCCGCCTGAACAATCTCCGTCGCCCGTTGAACGGGCAGCCAGATGGTGAAGGAAGACCCCTCCCCGGCCCGGCTGGAGGCCGTGATCCGGCCGCCGTGGCGATCGAGGATTTCTTTGCAGATGGCCAGACCCAGGCCGGTGCCTGAGATGCCCCTCGCCCGGCTTGCCGCTCCACGGAAGAAGCGCTCGAAAAGCCGCGGCACTTCGTTCTCGGGGATTCCCAACCCGGTGTCGGCCACCGTCAGCCGGGCCCACTTGTTGGCGCCATCGGCGATCGTGTCCGTCCGGACCGTGATCGATCCCCCCGGAAGCGTGTAGTTGACGGCGTTCGTCATCAGGTTGGCCACCACCTGCGAGATCATCCGCTCGTCCGCCCGCACGAGCGGCAAGTCCGTCTGAGGATCGAAAGCGATCGCCAGATCCACTCGCGCCACAAGCCGCCGCCGGTCCTCCACTAGTCCGGCCGCCATGCTGTTCAGATCGATCCAGGTCGGCTCCATTTCGGCCGTTCCCGCGTCGAGCCGGGAGACGGTCAGCAAATCCTCGATCAAGTCGATCAGGCGCTCCGTCTCCCGATGGAGGGTCTCCAGGTAATCGGCGAACTTCTCGGATCGTCCTTTGTCGAGCAAGTCGAGGTAGAGGCGAATGTTGGTCAGCGGTGTACGCAGCTCGTGGGAGACATCGGCCACGAAGCGAGTCTTCATCTGGTCGGCCAGCCGGGCCTGCGCCGCGGCGCGCTCGAGCTCGGCGGTCCGTGACAACACCGTGGCTTCCAGCTCGACGGCGTGCAGTCGCAGACGTTCATAGAGCGCAGCGTTTTCCAGCGCCACCGACACCTGATCGGCCAGCAAGGTTAGCAGGTTCAGATCTTCCACCGTCAAGCCTTGCTCGAGCGGGGACTCGACGTTGAGCACCCCGACGACAATGTCTCCGCGATAGAGGGGGACGGCGATTTCCGACCGGGTGGAAGGCACGCCGACGACGTAGTCCGGATCCGCGCGGACATCCGATACAAAGACCGCCTGATTGGTGCGCACCGTTCGCCCGATGATTCCGTGGGTCAACGCCACGCGTCGCTCGCCGACTCCTTCCGACCCGTTCGCCGCCCGAAGCACGAGCTCATCGCCTTCGATCAGAAAAGTCTCCACGATCGGGTAGCCCAGGACTTCGCTCACCTGCCGGACGATCTCCTCCAACAGCGGCCCAAGCTCCAGGCGCCGGTTGACTACCTGAGCCACCTGCTGCAACGCGGTCCGCTCCGCCAGTCGCCGGGTCACCTGCTGGTAACGCTGGGCATTGGCCAACGCCAGGCCGACCTGGCGGCCGAGCGCCTGCAACAGTTCGAGATGCTCCTCACCGAAGGTGACTTCCGCGACGACGACCAGGACCCCCAGAACATCGCCCGACGAGCCCACCGGGACGGCGAGGGCCGAGCCGCCCAGTCCGTCCTCGCCCGGGACAGGGACCCAGCGGTCATCCTTGAGAATGTCGGGGACCATGACGGCCTCGCGCCGGGCGGCCACCCAGCCGGTCAGGCCTTTCCCCAGTCGAAGGTCGAGCCGGCGATCCTGGTCTTCGATCGACATCCCCGGTGGAGGGGAGACGGCCACCAAGCGCAGACGACCCCCCTCGGGCTCGAGCAGATAGGCAGCACCGCGACTGCCGCCAAGGTGCTCCGTCGCCAGGACGATCGCTCGCCGCAAGATCTCCTTCGCTTCCAGGCTGGCCGAGGTCTCGCGCCCGATTTCGTACAACAGCCGAATCCTGCGCCGCTCGGTATCGACGGCGTCGAAAAGGCGGGCATTTTCGGTGGCGATGGCCGCCTGGTCGGCGAACAGTTCGAGCACCCGCAGCCGGGCCTCGGTCACCGCCCCGGGGGTCAGGAAGGCCATCGTCATGACCCCGCGCACATTGCCGCCGGCCCGGATCGGAAGCCCGACAATGCTCCCGTCCCACGGAGATCCGAGGTAGAGCTCGTGGCGGGCGGCATCCTGAATGACGATGCGCTGCCCGCTGCGGGCCACGCGCATGGTGACCCCATCCGGGCGCGGTTCAGCGTAGGGCACGGGGTGGAATTCACCATCCCACAGCGCCGCCCCGAACTCGAGCGTTTCCCCGTCGAAGAAGAAGAGATGTGCGTCATAAGCGTCCACCAGATGCAGCGCCTCATCCAACAACGCTCGCAACACCGGCTGCAACTCTAGGGTTGATGTCAAACGCAGACTCGCCCGTCGCAGCCCTTCCAGCTCGTTGCGATGTTGTCGCTCGGCCTCATGCGCCTGGACCTTGGCGAGACCCAGCGCCACCTGGCCGGAGGCCTGCTCGCAGATGGCGATCTCGTCTTCGGTGAATTCGTGAGACTCCTGGAAGCCGAGCAGCACCGCGCCGATCCAGCGATCGCCCACGATCAGCGGGACGCCGAGCATCGAACGGTACGGGCAGTCTTTGGCGATCTCCGGGCTGAGGTACGGAGTGTTCAGACAGTCTGCGACGGGCAAAGGTCGGCCGGCTCGAAGGGCGCTTTCCGTAAGAGTCGTCACCCCCGGGAGCAGCCGTTGCAGTCCGTAGGTCGCTCGCAGGACCCCCGAGGCGGCCGTAGGCAACGCCGTGCCCTCGGCCTCATTCCATAGGGTCAGGTGGCAGCCGTCGGCCTGCACCAGATCGCTCATGCGCTCAGCCAAGACTTGCGACATCGTCTGCAGGTCGCTCGCGCCCAGCGTGGCTCGGGTCAGCTCGTTCAGCATCGAGACCTGCCGGACCCGGCGGTGGGTTTCTTCGAGCAGGCGGGCATTTTCCATCGCTGTCGCCGCTTGATTGCCGAAGACAGTCAGCACGCCCAACTCGTCTTGGGTGAAAGGGGTTGCGAGACGCGTGCGCAAGACGTGCAGCACGCCGGTGACGCTTCCCTGCCACAGCGCAGGCACGCTGACAACCGCGTGGAAGGTGCCCGAATCGAATTGACTTGACCTGCCGCGCCAGGTGCTGTAGTCGGCAATGTTCAGAGGTTTGCCGGTTTGAGCGACCTTCCCCGCCGCACCTTCGCCGTAGGCCAGGACGGTACCCACCGTCCCCGTCGGGATTCCCTGAGCGACGACGCTCCGCAGCTGGCGCCGCGCCGGGTCCGCCAGGTAGAAACCGCCGCCGTCGCCGCGCAGCAGCTCGATCGCTTGCGCAACCAGGGAGTTGAGGGCTTTTTCCTGGGTCCGATCTAGGACGACGTCGCCGGTCAGGCGGTGGATCGCGGCCAGGGTCGTCAGGCCGCTCAGGCCTTCCGCCGGCGGAGTCGTCGGCGGACGCGGGGCCCGCCGCGGTTTCGATGTCCTGCGTGTGGCCTTCTTCTTAACCACTCGCGGTGTCGCTTTCGCCATCGCCCCTCGACTCGACCTCCGCCGAACCGAACCCGTCCGCTCGAGCCACCGTAACGTGGTCGGACCCGGACATAAAGGAGCCGTCCGGAGGGGACGGCCTGTGGGCGCGCGGCAGGCGGCCCAGGGAGGCCCCCGCCCGCCAGTCGGATCGATTATACTCGCATCGGCGTCTCATCCTTCGACGGCCGGTTTGCTCGAGCCCTCTTCGACGCCTCCCCACGCCCCACCGGAGTTGCCGATGCCGATCGACGCCTTTGCGGCGCGCCGCGCGCTGCCGACGAGGGCCGGAGAAGTCATCATCTTCCGCCTGGCTGCTCTGGAGCAGGCGGGATTGACGCGCTTGGACCGCCTGCCGTTCTCGATCCGCATCCTGCTCGAGTCGGTGCTGCGCCAGGTGGACGAGCGCGTGATTCGCTCCGACGACGTGCGGGCGGCGGCGTCTTGGGCGCCGCGCCTCGACCCGCGACCCGAGGTGCCCTTCCTTCCGGCTCGGGTGCTGATGCAGGACTTCACCGGGGTACCGGCGGTCGTCGACCTGGCGGCGATGCGCTCGGCCCTGGCACGGCTGGGCGCCGATCCGGCACGCATCAACCCGACCGTCCCGGTCGACCTGGTCATCGACCACTCGGTGCAGGTCGACTTCTTCGCCTCGCCCGAAGCCTTGCAACGCAACGCCGATCTCGAGTTCCAGCGCAATCAGGAGCGCTATCGCTTCCTGCGTTGGGGCCAGGAGGCCTTCGACAACTTCCGCGTCGTGCCACCCGCCACCGGCATCGTGCATCAGGTCAACCTGGAATACCTGGCGCGCGTCGTTCAGAGGCGCATCACCGGCGATGGGATGCTGGCCTTCCCCGACAGCCTGGTCGGTACCGATTCGCACACGACGATGATCAACGGCTTGGGCGTCCTCGGCTGGGGCGTGGGCGGCATCGAAGCCGAGGCGGCCATGCTCGGCCAGCCTATGGTCCTGTCGCTGCCTCAGGTTGTCGGCGTCCGTCTGAGCGGGCGGCTCGGACCAGGCTCCACAGCCACCGACCTTACGTTGACCATCACCCAACGTTTGCGACAGCACGGCGTCATCGACAAGTTCGTCGAGTTCTTCGGCCCCGGCCTGGACCACCTGTCGCTGCCCGACCGCGCCACGATCGCCAATATGGCCCCGGAGTACGGGGCCACCATTGGCTTCTTCCCGGTCGACGACGAAACCCTGCGCTATCTCCGGCTGACCGGACGCGAAGACGATTTGATCGACCTGGTGGAGCGTTACTGCAAAGAGCAGCAGCTCTTCCGGACCTCGGATTCGCCGGAACCCGCCTACGGCGAGACCCTGGAGATCGACCTGGATCGCATCGAGCCCAGCGTGGCCGGCCCGAAGCGGCCTCAGGATCGCGTCCCGCTGTCGCAGGTCGCCACCGTCTTGCGCCAGACCCTCACCGCCGAAACCCGGCAAGGGGGGTTTGCCGTTCCCCCCGATCGACTCGACCTCCGCTTGAGCTTCGGCACCAACGGCTCGACCGCCGAGCTCGGCCACGGATCGGTGGTCATCGCCGCCATCACCTCGTGCACCAATACCTCCAACCCCAGCGTCATGGTCGCCGCCGGTCTGCTGGCGCGCAAGGCGGTCGAGCGCGGCTTGCGCGTCCCGCCGTATGTCAAGACCAGCCTGGCGCCGGGTTCGCGCGTGGTGACGGACTACCTCGGGCAGGCGGGGCTGCTCCAACCCCTGGCCCAACTCGGGTTCAATGTCGTAGGGTACGGCTGCACCACGTGCATCGGCAATAGCGGACCCCTGGCCGGCGAAGTCGTCAAAGCCATCACCGAAGGAGAACTGGTGGCGGCGGCCGTGCTGTCTGGCAACCGCAACTTTGAAGGTCGGATCCAGCCGCATGTGCGCGCCAGCTATCTGGCTTCCCCGCCCCTGGTCGTCGCGTACGCGCTGGCGGGGACGATGGCCATCGACCTCACCCGCGACCCGCTGGGGAAGGCCGCCGACGGCGCCCCCGTTCACTTGCGCGACCTCTGGCCGACGCCGGAGGAAGTCGAGGCCGTCATTCGCCACGAGATCACGCCCTCCATCTTCCGCAATCGCTATGCCGAGGTGTTCACCGGGAACCCGACCTGGAACGCGATTCCGGTCTCGGCAGGGGAGTTGTACCCGTGGGATCCGGACTCGACCTACATCCAGGAGCCGCCGTTCTTTCCCGAGTGGAGCGACGAGCCGCCGCCGGTCAGCGACGTGGTCGGCGCCCGAGTGTTGGTCTTGCTGGGCGACTCGGTGACGACCGACCATATCTCTCCCGCCGGAACGATCCCCGCCGACGCGCCGGCCGGCCGCTACCTGATCGAACACGGCGTCGCCCCGCGCGATTTCAATTCCTACGGGGCGCGCCGCGGCAACGATCGGGTCATGACCCGCGGCACCTTCGCCAACATACGGCTGAAGAACCTGCTCGTTCCGGGGGTCGAGGGCGGGGTGACGGTCCACTTCCCCAGCGGTGAGACGATGCGCATTTATGAGGCGGCGATGCGCTATCGCCAGGCGGGCGTTCCCCTGGTCGTCGTCGCCGGACGGGAGTACGGCGCCGGCTCGTCGCGAGACTGGGCTGCCAAAGGAACGCTGCTGCTCGGCGTCCGCGCCGTCCTGGCGGCCAGCTATGAGCGGATTCACCGCTCCAACCTGGTGGGGATGGGCGTTCTGCCGCTGCAATTCACCGACGATCAGGAGGCGAGTTCGATCGGCCTCCAGGGAAACGAGATCTTCGCTTTGCGCGGTTTGGTCGAGGCGATGCGGCCGGGCGCGAAGATCGAGGTGGCGGCGGAACGGCCTGATGGCACGCGGGTCACTTTCCCGGCTCGCGTTCGGCTCGATACACCGTCGGAAGTCGAGTTCTACCGGAACGGCGGCATCCTCCATTCCGTTTTGCGGCAGATCCTGCGCGAACGCTCGCGATGAGCGCAGGCCGGCAGCGCCGCCCCGCGCCCTCGTCGAACACTCGGTCGGCCGCGCCCGGTCGGGCGGACGCAGATCAGCCGAGATGAGTTCCCGCACCCAGCATGGCACGCTAGTCCTGGCCGACATCAGCGGCTTCACCGCGTTTCTCGCCCAAACCGAACTCGAGCACGCCCACGACATTCTCATCGAACTGCTCCAACTGGTTGTGGAACACCTGCGACCGGCCCTGACCGTAGCCGAGATCGAGGGCGACGCCGTCTTTGCCTACGCGCCAGAGGGTGCATTCCCCCGCGGAGAGACGTTGCTCGAACTCATCGAGCAGACGTATGGCGCCTTCCACGGGAGGGTCGAGGCGATCCGCCTCCACACCACCTGCTCCTGCTCGGCGTGCTAGGCCATCCCCATCCTCGACCTGAAATTCATCGTCCATGACGGCCAGTACGTCTTGCAGGCCGTCACCGGCCCGGGCAAGCCGCTCGGATCGGATGTGAACCTGGCCCACCGCCTGCTGAAGAATCATGTCGGCGAGTCCACCGGATGGGAGGCCTATCTTCTGCTTTCCGAACCGGCCGCCAACCGACTCGGGATTTCCGTCGACGGGCTGCATCAGCAGGTCGAAGAATACGAGTCCTTGCCCCCCGTCCGCACCTACAGCCTCGACCTGCGCGCCCGCCTGGACGATCTGCGACGGAGCCGAACTGTATTGGTGAGCGCCGCCGATGCCGACGTCGAGGTCGTCATCGACCTGCCGGCGCCACCGACCGTCGTGTGGGATTGGTTCAACGATCCGCGGCGGCGGTCGAAATGGATCGGGCTCACCGCAGAACGAGTTTCACCTTCGGGCGACCGGAGTGGGGTAGGCCTGAAGACCCACTGCACCCACGGGACGAAACTCGAACGCGCTCATACGATCCTCGACTGGCACCCTTTCGACTATTTCACGGAGGAGATCGCCCGCCCAAGCGACGGCCGACCTCAGGCCCTCAACACCATTCAACTAGAGCCCACCCCAGATGGGACGCGCGTCTTCAGTCGGTACCGGGTCCTGATTTCACCCCGGTTGATCTCCGTGCCTGTCTTCCGACGGCTTTACGCTTCCTCCGTCCGCTCCATGATGGACGAACTCCGCCGCCTGCTTCAGGCCGAATCGTCGAGCAGCGGGCTCACCAAGACTATTTCCGCCACCACCACGTCGGCGACAGCTCCTCGTTAAGACCTTCCTTCACTGATCTCCAGGACGGATCACGCCTCCGGGCAAGAGTCTCTTTCCGCCGAAGCGTCCGCGCACGGGCCAATCCTTCCCCGGACGAACGCAGCCGCCCTGAGTCCTCGGTCTCCCCTCGCGTTCCTCCGCCTCACGACTCCCAGCAAGAACGCCCGGGGTTCCGGTCCCGCCCCCTGCAGGACCATCGCCCGGGCGCCCTCGCCAGGGTCAATCGACCCTCAGCCACCCGGAACCAGGGGACCCCCTGGTTTTGACATCCTACACGGTATCGGAATTCCTGTCAATACTCTCTTTGGCGCCCGTTTCTGGGACCGCGCGGTAGCCGAATCCCGATCTCTCCGCCACCAGATCCAGATGTTTCGATCGACTCCGGCTTGGCACGTACATCTCGTTTTCCCACTCGCTGATCGTCTGCTGACGCACGCCGAGCACGTCGGCCATTCCCGCTTGGTTCAGGCCCAGGTGTTGGCGCAACGCCCGAACCATCTCGCCGTCCCACCGACCTTTCCCGGGTTTCCACTCCACCTCCGGGACGGATGTGCGCCGCTCGAAGACGACGCCCTTCCGACGCAAGTCGACCTGCGTGACCGCGAACCCGGCGGTGAGCCAGGCCGCGGACTGCAAACCGCCTCGCCGGTTACTCCAGAACGAGCGGCTTGTTCTCGCCGAACGCGGCAGCGGCGCCCCAAGAATCTTCTCGACCTCGTTCAGGGTCAGATGGACGGCCAGCTCCGGCCGCCGGCGAAGGTACTCGAAGAGCGCGGCATACTTGGAGGCCGGTTGGCTCGGCTCCATGGGGGGATTAGCGATCGGCGGATTCGCGGCCGGCCAAGGCCTCGATGATCACTTGGTCGCCGCTGGCTTGCTTCGCCCGAAGTTCGTTGGCGTCGGCCTGGCTCAAGAGCTCCTCCAGGTCGCGCGCCACTTCGGGAAAGACCGAGCCGCCCAGACTGACCGTGATCCCGAGGCTCCTGCCGTCCTTCAACAGCAAACGGTGCTCGGCGACACTGCGCCGCAATTTCTCTCCAACCACCTGCAATTGGTCGGGTGAGCATCCCGGCAGGACAACGGCGAACTCGTCTCCACCGTAACGCGCCACCCAGTCACTCTCCCGGATCCCCGCCCGCAGGCCCTCGACCACTGCCCTCAACAAGTCGTCGCCGACCAGGTGTCCGTGGTCGTCGTTGATCCCCTTTAGATTGTCGACGTCGGCCATCAGCAATCCAACCGAGTAACCGAGGCGAGCGGCCCGCGCCAGCTCGACCCTCAGGTTCTGGGTCAGGAATCGACGATTGAAGGCTTTGGTCAGCTCGTCGATCGTCGCCTGATGCTGCACCTGGTCGAAGGTCTGGGAGTTGGCGATCGCCAGGGAGGCCACCTGGGCCAGCGCCACGAGGAAATCGAGGTCGTTCTCGGTGTACTGTTCCGGCTCTCCGCTCAGCAAGAGCGCCCCCGCCACCTGGCCGCGGATCTCGAGCGGCGCACACAGCAGGCTCTCGTCGTCGATCGGCGTGTTCGACACCTGCACCGGGCGAGCATCCCGGCTCGTCCGATCCACCTTCTGGGGAAGACCGTGCTCGACGACCCATCCTGTGAGACCTTCGCCAAGCCGCGGGCGCTGTCTCATCAATTCCTCGGTGAATTCTCCGGCCGACGCCAGCGGGCGAAGCATCAACCCGTCGGCCTCCAACAGGAAGATGGTACAGGTCGTAGCGTGCAGAAGGCGTTGCGCTCGTTCGACGATCTTGTTCAGGGTCGGCTCGAGGTCCAACTGTGCCAACAACTCGCGTTGCACTTGGAGCAGCGTTGCCTGCTCCAGCGTCCGGCGGCTGAGCTGGTCGGCCACGGCCAGGTGCTGGGAAACGTCTCGCCCCACGCCGTCGATTCCGATCACCTCGCCTCGCCCGTTCTCCACCGGAACGAGAAGAAATTCGACCCACACCGGGCCGCCGTCGCGCCGCAACAATTGGGCGACCATGGTCTCTTGGGTGGCGGCGCCGTGACGCAAGCGCTCTACGACGCCGTCGAACTCCGCTCGTGCCAGCGGCTCGATCAGGCTCCGAATCAGCCCAGGATCCGGGAGCCCAGTCGCGGCGACCCCCGTCATTCGCTCAAAGCCTGGATTGGCATAGGACAGGCCGGATTCGAAGAGCCAGCGAAAAACGGCGTCGGCGGAGCTTTCCGCGAGTCGCCGGTAATCAGGCTGCATCTAGGTGGCCCTCAGAAGGACCTCGGATCGGGGTCCAGAATGCTGCCTAGTATAGAGGCCCGAGCCCGTCGAGGCAACCTGGACAGCCGTCAAATCGAGTGTATCGCACCGGACCCCCTTTCCCCCGGGCCGGGACCTCTCCGCTGCGGGGCGTGATCTGGGCTCGCGAAAAAGCGAGGCGGCGGCAGCGGGCCTCGCTTTCTGGTGCTCGGGTCTCTCGACCCGGGCGCCTCGCTCCCCATTATTCCAGTTTCCTGTAGGAGAGCGCGCGTTTTGTTAGGTGTTTGCAAGGTTCCCAGGATGGGTGTCTAGACAATGACGCGCTCCGCCCGCACCCAAGTTCCGAAACAGCCACAACCAGGGGGTGCACGAAAGGACACTCCATTGGATCACCTCGAATCTGGCCCGGCGGGAGAGGCTTCATGGCGGCCGGACGGCCGGTGACAAGCGACTCCCAGAGGCCGAGCCAACGTCCGCATCGGCTAGACCCATCGGCTCGGCCCCGGCTCGCCGAAGGCAAAGGTCCATCACGGGGTTCGATCCCGCCAAGGCGCCGACCGGATGCTCTGTCGCGAAGGGCGGAGTGTGGCCGGTGAAGAGGATGGCCTCATGGTTGGTATGTGCGCTCCCACATCCCCTTCGGCCGTCGTGGATATCACAAATATCCCTGACCCATCGGTATTGACCTGTCGGGCAGGACCCGTTAGCATCAACCCAGTCCAGCCGGAAGGGGTTCTCATGCCCATACTGCTTTCGAGCATCGACCTCGTCGTCAGCGCCACCTTCACGATCATCGTGGCTGCCCAATGGGTCTCACGGCGTAACCTGCACTCCCTTCTGTGGGCGTGGGCGTTGCTGGTGTGGACGCTGGCGGTAGCAGCGGAGACCGCCGCGGCACTGAACGGTGCCTGGACCCCGTTCGCCTACCGGGTCTATTACGCCTTCGGCGCCTTGATGGTGGCCGCCTGGCTGGGCGCCGGATCGCTCCATTTGAGCGCCAGCCCGCGCTGGGCCCGTGTCTTCACCTGGGTCGTCGCCGCGCTCTCGATCGTCGGTGCGGCCCTGATCTTCACCTATCCGATCGACCCGGCGCTCCTGGGTCAGGTGGACTCGCTGGGTTTCGTCGAGGTCAAGGTCTTCCCATTCATTCCGGTCCGCATCTTTGTCGTCATCGCTAACATCATGGGGAGTGTGGCTTTCATCGGTGCCGCGGCCTACTCGCTGTGGAGCTTCCGCCGCCGGCACGACGTCCCCAGTAACCGGGTGACGGGCGTCTCACTGATCGCGCTGGGCGGGCTAGTCGCCGCCGCCGCGCATTCGCTGGGCGCGCTCGGGGGACCGGGCCTGTTCCGGGTCACCGAGCTGGTTGCGGTCGTGCTGATCTTCGCAGGTTACTTGCTGAGTACTCGCCGGGCTACCGCCCCCGTCTCCGCCGCCGTCACCGCTTAGCTCCGCCTCGCCATAAGGTCCGCCCGCCCCTCCGAGGAGCTATGGAGCGAGATCCGAGTCCTTCGCCGCGTCTGCTGCTAGGGCCGGGCCCGAGCATGGTTCACCCCCGAGTCCTGCAGGCGATGGCCACGCCCCTGCTTGGCCACCTCGACCCGGAATTCCTTTCGGTGCTGGCCGACATCCGCGCCATGTTGCGGGCCGTCTTCCAGACACAAAACGACCTTACTCTGGCGATCTCCGGCACCGGCACGGCCGCCATGGAGGCCGCGCTCAGCAACTTGATCGAGCCTGGCGATCCAATGCTGGCGTGCATCCAAGGATACTTCGGGGAACGCTTGGCGGAGATGGGAGGACGATACGGCGCACAGGTGGCGCGGCTGGAAGTGCCGTGGGGGGAAGTGCAGGATCCATCGGCCATCGACGCCTCGCTCGCCGCCCGCCCGGCCAAGCTGGTCACATTGGTCCACGCCGAGACCTCCACCGGCGCCCTCCAGCCGGAGATCGCCGAGATCGCCGCCGCCTGCCACCGTCACGGGGCGTTGCTGGTGCTGGATGTCGTCACCTCGCTCGGCGGATTGCCGGTCGAGATCGACGCCTGGGACGTCGATCTCGCGTACAGCGCCGGGCAGAAGTCGCTGTCGGCTCCGCCGGGGCTTTCCCCGATCACAGTGGGCGATCGGGCGCGGGCGGCCATGGCGCGCCGGAGCTCGAGCCCGGTGGTTTTCTACTTCGACCTGCAGCTGCTCGGCCAGTACTGGAGCGACCGGCCGGTGTACCACCACACGGCGCCCATCAGCACGGCCTTCGGGTTGCGTGCGGCCTTACGGTTGGCGGTGGAGGAAGGTTTGCCTGCGCGCTTCAAGCGACACGCGGCGAATGCCAGGCTGTTATGGGACGGCTTGGAACGACTCGACCTGCCTCTGCTCGTGCCCGAGCCGATACGGCTTCCGACTCTCTCGACGCCTCGCCTGCCGGGTACCTTCGATGAAGCCGAGATCCGACGCCGGCTCCTGCTCGAGCAGTCGATCGAGATCGCCGGCGGCTTCGGCCCGCTCGCAGGAAAGGTCTGGCGCATCGGCCTGATGGGAGAATCCAGCCGTTCGGAGAATGTCCAGAGGTTGCTGACGGCGCTCGAAGATTCGATGCGAGGCGCAGTGCGACGCGCTTAACGAAGGCTCATGGGGGTGCGGCGGCCGTAACGCGTGGCGAAGTAGGCGAGTCCCCCGGCACCCAGCAGCAGCACGATTCCGATAACACCGAGCACCGTAGACCGCGCGCTTGCCGAAACGCCTCCCCCCAGGGCGGCGCTGGCCTGGGCCCCGAACTCAATGTACTTGATCTCGCCCGGCGCCAGGCGAAGTGGGATGTTCATCGACGTCGTCGGGTTGTGATCCTGCGGCGCGGCTGCGCTGACGTTGTAGTCGCCGTTGAGCAACCCTTCGAAACAACGCCCTGCGGGGTCGTCGCTGGTCGTGTCTTCCCCCGCCACCACCCCGGAGGGCTCGGCGATGCTGATCTGGCCCCCCGGCAAGGCCGTCTCTCCCGCATCCAAGCGGGCGTTCCCGTTGACGTCGAGGAACAGCAGGATGCAGATCTCACCCGTGCCGAACACCGGCGTCGGAGTCACCGGAAACAGAGTGATGGTCGGTCGGGCTTCGGGGGCCGCCGTGGGGAGCACCGGCCCGGCCGAACCCAGCACCAACTCCATCCCAGGGGTGATGTAATCCCCAGGCTGAATCCCGTTGAGCGCCATCAACTCTTCGACGGACTTCCCGATCAAGGCGGCGATCGTCCACAAGTCATCGCCTTCTTGGACGATGTAGATGATCTTCCCGTCGGGGCCCGGCGTTGGGGTTGTGAAGGCCGCTGCGTTCGCCGCCAGCGCGCCAGGTTGGCCCCCTCCCCACGCCACCAGCGGACCGCCGATCAACATCGTCGCTATCATGCCGACGCGCCATCGCCTGCCGATCATCATCACCGCGATTATAGTCTTTCCGGCGCGTGCCTTGTCCGGCGACCGGATCTCTTTGGAATGATATACTGCGCCGCGGAGAGTGGTCAGTGGTGAGTGGTGAGTGGTCAGGGGTCAGTGACCAAGATGGCTACCCAGGTACCTTCTGACCACTGACCACCGACCACTGGATTCTTGGGCCAGACATCCATGCATTTCAAGATCAACGCGGGCAACGTCTTCTTCGCTGGGCTACTCCTCGCCGGACTGGCGTTCTTCCTCTTCCCGTTCTGGGCGCCCGCAAACTCCTCGGCGGAATCTGGGGCAGGGTTCGCGGAAGGGCGCACCTCCCTGCTGCTCTTCAGCGCCGCCATGGCCATGATCCTGCTCGCCATCCTCAGCGAGGCCCAGCACGGTTTGACTCCCCACACCATCGCCATGCTCGGCGCGCTGATCGGCTTGAACACGGCGTTGCGCGTGATCGACAATCTGCTGCCCCTGCCCGGCGGCTTCTCGCCGGTATTCCTGCTGATCGTCCTCGTCGGATTCGTTTTCGGGGCGCGTTTGGGGTTCTTGATGGGGGCCCTGACCCTGCTCGTGTCCGACCCAGTCAGCCCAGGCGGGCTCGGTCCATGGACCCCGTATCAGATGCTGGCCGCCGGCTGGGCCGGCATGACCGCCGCCCTTCTGCCTCGGCGCTCTCCCATATGGCTGGTGGCACTGCTCGGCGCGGGCTGGGGTTGGCTCTACGGCGCGTTGACCAACCTCTACTTCTGGCCCTATGCCCTGGGCGCTCCAGACCTCAGCTGGTCGGCCTCGCTCACCGCCGCGGAGACTCTGGCGCGCTACGCGCGCTACTACCTCGTAACCTCTCTAGCGTGGGACACGATGCGGGCGGCGGGGAACTTTGCCTTGATCCTTCTCTTGGGGACCTCGCTCATCGCCGTGCTGGACCGCTTCCAGCGACGCGCTAGAGTCGTCTGGGAATCCGTCTGACCGGCCCTCTTCGCTGAGCTGCAGGGCTTTTGCCGCCTCCTCCCTGAGCGGAGGGCGCCTCGCGACCTCAATTACGTCGAGCCACCCGGCGCCCCCCTCGGGTTCCCTCGGGGCAGGCTCCGTCGAAGGGCCTGAGCGGAGGGCGCCTCGCGACTTCAATCACAACGAACCATGCTGCGCCGCCTTCGGCTTCGCTGGGTCTCTACGCCCTTCGCCCTCTACGCCCCTTCGGCCTCTACGCCCTTCGGCGCACCGGAAGCGGTGCAGGCCGCCAAGGGCGGGCCGGGCTCCGTCGAAAGGCCCGAGCCGAGGGTCGGCAATGAGTCGCCCATCGAAAAGTGCTTCGACTTCGCTCAGCGAGGAGGTGTATTCCTCCCCGAGCGGAGGGCGCTCCGCGAGCTCAAGTCCAACGAGACATTCTGCGCCCCCCTCGGGTTCCCTCGGTCTCTACAGACCGCCAAGGGCGGGGCAGGCTCCGTCGAAGGGCCTGATCGGAGGCTTACCCTTCGACTTCTCGGCCGCAAGGGTGTCCGTAGCGACCGGTGGTCAGGGCGGCCTCCGCTCACGGAGGACCGTTCACCGTCGGCTATAATGCCGAACTCGCCACGGTCTCGTCGGATCGATCGACCCCATGGCCATGACCACCATGCGAAAGCGATCGCCGCTCATCACCGTATTGACCATCCTTGTCATTGTGTCCGCATGCTTCGCAGGCGCGGCCGTGGCCGTACAGCTGCCGCCGGTCCAGGAGCGGCTTGGCTGGCGGCTCTCGGAAGCGCGAGCGGCGATCTGGTATGCCCTGTTTCCACCCGAGGGGATCGTCTTCACCCCAGATCCAACTCTCGCCGCGATGGTCGCGGCCACCCTGACCGCCTTTGCGCCGACGACGACGCCCACCCCTACGGATGCGCCAGAGGTTACGATCGCCCCCACGGCGACGGCCGGCCCCACTGCCACGCCTTTGCCCGCGCTGGTTCAGCTGGCCGGAGTCCTTCACGAGTATCAGAAGTGGAACAACTGCGGACCGGCGACGTTGGCGATGGGGCTCTCCTTCTGGGACTGGAAGGGCGACCAGCGGCCGATCGCCGAGTTCACCAAACCCAATCCGCGCGACAAGAACGTCATGCCCTACGAACTGGCGAACTTCGTCAATGATCAGACGGACCTCCGGGCGATCGTCCGGCCGAACGGCGACCTGGAGCTGCTCAAATCTCTGATCGCCGCCGGTTTTCCGGTCATCGTCGAGAAGGGGTTCGAGGGCTACGGCTTCGAGGGGTGGATGGGCCATTACGCTCTGGTCACCGGATACGACGATGCCCGCCAGAGGGTCATCACCCAGGATTCCTACATCGGCTCCGATTTCCCCTTCCCCTACGACGACCTGATGACCTACTGGCGGAACTTCAACTACATCTACCTCGTGATCTTCCCGCCTGAACGGGAAGCGGAGGTCATGGCGGTGCTCGGCCCGAACGCCGATGAGACCGCTGCCTACCAAGCCGCGGCGCAGAGGGCGTCGGATGAAATCTACCAGCTCACCGGCCGCGATCAACTCTTCGCCTGGTTCAATCGCGGCACGAGCCTGGCCGAGCTGCAGGATTACACCGGCGCCGCCAATGCCTACGACAACTATCTTCAGCTCGACGCGCAGATGGCGATCGACGACCCCGAGCACCGGCCCTACCGGATGCTGTGGTACCAGACCGGGCCTTACAAGGCTTATTACGGGACGGGTCGCACCACGGAACTGATCAACCTCGCCACGGTGACGCTGGGTGCGATGGTTGAGCCCGTTCTCGAAGAAAGCTACTACTGGCGCGGTCTGGCGCGCGAGGCTGTGGGCGACGTGCCGGGTGCGATCGAGGACCTGCGCACCAGCCTGGAGGATCACCCCGATTTCGGGCCGGCCCTCGTACAGCTTCGCAGGCTGGGGGTGGACGTCTGACCGCGGCCGGCCCGACCGTGCGCTCCCCGGCTCGTCGCAGGCTCTCGCCGCTGGCCTGGGCCTCGCTCCAGATTTCCCTTCTGTACGCGGTCGACAAGGCGCTGGGCGCCGTCCGTCTGGCGATCATCGGGCGTCAGTTCGGCGTCAGCGCCGAGCTCGACGCCTTCAACGCCGCCAACAATATCCCAGACCTCCTTTTCGCCATGATCTCGGGGGGCGCGCTCGGGCTGGCCTTCATTCCCGTGCTTTCCGCAACCCTCGAGCGAGACGGGCGGACGGCCTTGTGGGCGCTCTTCAGCCGGGTGGCCAATTTGGTCTTCCTCATCACCGCCGCCCTGGCCATCGTCATCGGCGTCCTGGCCGCGCCGCTGGTCTACAGCGAGCTCGGGGTCGCTCCCGGATTCTCTGCGCCGCAGCAGGCGCTCGTCGTCAACCTGATGCGGCTCAACTTGCTGGCGACCTTGCTGTTTTCACTCAGCGGTCTCGTCGTCGCCGGGCTGCAATCAAACAAGTACTTCTTCTTGCCCGCGTTGGCGCCGGTCGCCTACGACGTGGGCCAGATCTTCGGCGCGCTGGTCCTGGCCCCCACCCAACCGGTCTCGCTCGGCCCGTTGACGCTTCCGGCGGCCGGCTTCGGAGTCTACGGCCTGGTCTACGGAGTCATTCTGGGGGCCATCCTGCATCTGGGCGTGCAGATCCCCGGGCTGATCCGCTACCGCTTCCATTGGACTCCGTCGCTCGACATCCACGACCCGGGGGTGTTGCGCGTCGCCCGGTTGATGGGACCGCGCATTCTGACCATCGGCGCTTTCAACCTCATCTTCCTCGTTCAGGATAACCTGGCGTCGCGTCTGGCCGTCGGTTCGGTGACGGCGCTGACGTTCGGCTGGTTGATCCTGCAACTGCCCGAGACCCTGATCGCCACCGCCATTGCGACCGCGCTTCTGCCGACAATCTCCGAGCATTACGCCCGGAAGGCGGCGCAGGCGTTCGAGGCGCTCGTGGCCCACGCCGTCCGCGTCCTGACGGTGTTGGCGATTCCGGTGGGTGCGCTATTCCTGGTGGGGATGGAGCCCCTGGTACAAGTTATCTTTCGTTTCGATCCTGAGGACACGGCCTTGGTGGCGTCGGTCGCCCGGGCCTACATGCTCGGGTTGCTGGGGCACAGCCTGTTGGAGGTCGGGGCGAGGGCTTTCTACGCGCAACAGGACGCGCGGACGCCGTTGCGCGTCACAGGGATCGGCCTGGCGACGTTCACGGTTTGCGCGCTCCTACTCTTCCGTCCGCTGGGCGCCGTCGGCATTGCTCTGGCCAACTCCATCGGTTTCACTTTGGAAGCGGTCATCCTGGTGATGTTGCTCCGGCGCAGCTACCCCTCCATCGGACGCGTCGGCCGGCCGGCGGTGCGTGCGGCGCTGGGTGCGGCCGCCGCCTGCGGTGTTGTGCTCGCGGTGTGGTGGATCCTCCCGGCCGAGGGCTTCTTCGCCGCGGCGACCGCCCTGGGCATGGGCGCGCTCGTCGCGATCCCATTCGTCATGCCGGAACTTCGCGAATTGGCTTCCCTATGACGCGGTGGGCATGACCCGAGCTTCCCCTAGTTCGACCGCGACCGTGCCGGGCCGTCCCTCTTCAACCCGGCCTCTGCTCGAAGTCGCTGAAGTCTTCGTTAAGCTCGGCCTGACCTCCTTCGGCGGTCCGGCGGTTCACATCGCCATGATGCACGACGAGGTCGTTCGGCGGCGGGGATGGGTCACGGACGAGGAGTTCCTCGACCTGGTGGGTGCGACCAACCTGCTGCCAGGTCCAAACTCCACCGAGATGGCGATGCACCTCGGCGCACGCCGGGCCGGGTTTCTCGGCCTTCTGGCGGGCGGCGCGGCCTTCATCCTCCCTCCCATGCTGATCGTCCTGGCCCTTTCCTATCTCTATGTTCGCCTTGGCCAGACCCCCCAGGCAGGCTGGCTGCTCTATGGGATCAAACCCGTGGTCATCGCCATCATCCTTCAGGCCCTGGTCCAGCTCGGCCGCTCGGCGCACCGAAGGTCGCTCAGCCTGGCAATCGCCGCCGGCGTGGTTGTGCTCGCTCTCGCCGGCGTCGAAGAAATCCCGCTGTTGCTGGCCGGAGGCGCCGTGGTCATGATCGCGGCCAACGGGCCGAGAATACGTCGCCCGACCGCCGCCTGCATCTTGGCTCCCCTCGCGCCGGTCGGCCTGTCGCTGACCACCGTTCCCTTCAGTTTGCCGTTGCTCTTCCTGACCTTCTTCAAGATCGGCGCCGTGCTGTATGGCAGCGGCTATGTCCTCTTCGCCTTTCTGCAAACCGACCTGGTGGAACGCCTGGGTTGGCTGACCCCATCGCAACTGGTCGACGCTGTCGCCATCGGACAGATCACACCCGGGCCGCTGTTCACGTCGGCCACGTTCATCGGTTATCTGCTGGCCGGCCCGCTCGGCGCTATTGTCGCCACCGTAGGGATCTTCCTCCCGTCCTTCATCTTCATCGCCGCTGCCACACCGCTGATCCCGCGCATTCGGGCTTCGCCTTGGGCCCGATCGTTTCTCGATGGGGTCGTGGCGGCCTCCTTGGGCTTGATCGCGGCCGTCACGTTGGACCTCGGCCGGGCCGCCCTGATCGACCCGTTCACCACGGTCCTGGCGGTGGCCTCACTCGTCCTGCTCTTGCGCTTGCGCGTCAATTCCGCATGGCTCATTGCGGGCGGTGCGGGCGCGGGGGTGCTGGCCCAGCTTCTTCGCTGAGGAGGCGCGACGGCAGACGTCCGGTTGACAGTGCCTCCTGCAGGTAGGATGACGCCGAAAGGAAGGTCATTCCCACGAAGGCGGGAATTCAGATCGACCGGCCGAATAGGACTGGACCCTCGCTTCGCCTTCGGGGTCCCCTCCGGGATGCTAAGCGCGATGCGAACCGCGATTCGCGGGGGTGACACAAGAGGGAAGGTCATTCCCGCGAAGGCGGGAATCCAGATCGACCGGCCGAACAAGACTGGACCCCCGCCTTCGCGGGGGTGACACCAAAAGGAACGGGGGATTGTCGCGTGAGCTGGAAGCCAGGAAGGGTAGGCCAGGTCGGCTTACAGCCGCCCGATCCCTTGCCCTCTCAGCATCCCATAACTGGAAAAGGCTAGAAACCCGAACAGCAAAGCGATGTACACGCTGTTCAAGATCAACAGGCCTAGGGCGGCGGCCGCCGCGCCGACGCCCACCGACACCCACAGCGACTTCCGCACTCCCTCTAACGGGTCGGCCATGAGAAAGACCTGGCGAGAGATGTTCCCTCCGTCCAGCGGGTAGACCGGCAGCAGATTGATCAGTCCCCACCCAATGTTGACCCAAAGCAGCGAAGTGATGAGTACGTCCAAGTATCGGAGGCCGGGAGACTCCAACGTGCCAGAAGGCACCTCGGCAACGCCGAAGGCCGCGCCCGCACCCCAAGCCAGGAGCGCGGCCATCGCGACGATCAAGACCAGACCGGCCAGCAGGAACCCAGCTCCGGGTCCGGCCGCCGAAATAAGGATCTGTTGTCGGCCGCCGGGGGCCACATTGGCCCACGTTCGGCCCCATGGGGTCGGCTCGGCGATCGTCAGGCCCCCCATCGCATGCAGCACAACACGCGGCGATTCGCCGTAGTGACGCATAGCGAAAGCGTGTCCGAATTCGTGTACCAGGATCGACACGAAGACCACGCCGACCCAGATCAGCACGAATACCGGATCGCCGGCGGTGAAGCCGAGCAGCGCGGCCACCAGCCAGAAGAGCGGGTGAACACGAACCGGTACCCTGGCGACCGTGAATCTCAGATCAAAGCGTGTGGCAGGCGGTTCGAGCGAAAGCATGGCTGACCCTCACCCCCACCCCCCCCCC
>DATEVL010000131.1:0-2009 GCA_035281845.1 Anaerolineales bacterium | reverse complement strand
TTCTGTTCGCCTTCCTCAACGCCGACTTCGTCGATCGGCTGGGCTGGATCACGCAGCAACAGTTGGTCGACGCCATCGCCATCGGCCAGGTGACGCCCGGTCCCCTGTTCACCTCGGCAACCTTCATCGGCTACCTGCTGGCCGGCCCGCCCGGCGCGCTCCTGGCGACGGTGGCGATGTTCCTGCCGTCGTTCGCTTTCGTCGCCCTGGCCGGCCCGCTCATCCCGCGCCTCCAGGCCTCGCCCTGGACGCGGTCGTTTCTCGACGGAGTGGTGGCCGCTTCGCTGGGGCTGATGGCGTCGGTCACGCTGGATCTGGGGCGGGCCGCCCTGACCGACCCGGCCACGATCCTGACCGGGGCGGCGGCCCTGTTCCTCTTACTTCGCTTCAGGGTGAATTCGAGCTGGCTGATCGTCGGCGGCGCAATCGTGGGTGTGGTTGTGCAGGCGCTGCGGTAGGACCATGAAAGCACCGACGAGCAGGCAACATCCCGATTCCGCGAGTCTCGGCCCCACCCGTACCCCTCCCCGCGTGAAGGCTCGTCATCTGCTGAGAGGATCTGCGGGGAGGGGAGGATACTTCCAAGAGGGCGGGGGTGGCAAAGCCACCCCCGCCCTCTTAGAAAAAACATCCCTTCCCCTGCCTCGCCCGGCCAATGGCAACGTGCGCGCATGCAGGGGGAGGGTAGGGTGGGGGTGGAGAAGATCGCGGGAGGCTATTCCTTCTCGTACGGTACGCCGTCGGCGGCGGGCATCTGGCTGCGGCCGACAACGCCTGCCAGCACGACCATCGTGGCGATGTAGGGAGTCATCAGCAGAAACTGCGACGGGATAGCGATCCCGAGAATCGCCAGTTTCGACGAGAGCGCGTCGGCGAAGCCGAACAGCAGGCTCGCTCCGAACGCTCCGAAGGGCGTCCAGTTGCCGAAGATCATCGCCGCCAGGCCGATGAATCCCCGCCCGGCGGTCATCACTTCGTCGAAGCGGCCGACCGACCCCAGCGTGTAGTAGGCCCCGGCGAAACCGGCCATCATGCCGCTCAACACCACCGCCACGTAGCGCGTGCGGAAGACGTTGATCCCGAGCGTGTCGGCCGCCTTGGGATGCTCGCCGACCGAGCGGTGGCGCAACCCCCAGCGCGTGAAGAATAGCGCCGTGTGGATCACGATCAGCAGCACGAACATGGCGTAAACGAACGGGTTGTTGAGGAAGGCGATCGGTCCGATCACCGGGATCTTCGACAGCAAGGGAATGGCGAAGGTCGGGAAGATCGGCGGGTGGTTGAGTTCTTGTTGCCTTTGCAGAAAGAGCGCCGAGATGAAGGAAGTCATCCCCAGAGCGAAGATGTTGATGACTGTGCCGGAGACGATCTGGTTCGTCTTGTACTTGATCGACAGCCAGCCGTGGAACAGACCCAAGGCCCCGCCCGCCATCAGCGCACCCACCAGCCCGGCCATCGAGTTCTGGGCGATGCTGCCGATCAGCGAGCCCATCATCGCCCCCATCAGCATCATGCCCTCGATGGCGATGTTGACCACGCCCGCCCGTTCGCAAAGCACTCCTGAAAGCGCCGCCAGGGTGATCGGGACGGCCTTGTCGAGCGACGAGTTGAGCAGCCCGCCCAGGTTGGTCGACGTGCCGGCCGCCGCCCAGACGAGGAATCCGAACACAAAGAAACCGGCCACCAGCCCCAACGCCAGATTCGTCATGCGGCCGAAGCCGCGCACGAGTTCCACCGCCCCCAGGAAGATGCAAACCAGCGCCAGGATGAGAAGCGACGGCCGGGTCGAGACGACCCAGTCGGGCAGAGTCGTGGCCACCCCGCCGGGCGTCAAGCCGAAGGTCGTCGTCTGGCCGGCTTCCATGCCAGCGCCGAAGCCGAACCACAAGACCAGGCCAAGCACCACGAACAGCGATCCCATCACGAACTGACGCGTGCGAGGCACGGCGATGGCGCGCGACGAAGCGGCAGTGGCGGTCATCGATCAGCCTCCCCAGCCCCGTACCAGC
>DATEVL010000130.1:0-5799 GCA_035281845.1 Anaerolineales bacterium | reverse complement strand
CTGGCGGTGGTGTTGGGGCCGGTTTCGGAGGAGGTAATGCTGCCGCTGATATTCTGATACTGCCCGGCGACACTGCCGAGCACGCTGACCGAGAAACTGCACGAGGCGTTGGCCGAGAGCGTGGCCCCGCTCATGCTGATGACGGAAGTGCCGGCGGTGGCGGTGATGGTCTGGCCCGAGATGCTGCCAGTTGTGCAAGATGGGCCGCTCAGGCCGTTGGGGGTGTTGATCACCAACCCGCTGGGCAGGGTATCGGAGAAGCCGACACCGGTCAAAGCCGAGGCGTTGGGGTTGGCGAAGGTGAACGTCAGCGTGCTGGCACTGCCCTGGGGGATGGTCGTCGGCGAGAAGGCCTTGGAGAGCGTTGGAACCACAGGGCGAGGACAACCGGTGATCTGAATGTTGTCGAGATACATCGTGGCGGTCGTCGCCGAGGGGCTGCCGCTGTACTGTGCGCCGGCGGCGAAGACTCTGAAATAGACGGTCGGGTTGCCGGTACTGGTCGTCGTCGCAGTGATGGCGCCGATCTGCCAGGCATTCGCCTTGTTCCAGACGGCGTTAGATGGTGAGGACCAGGTGGAGCCATCCGTGCTGAAGAGCACATACCAGTTGCCCGAGTTGGACCAGTTCCCTTGCAGGTTGTAGCTTGCGACCAAGCCGATCCCGCCGTACTGGCTGGCGTCAACCTGAAACTGGAAATACGGCGTCGTGGCCGTTGTCGGATCTGCGGGATTGGCGTTAAGCCAGCCGCCTCGGATGCCCCAGGAATTGCCACTGTTGCCGCTCGACGAAGGCGCGCTCCAGCCGGTCGGGAAGGTCGTGGTGTTGGCGATCCCCGACGAGCTACCCGTCGCCGCGCCGTAGGTCCCCGTGGCCGTCGTTACATCCGGGGCCTGGGAGGAGGCGCTGAAGGGTCCGTTGTTGGTGGAGGTGCTGGCGGTGTAGTTCTCCAGGCTCCACGTCGCCATCGTTGTCGGGAGGGCGCAGCTCGACGGTGCGGGTGGCTTCGAAGTGACCACCAGGGAATCGGTAGCAAAACTACCGGTGTCGATCGAGGTGTTGATGAACAGGTTGCCCGACGTGTTGTTGTAGGTGCCGTCCGTGGAAGATGTCACGCTGACAGCGATCGAGCAGGTGCTCAGCCCGGCGACGGTGATGTTGGAGAAGGAAAGGGATGTGTCGCCCACCGTCAGCGAACCCGGCGAGGGACTTCCACAACCGCTGTAGATGATGGTTGAGCTGGAAATCGTCACGCCGGCGGGAAGCGTGTCGGTGAAATTGACGCCGGAAAGGGAGGCGGCCCCCGGGTTCGAGATGGTGAAGGTCAGTGTCGACGTGCCGCCGGGATTGATGCTCTTCGGCGAGAAAGCTTTGATGATGCTGGCGCTGACAATGCTGGCGAATCGCGCCGAGACGCTGAAGTCCGAATTGTAGTGGTAGCTGCTCCCCGAGAAGTCGTAAATCAGGCTGTTCAGGGTCTCGGTTGTTCCAGCGCCGCTGATGACGGTGACGTCGTAGGTTACCGTGACGTTGCCCCCGTATTTGCCGACCCCCAGGCACGAGCGGTAGTTGGGCGAGTTGGGGTCATTCTCCCAATCGCAGCCGTCGGCGTACAGCTTTTCGTCGGCCAGCGGGTCCGTCCCGCCGTCGGCCGAGTAGGTCGTGGCGACCGAGTTGATTTGGAAGATCGTGTTGGCCAGGTTGATGAAGGTCTCGATCTGCTCATATCCGTTGGTGGCGGTGCTGGCGATCAACTCGATGGTGTAGGTGTTGCCGACGACCAGGGTCATCGTGCCGCCGGCCGCGATGGACACGCCGTCCAGCTTGACGTCGGTCGTGTAGTTGCGGCTCTGGGAGACCAGGTGCTCGACGTAGATCTGGCGCGGCGTCGGCGTGCTGATGGCGCCGGTCTGATCGGAGGTGACGCTGATGTGGTAGTTGCGGAAGGTGTCGTAGGCGGAGGCGTTGCGGGCGACGGTGATTTCGAAGTAGAAGTCGGCGCAAACGCCGGCGGCCAGGCTGCTCAGGCTGATCGGATCGAGCGACCCCGGCCGCAGGTCGATGAAGGCGTTGCTCGAATCCCAGACGAGGTCGGCGACGACATTGGTGGCGGTGGCATCGCCGGTGTTGCAGACGCGCGCGCCCACGGGAAAGTTGTTCGGACCGACGTTGACGTTGTTGCTGTCGAGGCCGATGACGTTCCACGTGATGGGGGTTATCGTCAGGACAGGCTGCGCCGAGGCGGAGTAGAGCGGTAGGGCGACCTGGGCCAGCAGGAGAGATCCCGCTACCAGGGCCATCAAACCACGACGAAGGCGAAGTGATCTCATCTCGAGACGCGCGGGGGCGACCCCAACCGATGGCCGGCCGCCCTCTTGGCGTTGTACATGCCTCTGAACGCGAAGGGACGGCCCCTAGACGGCCGCCCCTTCTGCTTATGGCCGAGATGGTACTCCGCATTCCGTCCGAAGTCCACTCCCGGAACGGTCAATCCCCCTACATCTTGTCTTGATTGGGATTCCGGACAGTACCGGGGTACCCCTGGCCCGCCCAACTGGGTGGGGGCAGGAGGGGCGGCCCGGTCCTTGCAACCAAGTAATCGCCTCTTACTTTCCTCTTATGTTGAGTCGGTAGGGTAGGCGGTGGCCGAATGCTATAATTCGCCGGGAGGCCCTGAACGCCCGGGGCGCTCCGAGGACGGGTTCGAATGATGCGCTTTGACCGTTTCACCGAGCGTGCTCAGGATGCGGCCCAACGGGCGGCCGAGATCATCCAGCGCTACGGGCACAATCAGATCGACACCGAACACATCCTGCTGGCGCTGATCGAGCAGCCGCAGGGCGTTATCCCCCAGATCCTGGAGAAGCTCAACATCGATCTGGACGCCCTGACCGACCGGATCGACCAGCAGCTGCGCGCCAGCCCCAAGGCCAACATCTACGGCGGCGGGGCCGGGCAGATCTTCATCACCCCGCGCGTCAAGCGAGTCGTCGATATGGCCAACGAAGAGGCCAATCGGCTGAACGACGAATACATCTCCACCGAGCACCTGTTCCTGGCCATTCTCTCTGAGCGCAACACCGCCATCTCGCGCCTGCTGGCCGAGGAGGGGATCACCAAGGAACGCGTCTACGACGCCATCAAGGAGATCCGCGGCGGCCAACGCGTCACCGACCGCAAGGCCGAGAGCCGCTACCGGACGCTGGAGAAGTACTCGCGCGACCTGACAACGCTGGCCAAGGAAGGCAAGCTCGATCCGGTCATCGGCCGCGATCAGGAGATCCTGCGCGTCATCCAGATCCTGTCGCGCCGGACGAAGAACAACCCGGTGCTGATCGGCGAGGCCGGCGTCGGCAAGACAGCCATCGTCGAAGGCCTGGCGCAGAAGATCGCCACCAACGACGTCCCCGAGATCCTGATGGGTAAGCGCGTCGTCTCGCTCGACCTGGGCGGGATGATCGCCGGTTCGCGCTTCCGCGGCGAGTTCGAGGAGCGCCTCAAGGCCGCCATCGAGGAGATCCAACGGTCGGAAGGCGAGATCATCCTGATGATCGATGAGCTGCACACCGTCGTCGGCGCCGGCGCCGCCCAGGGGGCGATGGATGCCTCCAACATGCTCAAGCCGGCGCTGGCGCGCGGCGAGCTACAGTGCATCGGCGCCACGACGCTCGACGAGTACCACAAGCACATTGAGAAGGATGCCGCCCTGGAGCGGCGCTTCGCCCCGGTCTACGTCGACGAGCCGACCGTCGAAGAGACGATCAAGATGCTGCAGGGCCTGCGCGATCGCTACGAGGCCCATCACAAGGTGCGCTTCTCGGACCAGGCCCTCGAAGCGGCCGCCAAGCTCTCGCAGCGCTACGTCACCGACCGCTCGCTGCCCGACAAGGCCATCGATCTGATGGACGAAGCCGCCGCCAAGCTGCGCATCGCCCTGTACTCCCTGCCGCCGGACCTGAAGACGCTCAAGGTCGAGATCGACCGCGTCGTGGCCGAGGAAGAGGCGGCCGGCAACGAGCGCGACTACGAGCGGGCGGCGGAGATGAAGGCCATCCGCCTGCGCCTGGAAGACGAGTTCCGCACCAAACGCGACGCCTGGGAGGCCGAGCATCAGCTCGACGACGTGGTCGACGAGCACGACATCGCCGAGGTCGTCGGCCAGTGGACCGGCATTCCGGTGAACCAGATGATGGAGACGGAGGCCGACAAGTTGCTCCACATGGAGGAGCGCCTGCACGAGCACATCGTCGGCCAGGAAGAGGCGATCCATGCCCTGGCCGACGCCATCCGCCGGGCGCGCTCCGGGATGAAGGACCCGCGCCGGCCGATCGGCTCGTTCATCTTCCTCGGATCGTCCGGCGTCGGCAAGACCGAGCTGGCCAAGGCCTTGGCCCGCTTCATGTTCGGCGACGAGGACGCGCTGGTGCGCGTCGACATGAGCGAGTACCGCGAGGAGCACACTGTCTCGCGCTTGTTCGGCGCTCCGCCCGGCTATATCGGCTACGAGGAAGGCGGTCAGTTGACGGAAGCTGTGCGGCGCCGCCCGTACCGGGTGATCCTGTTCGACGAGATTGAAAAGGCCCACCCGCAAGTGTGGAATGCCCTGCTGCAGATCCTCGACGACGGCCGCCTGACCGACGGCCAGGGCCACGTCGTCGACTTCCGCAACACGGTGTTGGTGATGACCTCCAACTTGGGGACCGAGTACGTCACTCGGTCGGGCACGCTCGGCTTCCGCCGCCGCGACGGGGACGCCGGGCGCGCCGACCGCGAGGCCGAGGAGAAGATCGAGAAGGCGCTCAAGGATACCTTCCGCCCCGAGTTCCTCAACCGCATCGACGAGGTCATCATCTTCTCACCGCTGTCCCTGGAGGAGATGGAGAGTATCGTCGCCTTGCAGATGCAGGAAGTGCGCGAGCGGCTCGCCGAGCACGGCGTGTCGATCGAACTGACCGATCCCGCCCGCAAGTGGCTCGCCCGCACCGGCTATGACCCGGCCTTCGGCGCCCGCCCCCTGCGCCGGGCGATCCAGAAGTTCGTCGAGAGCCCACTGTCGATCAAGATCTTGCAGGGTGAGTTCGCCCAGGGCGACGTGGTGCTGGTGGACGTCGACGAGAAGGAAGAAGGCGTCGTCTTCCGCCGCAGCGACCGTGGCGCCCGGGTCGCCGTGCCGCAGGAAGTCTCCGCGTAGCGTTTTCTCAGGGGACAAGGGGGGAGGGTGCTGACTTGCGCTTGCCGTTGCGATCCGCCGCTTGAAGACTTCAGCAAGGTTCTTTCGACCGTTGACCGCCCGATGGGCGCACCATCAGCGGAGCGAGAAAGCCGTAGCGCCCGCGGCGGATCGCAACTTCGAAGGAAGGGCTACATCTACCGCCGCTTACAGGGGGAGGGGGAAGTGGTTGTGGGGGCCTGGGTGAGGGGGGTGTAAGCCCCATCCCCCGGCCCCCACCGAGATCGGCCAATCCCCGTCCCGGAATCCCGTTCCGATATCCCGCTGGGTGGCACTCGCGTTCGCTCTCCCAGGGGACGAGGGGGGAGGCGGCCTACGGCCCCCTCCCCCCTTGTCCCCCGATCCCCCCAAACCCGCCACCCCTGAAAGCGGCGGGTGGCGTTCTCTTCACATCGGCGTGCGATCCGCCGCTCAAAGACTTCAGCAAGGTTTTTTCGACCGTTGACCGTGCGATGGGCGCGCCACCGGTGGACTGAGAGGCCGTAGTGCTCGCGGCGGATCGCAACTCCGGAGAAAGGCCCTCATCAACCGCCGCTTACAAGGGGAGGGGGAAGGGGGTTGTGGGGGTC
>DATEVL010000129.1:0-15947 GCA_035281845.1 Anaerolineales bacterium | reverse complement strand
TAAGCACCCTCCCCCCTGTCCCCCGGGAAAGGGAGGAAGAAACCGTCATCAAGCACTCAGTCAACGTTAGAGTGGCATAATCGGCTGGGCAAGCCGGGCGCGCTGCAGCCTGCGCCCGCCCTCACCCTTCGGGCACCCCTTCAGGTGCGCCTTGGGTGTGCGCCGCCCTAGGCGCCCTGCACCGTGGGGGCGGCCGAAGGGGCGAAGAGGCGAAGGGGCGTAGAGACCGAGCGGAGTGGGAGGGCTGAAGCGCGCCCTCCAGGCGGTGAGGATCTCCGGTTGGATCTTCTGGGGAAACGATATCGGGTGGAGGGCGAAATCGGCCGCGGCGGCCTGGGCATCGTCTACCGCGCGCATGACACGCGTCTCGACCGCGCCGTGGCCATCAAGACCCTTGCGGCGGGCACGCTCGGCGACGAGGCCCGCAAACAACTGCTGAACGAGGCTCGAGCGGCGGCGCGCCTCAACCATCCGAACATCATCTCCCTCTTCGATGCGAGCGAGTCGAACGGCGACGCCTACATCGTTATGGAGTTGGTCGAAGGGCGATCGCTCCATGAACAACGCCCCGACTCGCTGGCAGGGGTGATCGACGTCGCTCGTCAGATCTGTCAGGCGCTGGCCCACGCCCACGCGCACGGGATCGTCCACCGCGACCTGAAGCCCGAAAATGCCATCGTCATGGGGGACGGCCGAGTCAAACTGCTCGATTTCGGATTGGCCCGGCCGATCGCCTCCCGCCTGACGACCGAAGGCGGGATCAGTGGGACGGTCTTCTATCTGGCCCCGGAGCAAGCGATGGGGAGGAAGGTCGACGTGCGCGCCGATCTGTACTCCCTGGGGGTGATCCTCTACGAGCTAACGACCCACCAACTTCCGTTCACAGGCGACGATCCGCTGACCGTGGTCACCCAACACTTGCATGCTCCGGTGGTCCCGCCGCGCACGATCCGGCCCGATCTGCCGCCGGCGCTGGAACACCTGATCCTTGCCCTTCTCGCCAAGCAGCCGGAGGATCGGCCGGCGGACGCGATGACCGTCGACAAGGCGTTGGCCGACATCCAGCTGGGATCGGCCGCGGGCCAGGTCGCCGCCGACGAAGTTCGTATCGGTCTGCTGGCGCGCGGCCGACTGATCGGGCGGCGTGCCGAGCTGGACCGACTGCGTCGCCTGTGGTCAGAGGCTCTCGCCGGCCAGTGTGTCCTGGCTCTGATCTCAGGCGAACCGGGCGTGGGGAAAACGCGGCTGGCGCGTGAGCTGATCGCCACGGCCCGCCTGGGCGGGGCGACCGTGTTGAGCGGCGGCTGCTACGAGTACGAGGCAACCACGCCTTACCTGCCCCTCGTCGAGGCGTTACGCGATTGGGTACGAGAAGAGTCGCCGGAACGTCTGCGAGCCGTCGTCGACACCAGCGCCCCGGAGATCGTGCGTATGGCGCCGGAGGCCGAAGGGATCCTCGGGCCGCCGCCTCCCCGAGCGCCGCTGACGCCCAGCGAGGAACGCCTGCGTTTGTTCGACAGCCTGGCCCGGGTGTTCCAGCGGATGGCGGCGCCGAACGGGCTGCTGATCTTCCTGGATGACCTGCATTGGGCCGACAGCGGCACGCTGCATTTGCTGCACTACCTGCTCCGCCACCTGCGCCACGATCGAGTCTTGATCCTGGTCGCCTATCGGGAGATCGAACTTGACCGGTCCCACCCGCTGGCGGAGGCGGTCGTCGAGTGGAATCGCGAGCGTCGGCCCGTTCGCCTTTCCTTGGGGCGGCTGTCCCAGCCCGAAACCGCAGCGATGCTCGCCTCCCTCTTCCAGGCGACGACGGTCTCGCCGGAGTTCGTCGAGGCCATCCAACGCGAGACCGAGGGCAACCCGTTCTTCATCGAGGAGGTCGTCAAAGCCTTGATCGAGAGCGGCGTGGTCTATCGCGAGGATGGGCGGTGGGAGCGCAAAGCGATCGAAGAGCTGGCCATCCCCCAGAGCGTCAAAGAGGCCATCGGCCGGCGTCTCAATCGCCTCGATCCGACGACGTCGGACATGCTGCACTCGGCGGCCGTGATCGGTAAGACGTTTTCCTTCGACCTGCTGGCCGACAGCCTCAGTGTGGACGAGGGCGATCTGCTCCCGGCGCTCGACGAGGCGACCGCCGCTCAGCTGGTGACCCCGGTGGAAGGCGAGGCGTTCGTCTTCACCCACGACAAGATTCGGGAGACCCTGTACGACGAGCTCAATCCGATTCGACGGCGACGCCTCCACCAACATGTCGGCGAGGCGCTGGAACGGCGACGCAGCGGCGATCCCCGGGCTCGCGCCCAGGATCTGGCGTACCACTTCACGGCCGCCGGCGATTCCCGGCGGGGGCTGGAGTATTCCCTCCAGGCGGCCGAACAAGCGCGCAAGCTCTACGCCTGGGACGAGGCGATCCAGTTCCTTACGACGGCCCGCGAGTGCGCCCTGGGCCTCGAACAGGCCAACGAGGTGGCGCGCCTCGACGCCCTGATGGGCGCCACCTACGGGGATAAGGGGCAATTCCGGGACGCCATCGCCGCCTACCGCCGTGCCCTCGACGCCACGATCGAACCCGGGGAGCGAATCAACATCCAACTCCGGCTGGCGGACATGTACACGATGGTCGGCGACAGTCAGGCACTGGCGATCCTGGATCAAACGATCGCCGAGCTCGATCCGGAAACGCAGCCGTGGGAACTCGCCTCCGCCCGGGCGCAGCTCGCCCGCCACTACCACTACGCCTCGCAATACACTCGTGCCATCCAGCTCCTCGACCAGGTGCGCCCCGTCCTGGAATCGTTGGGCGATACGTACACGCTGACCCGGACCCTCGCTCACTACGCCGGGGCTTATCAGCATATGGCCCGGTTCGAGGAGAGCGATGGTTACGCGGATCGCCTCATTCGCCTCGGCGAGTCGAGCGGTTACACCTTCGCCACCGCGGTCGGGCATGAGTATCTGGCTGAAAACGCCCTCAATTGCGGACGCTTCGAGCGTGCCGCTGAACATGGGCGAATGGATCGTCAGCTCGGCGAGCGCATCGGATCGCTGGATCGGATGGGGTGGGGCAACTTTGCGCTGGCCTGGGCGGAGGCCGGGCTGGGGGAGTTGGAGCTGGCCGAGCAAACCTCGCGCGACGGCCTGGAGCTCGCCGACCGCATCGGGGATCAGCGCCTTGGCCTCTTCCTGGTGAGCGGCCTGATCCTGATCCTGGCCGATCGCGGGCGCCGCGATGAGGCCCATGATCTCGTCGAAGGCGCGATTGCGGGGGCCGACAAGCTGAACCAAATCATCATCCAAGCGCTCGCCCGCTTCGCCGCCGGCTATCTCGCTCTGCGGGGTGGTGATGCCCAGTCGGCCTATCGATATCTCGAAGACGCCAAGCGCATCTACGAGCCGAAGGGAGTCATCGGCGCCCGCCTCACCCTCGGCGGGGTGATGGGGGAAGTATGTCTCGCCCTCGGGAAACTAGAAGAAGCCGGAAAGACCGCTGAGGAGCACCTGAAACTGGCACAGGGCGCCGGTGCCTTCCGCGAACAGGTTAGGGCCCTTCGGGTTCTGGGCGCCGTGGCAGCTGCCGCCGGCGACACGTCCCGAGCTCTCGATTTGGCCGAACAGGCGATCGCCCTGCACCAGGACCGCTCGGACCCGATAGAGCTGGGCAGAACGCTCGTCTTCCGCTCTTCGGCTCTTCTCCAGCAGGGAGAGTCGGTCGCCGCCCGGAGCGACTTGAACCAGGCCCTGGAGATCTTCCAAAGGGTCGGCGCCGTACCCGACGCTGAACAGACGCGCCGGCGGTTGGAGCTCCTCGAAGCACCCCTTCGATCGGGCGAAACGGAGCCGTAGGGGCGAAGCACCTGGTGCTTCGCCCGCCAGGCGATGGAACGCCCGATGAGCCGCCGCACCGTCTTTCTCCCCTACCGTCCGAAGACCATCCTCAACAAGCACAAACGCGTCGACCACTGGTTCTGGACGCGTTACAGCGCGTACCCGTACATCGGCTGCCAGCACGGCTGCGACTTCTGCTACTGCCGCGAACGGAAGTACGCCCCCTACGACGACCCGGACGACTTCGCCTACGTCATCAAGGTCAAGGAGAACGCGCCCGAGCTGCTGCGACGGGCGTTGACTCGCGCCCCGGTCGGCCCGATCTTCACCGGGGACTACCAGCCGGCCGAGCGCAAGTTCGGGCTGTCGCGCAAGTTGTTGGAAGTGTGCCTGGAGGCCGGCTTCCCGGTGTTTGTTTTGGAGCGCTCACCGCTCGTCCTGCGCGACCTCGATCTGCTGCGGGCGATTCACGAGCGGGCGCGCGTCACCGTTGCGTTCAGCATCATCAGCACGCCCGAATCGCCCAATCACACCCGGGTGCAAGAAATCGAGCGCCTGTCCCCACCGGCCGAGAAGCGCCTGGCGGCGATGGAACAACTGGCGGCGGCCGGGATTCCGACCGGAACGTGCTTCATGCCGATCCTGCCCGGGCTGTGCGACGACGACGCCAATCTGGATTCGGTCGTGCGCTGGACGGCCGATCACGGCGGACAGTTCGTGCTGGCCGGCGGGTTGACCCTTGCCGATCAACAACGGGACTATTTCTTCGGCGTGCTCGGTGAGCGCTTCCCCGACTTGACGGAGAGCTACGCGCGCCTGTACCCGCCGGGGAGCTACAGCCCCGCCGGGTATGACCATCGGCGCATCGGCCGATGCGTGCGGGAGGCCTGCGAGCGCCATGGGCTGCGCGACCGCATTCCCCGGCCGATCCTTCCTGGTGACAAGCGCGCCTTGAACCAACGCGTTGTCGAACGCCTGGCGGACAAGGCTTACGCGCTGGATCTCGATGGCGCACGGGCGAGCAAGGTATGGGCCTATCGCAAGGCGGCCTGGGGAGTCGAAGACCTCGAGCAAGACCTCGGCTTGCTGTATCGAACGATGGGGCGCAAGGGGCTGGCGTCGGTGGAGTCCGTGGGGCCGGGGATCGCCGCGGAGATCGAGGTGTGGCTAGCTCCCCGCGAGCTTTAAGCTCGCGGGGAGCTCCCTGTGCTCCGGCCGTAGCCGCAGGCTTTAGGCTGCGTCGGGGACGCAGGCTAAAGCCTGCGGCTACGCGCCGGGAGAGCCCGCGGCTATGTTGGTCGCACGTGGTGCCTCGGGTTTGGTGGCTACGGCCCTTTTGGCGCATGATGACGCAGGCTAAAGCCTGCGACTACGCCTCCCTGACCACCGACCACCGACCACTGATTACTGGGCTTCCACCGCCAGGCATGTGAGTGTTTCGGTGACCCCGGGTATCGGCTGAATGCCGGAGGCCATCACCCGGCCGATGGCGCCAACATCGGGCGCCTCGACGACCGCCACGGCGTCGTAAGGGCCGAAAGTCATCGTGGCCTCGGTCACGCCTTCCACCCGCGCCAGTTGGCGCACCACCTCGCGGATCTCTCCGGGCCGGACCTTGATCAAGACAAAGGCGCGCATTCGCTCCACCTTCCTGAGGGATCAGCCCTCGCTGCGTCGCAGAAAGACGAACCAGTAGGTCGCTGCTACCAACAGCGTGCCGCCGATGATGTTGCCCAGCGTCACGGGGAACAGATTGGCGGCGATGAACGACTCCCAGGTCAACTGCGATACGTCGATCCCGCTGGCGGCGGTAAAGGCAGGATCGAGAGACTTGATCAAAAGGGCGATCGGCACGAAGTACATGTTGGCGATGCTGTGCTCGAATCCGGCGGCGACAAAGGCGGCGATCGGCAGCAGGATGGCGGCGATCTTGTCGACCGTGGTGCGGGCGCTGTAGGTGAGCCAAACAGCCAGGCACACCAGGGCGTTGCACAGGATCCCCAGCGCCACCGCCTGGACGAATCCGTAGCCGACTTTGGCGTTGGCCGTCGCCAGCGCCGTCGCGCCGACCGCCCCGCCGCCGAAGGTGTACTGCCGCGTCAGGAACATCAGGACCGCCGTGCCGAGGGCGCCGACGAAGTTGCCGGCATAAACGATGCCCCAGTTTCGCAGGAGGCCTCCGCTCGACACCTTGCGGCCGGCCCACGCCATGACGATCAGGTTGTTGCCGGTGAACAGCTCGGCCCCGCCGACGATCACCAGAACCAGACCGAGGGTGAAAACCAGGCCGGCGAACAGTCGGACGAAGCCGTACGGGACGATGCCCGTGGCCCCGGCGGCAACGGTTGTGGCGAAGACGGCGCCGAGCGCGATGAAGGCCCCGGCCAGCACGGCCAGCGTGAAGGTCGCCAGGAGAGGCGCCTCCGCCTTGCGGACCCCGAGGTATTCCGCCCTCCGGGCCATCTCGGGCGGAAGCAGGGCGTCGATGCGGATTTCCCCAGTCGTCATGCCAACCTCCTCACCTCGAATATCCGGCCACGCGATGATCGCGCCAGCCTGGCCGAGTGAAAAGCGCGCGTGGCGGCGCCCCACGCGCAGGTACCATCCCTAGCCCCGCACGAGGGCGTGTGATGCGAGAAGACGCGGCCCTCGATCAGGATCACGCGCAGCAACTCAGGCTGGCCCGCGGATCTACGGCGTGGCCAGGGCTTCCACTCTCCGGACGGGGCGCGTCGCCACCAGGACGGCCGCCCCCAGGACGAACGCACCGCCCACCACCTGGACGGCAGAGAGAGTTTCTTGGAGGACGATCACGCCGAGCGCCACGGTAAACACCGGTTCGAGCGTGCTGAGCAGCGAGGCCGCCGTCGGGCCGACCCGGCCGACGCCCGCCAGGAACAACGTCACCGGGAGAACGGTCCCGAAGACGATCAAGGCCAGGACGAGTGCCGGCTCTCCGAAGGCGACCTCCCAGGCCAGGCTGCCTGAGGCTCCACCCACCAGGGTGAAGCTCAGTCCGGCGCCGGCGACGATCCACATCGCACTCACTCGCGAGCCGGCGGCGCGGGTGGCGCGCTCGCTGAGCACGATGTAGAGCGACAGGCCGGTGGCCGACGCCAGGACCAGCAACGCCGCCACCGGGTCGATGGACGTCGTCGGTTGTGGGTACAGTGTCAACACGACTCCGACCAGCGCCAGCCCCATGGCCACCGTGGTGCGACGCCCGGGCAGGCGACCGTTCATCCGCCAGTCGAAGAGGGCCACGATGACCGGGTAGACATAGAGCAGGACGACCGCGATCGACGCCGGAAGTCGCTGTAGCCCGGTGAAGAAGAGTGCCGCTTGTGGAGCGTACAGGAGCGCGCCCAGGAGCACGAGCTTTCCGGTGGGACGCGATCCCGGGAACATCGGACGGCGAAGCAGCGCCAGGACGATCGCCAGGACGAGCGCCGCCCCGGCGAATCTCAAGCTGAGCATCCCGGTCAGGCTGAGCCCGGCAGAGAATGCCAGCTTGCCGAGGATCGACAGGCTGGCGTAGCACGCGGCGGAGGTCGTGCACATGAGGGCGCCCAGGCGGAAGGCGCGGCCGTCGGCCGTCGTCAAGTTCAGGTCTCCGATGATCCAGGGGAGTGAACAGGCGTCAAGTTTACCTCTCGTCAGCCGTGCGCAGGGTCGCGCCATGGGCGCGGAGTGGGACGTGGCGATTCTGGCTTCCATGGCTCCCGACGTGCCGGCCGTCGACCCGAAATGTATAATCGCCGAGGGGTGAAGCACGCGCCCCGCCTGATCGCCCTCGGATTCTCTGAACGATGCCCGTCGGACGGATGTTGGAGTCGCATCGGCAAGCCGGACTTGTCCGGTTGACACGCGGCCGCTCATGACCGCGAGCCTCCTCGCCGATCGGTACCGCCTCGAGGCCGATATCGGTCGTGGCGCCATGGGCGTCGTCTACTGCGCTCACGACGAGCTGCTCGATCGGCGTGTGGCGGTCAAGATCCTCGAAGATGTTGAGCTGGAAAGCGAGGGCCGCCGGCGGCTCCTGCGCGAAGCCCAGGCCGCCGCCCGCCTCAACCACCCCAACATCGTTCAGGTTCACGACGCCGGCGAGTCCGATGGGGTCGACTTCATCGTGATGGAGCTCGTCGACGGCGTCAGCCTGCGCCAGGCCGGCCGCCTTCCCGCATCCCAGGTGACGGAGATCGCTCGACAGCTGTGCGCCGCGTTGGAACACGCGCATGCCGAAGGCATCGTTCACCGCGACATCAAACCCGAAAACATCTTGCTCATCGGAGCGGACCCGCGCGTGGAGCTCCGTGTCAAGCTGACCGACTTCGGACTGGCCCGCAGCGGCCCGGCCTCGCGCTTGTCGCAGGAGGGCTCCCTGGTGGGGACCGTCTTTTATATGTCGCCGGAACAAGCACTCGGGCGAGCCTTAGACGGTCGCGCCGACCTGTATTCCTTGGGGGTCGTCCTGTACGAGCAGGTCGCCGGCCGCCTGCCTTTTGATGGCGACGATGCGTTGGCGGTCGTCGCTCAACATGTGCACCAGCCGGCGGAGCCACCGTCGAAGTTCACTCCTGATGTCCCGCCAGCCTTGGAGGCCGTCATCCTGCGGCTGCTGGCGAAGGAACCTGACGACCGGTTCGCCTCCGCGAGTCAGGTGGCGCAGGCCTTGGACGCGGCCGCAGCGCCGGCGCTGTCCAATCTCCCCAGCCCCCTGACCACATTCATCGGGCACCGGCAGGAGCTGGCCGATCTCGACCAGGCGCTGGCTTCGTCGCGTCTCATCAGCCTCACCGGTTCCGGCGGCTGTGGCAAGTCACGGTTGGCGCTGGAGCTTGCCTTCCGCGTCCGGCCGCGATTTCCGCAGGGAGTCTGGCTGGTCGAGCTTGCCCAGCTGGCCGATCCCAGCTTGATGCCGGCGGCCGTCGCCACCGCGCTGGAGATTCGAGAGACACCCGGAGAGCCGATCCTCTCGACCGTGTTGCGCCAACTTCATCCGCGGCACCTCT
Organism: Anaerolineales bacterium; assembly: GCA_035281845.1. Lineage (GTDB taxonomy): Bacteria > Chloroflexota > Anaerolineae > Anaerolineales > E44-bin32 > DATEVL01. The sequence continues at coordinate 7,104 of DATEVL010000129.1, read as the reverse complement.
TGCTGATTCTAGACAACTGCGAGCACTTGATCGAGGCCTGTGCGGAGCTGGCCGAAGCGATTCTAGAGGGCTGTCCCGAGGTTCGCCTGTTGGCGACGAGCCGAGAGGCGCTGGGCATCGGCGGGGAGGTCTCGTTCCGGGTTCCTTCCCTGTCCCTCCCCGGTGCCGGCCGGCTCCGCTCCCAGGAATTAGCGCAATCGGAGGCGGCCCGTCTTTTTGTCTATCGCGCTTCGGCCGCCGCTCCCGGCTTCGAAGTCAGCGACGAGAACGCTGCGGCGATCGGTCAGATTGTCCAGAGACTGGACGGGATCCCTTTGGCGATCGAGTTGGCAGCGGCCCGGCTGAAGGTGCTCTCGGTCGAACAGATCGCCGACCGTCTGGATGACCGTTTCCGCCTGTTGACCGGAGGCAGTCGGACAGCGCTGCCTCGGCAGCAAACCCTGCAGGCGACGATCGACTGGAGCTACAACCTGTTGTCGGAATCGGAACGCACCCTCTTCCGGCGATTGTCGGTCTTTGTCGGGGGGTGGACGCTCGAGGCCGCCGAGGCCGTCTGCTCCGACGAGACGGTCCACTCGGGGGACGTGCTGGACCTCCTGACGCGGCTGGTCGACAAATCACTCGCTGTCAAAAGTGAACGAGGACAACAAGCGCGTTACCGTCGGCTGGAGACGATCCGACAGTACGCCCGCCAGAAACTGGTCGACTCGGGTGAGGCCGATGGGATCCGCAGGCGCCAGGCCGATTGGTGCGTGCGGCTGGCGGAGGAGGCCGAGCCGAATCTCCTGGGAGCCGGCGCCGCTTCCTGGCTGGAGACGATCGACATCGAAATCGACAATCTGCGCGCCGGTCTGGAATGGTTGCTGGAGGTGGATCCGGCGGCGGCCCTGCGGTTGACCGGGGCCTTGGGGAACTATTGGCAAACACGTGCCCAGTTGGGCGAGGGGCGAGAAGCCCTCACACGCGCTCTGGCCGCCGCTGAAAACGCGCCGCCTGCATCGAGAGCCAAAGGACTGAAGTGGCTGGGCCTGCTGGCCTCACGCCAGGCAGACTATGCCTGGGCCAAAGGCCCGCTGAACGAGGCTCTGGCGATTGCAGAAGCGGCGGAGGACCGGGTCGAAGTTGCTGCGGTGAACAACGCTCTAGGGCTCCTGGCTTGGTCGCAGGGTGACTACCTTGTGGCTCGCCGTCATCTAGACCGGGCCGCGTCACTTCGCCGCGACGTCGGCGACAAACGAGGGCTGGCCGGCGTGTTGACCAACCTGGCCAATCTGTCGTCCGCCGAGGGAGATCTCAAGACGGCGCGGCGGCTGCACCAGGAGAGTCTGGGAATCTTTCGCCAGCTGCACGATGTCGCCGGCATCGCGACGACGTCCAACAACCTCGGGATCACCCTTGAGCTCGAGGGCCGTCTCGAGGAAGCCCAACAACTCTTCGAAGACGCCGTCGATGCCAGCACGGAGATCGGGGACCAAACCACGCTGGCCTACTCTCTCAGCAGCCTCGGGCACGTGCTGCTCGCCCAAGGGTTCCTGGCCGATGCCGGCCAACGTCAGCTGGAAAGCCTGCTGCTCTTCCGCGAGCAGGGAGAGCGCCGCGGAACGGCCTATGTCTTCGAAGCCCTGGCTCAAGTGATCCTGGCCGAGGGCCACCCGGACAGGGCGGCGCGACTCTTGGCTGCGGCGCAAATGCTGCGGACCGCGATCGGCGCTCCGCTCTCCGAGGCCGAGCGGGCGGAGGTCGACAGAACAGAACAGACGGCGCGCCAGGGGATGGGCGAGGGATCCTTCACCGAAGCCTGGGACGAGGGGAAGGCAATGACTCTCGAGCAAGCGATGGCTTACGCCGCGCGCCACGCCCCCGCGTAGCCGCAGCCTTTAGGCTGCGTCCCCGCACGGGTTCACCTCAACATGTCCTCCGGAGGTAGCTTCCTGCGCAGGCTACCCCTCGCTGCACTCGGTCTCTACGCCCCTTCGCCCTCTACGCCCCTTCGGGCGTCCCCAGGGGACAGGGCGCCAAGGGCGGGCGTCCCCAGGGGGCAGACGGCCACGCCCTTCGCCCTCTACGCCCCTTCGGGCGTCCCCAGGGGACAGGGCGCCAAGGGCGGCGCACACCCAGGGTGCACCCGAAGGGGTGCCCGAAGGGGTGAGGGCGGGGCGCCCTGCGAGCCTGCGGCTACGGTACGCTCCACGACCTCGCCACCCTCGGCCCTGCTCCGGGGTGGGCGAGGTAGAATGACCTGGCTGACGATGCCCAATCCCGATCACATCTCCATCGAGGAAATCGCTCCGGCCGTGCAGCCTCCGGCCCGACGCCCGGAGTGGATCCGGGTGCGGGCCCCGTCCGGAGAGACGTACGAATGGCTGCGCGGCCTGATGCGCAGCAAGTCACTGCACACGGTCTGCGAAGAGGCGCGCTGCCCTAACGTCGGCGAGTGCTGGGGCGCCGGGACGGCGACCTTTCTGATGATGGGCGATGTCTGCACGCGCTCGTGCGGTTTTTGCGATATCGCCACCGGCCGACCCTCCCCACTCGACTGGGCCGAGCCCGAGCGCGTGGCGCAGGCCGTCAAATCCATGAACCTGCGCCATGCGGTCATCACCAGCGTCAACCGCGACGAACGCAAAGACGGCGGCGCGCCGATCTTCGCCATGGTCATCCACCGCATCCGGGAGCTGCAGCCCGGGTGCTCGATCGAAGTGTTGATCCCCGACTTCAAAGGCTCGCCGGACGCCCTGCGAATCGTCGTCGCCGCCCGCCCCGAGATTCTCAACCACAACGTTGAGACGGTGCCGCGGCTCTTTCGGCGAGTCCAACCGCAGGACCGCTATGAGTGGGCGCAGGCGACGCTGTCGAACGCCAAGCGCCTCGACCGCGAGCTCCTGACCAAGTCCGGGATCATGCTCGGGCTGGGGGAAACTCTCGACGAAGTTCAGGCGACGATGCGCGACCTGCGGTCGTGGGGCGTCGACATCCTGACCATCGGACAGTACCTGCAGCCGTCCAAGAACCACCTGCCGATCGAGCGCTACTACACACCGGATGAGTTCGCCGACCTCAAGGCCTATGGCCTCGGCATTGGATTTCGCTGGGTCGAGAGCGGGCCCCTGGTACGTTCGTCGTACCACGCCGAGCAGCAGGTTCGCGCCCTCAGCACCATGGCTCACCTTCCCACGTCTCAGGTCGGCGCCGGGTTGTCCTAGGCGACCGCGCCAAAGGGTCTCAAGGATGCTTATGAAAGCCGGAGGGTTTCGCACCACGATTCGAGGCCCGAAGTACCTGCTTGGGGTGTCGGCCCTCGCCGCCGCGCTCGGCGCCTGCGCGGCTCCCGCCTCCGTCGGCGACATCGACGTCCAGGCGACGGTCGACCTCCTGCTGACGGCCAACGCCCCCGCCGCGACTCTTGTCGCGACGAGCCCACCGACGGCGACGACGGCACCGGCCGCCACGGCGCGGCCCACGACCTCTTTCGAGGCGACCACATATCGCGATCCGTCCGCCGGCTTCGAATTCGACCACCCGGCGAGCTGGACCGTCGGACCCGTCGAACAGCAGTCGCGCGGTGGGATAACCGCCTTCACATCCTGGTCCCGCCCGACCGACGCGCTGCCCGGTGAGACGCCGGCTGGTGAGACTCGCATGGACGCCACCGTGCAACTCTGGGATCCAACTGGCGACCTGAACGCCTTCGTGACGAGGTTCTTGGACAGCCTGGCGAGTTTAGCCAGCGCTCCCGCCAACGATGCAATTGGAATCGCGGTCATGTCGGATGAGAGCCTGACCCTCTCCGATGGTCGCCCGGCGGCGGCCTTCGTCGTGGAGGGATCAGACGGCAGCCAGGGGTACTTCTTCTTCACGACTCTGGACGACAAGTATCTGGTTCTCAGTGGCGAGGGTGACCTGGCGCTCCTGATCGAGATCGCCCAGACGGTTCGGCCGATCGAGATCACGTACTGACCCCGGGCGCGCCGCCCCTCCAGCCATGGGTTGACCTCGACTGACCACCGACCACCGACCACCGACCCCAGATCCAGTGAACCCCGTCACGCGCCACCTGCTCGAGAACATCGATGATCCCGATCTGGCGGAATTCGCTGTCGCTTGGGATGTGCTCGAAGAGCAGGTCGTCCGCATCTACCGCGCGGCGGCCTGCCCGCCAGCCGAGGCGGTGGCCTTCGAGCGAGGTCTTCAGTCGGCGGCCGCGTCGTACCCCCGATGGGCGGAGGCGCTGGCGCCGCATTGGCGGGCTGCCTCCGTCGAAGCTGCGCTGGTGAAGGAAGACCCCTTCGATCGGATCCTGCATACCGGTGGGGCGAAGAGTGTTATCGGGAATGGGCCCCTGATCCGCACGCTCCCGGCGGCGCGTGAGGCGCTGAACCACCTGCTCTTGGAACGGGCCGTGGCATGAAGCGGGTTCAGCGCGCCTGAATAGCGCGGACGGTCGATGTCCACCTTTCGCTTCGCCCACCCGATCGAAGTCCGTTACGCCGATCTCGACCCCCAGCGGCACGTCAATAACGCCACGCTGTTTTCCTACCTCGAGCAGACACGCGCCAGGTACCTGCAACATCTCGGCCTGTGGGACGGAACCGATTTCGATGACATCGGGATCATCGTGGCCGAGGCGAGCGCCTCCTTCAAGGCGCCGATCGACTATACCGACGAAGTGGTCGTCGAGGCAGGCGTGACCCGTCTCGGCACCAAGAGCTTCGAGTTCAACTATCTCGTGCGATCCGGCGACGGTCGGTCTCTGGCGACCGGCCGCACCGTGCTCGTCGCCTACGACTATCGACACGGACGATCGATTCCTATCCCCGACGACTGGCGGCGAAAGATCAGCGCATTCGAAGGCGAGCTTCCCGCGAGCTCCAAGCTCGCGGGAAGCTCGGATCCCACGTGAAACTCGACGCGGCCCTGGCGCCGGAGTCTTTGAGGGACGTCCCGCCTCTGGCGTCGGCGGCCGAGGGCCTCGGCTTCGACGCGGTCTGGACCAGCGAAACTCAACACGATCCGTTCTTACCCCTCGCTCTCGTCGCCGAACACACTGCACGCTTGCGCTTCGGCACGGCCGTCGCCATCGGCTTTGCCCGCAGCCCGACCGTCCTGGCCCACACCGCTTGGGACCTGGCCGCCGTTTCCGGCGGCCGTTTTGTGCTCGGCCTCGGAACCCAGGTGCGGGCCCACATCGAGCGGCGCTTCGGGATGACCTGGCCCGAATCGCCATCCGGCGCGATGCGCGAGCTGATCCTGTCTCTCAGGTCCATCTGGAAGACCTGGCAAACCGGCGAGCGACTGAGTTTCCGCGGCGACGTCTACCGTCTCACGCTGATGACTCCCTTCTTCAGCCCGCCGCCGATCGAGAATCCGATCATCCCGATCTACCTCGCCGGCGTCAACCGCGCCCTGTGCCGGCTGGCGGGCGAAGTTGCCGACGGATTGCACGTGCATCCGCTCCACTCCGCCGAATACCTTCGCCAGGTGGTGGTGCCCGCTCTGCGGGAGGGGGCGACGAACGCCGGTCGCGATCCGGCGGGCGCAGCTGTTTCGGTCTCGGTCTTGACTGCATCCGATCCCCGTCAGGAGGACTTCGCCCGCTCGCAGATCGCCTTCTACGCCTCGACGCCGTCCTATCGCCCGGTGATGGAACTGCACGGCTGGGGGGCCGCCGCCGACCGTTTGAGCGCGCTGGCGCGACGCGGCGCGTGGGCTGAAATGCCGGCCGTCATCGACGACGACATGTTGACCACGTTCGCCGTCGTCGCCGGCGAGGGCGATCTGCCGCAGGCGCTGCGCACGCGATATGCCGGTCTGGTCGACCGCATAACGCTCTACCTCCCCTTCCGTCCCGGCGAGCGCGATGCGTTCTGGGGTTCTCTGGCGCGGGACCTGGCCGCCGATTGAGATTTCATTCCCACGCAAGCGGGAATCGAGGCTGGACCCGCGCTTGCGCGGGGGCGACAGGAGGGAACGGGCGACTTCAATTACGACGTCATTCCCGCGGAAGCGGGAATCCAGACTGGGCCCCCGCTTGCGCGGGGGCGACGGGCGGGAATGGGGGGACTTCCATCACGATGTCATTCCCGCGGAAGCGGGAATCCAGACTGGGCCACCTCATTGGGCAGGCATCGCGGAGCAGGGCTGCCTACAACGTCGTTTCTCACGGATGGTAAATCCTCACGGGATTGCCTTTCTGGGCCCCCGCCTCCCCTCCGGGATGCGAAGCGCTATTCGCGGGGGCGACGGGCGGGAACGGGGCGATAGATTGGTGCGGGAGCCGCTTTCAGATTGGCTGGGGGGCCGGCCCCTGGGCGACCTTGACAGGTTCGCCGTCCTGCGGTTAATAGGCGATGGTCCGCGGGCTCGGCGCTGTTCCGCAGAGGAAGCGCAGGCGGTCCGTCGGGGGACGGCTCGCCTTTCCGCGGTACAACCTTCCAGGATCGATGCCTAATCCCTCTCTGACACCAAGACAGATCCGCTGGGTCCGACGCTGGATGACCTTATCTCTCATCGGGCTGCTGATCTTCTTCATCGGGATCAACCCCGGCCTGATCGGGATGAATCGAAGCCCGGCCGTCGGGTTTGTTCAGGTGGGCGTTTGGTTGACCGGCCTGGGGATCCTGCTGATCGGAGCCTACGCCGCCTTACGCGTCGTCCGCAACGGCCGCCAGACGACGCTGCTCAATGATGTCGGCCTGCGCCTGGCCGCCACGGGATACGTCGTGGCGGCGGCGGCGTCGCTGGCGGATTTCATCGGAATCGGATCGCACACCATCCGGGCGCTGACCTTCGGCAAGATTCAAGTGGCCGGATTGACGATCGGAGTGCTCTTCATGGTCATCGGGATGGTGCTGTATTGGCCCTGGCCGCGCCGCGTCTCACCGGATCCCGAGCCGAGCTCACTGTCGCCGGGGCCCAGTCCGGCGAGCCAAACGCGCTAGCGCCGTCGCCTTCGGAGGATCACGCGATGAAACGTCCGATGCCGGCCCTGCTAACACTGATGGCGCTTGCGTCATGGGCCTGTTCGTTCACCGGAGGCGGCACGCCGACACCTGCCCCGTTGACGACCACCGCCTCCGGCACGCTGGTAACCCTGACACCTGCGCC
>DATEVL010000128.1:0-2357 GCA_035281845.1 Anaerolineales bacterium | reverse complement strand
TCGGGCTGATGCGCTCCGGGATCGATATGATCGAGGTCGAGCGTATCGACCAGGCGATTCTGCGTCATGGCGACCGTTTCTTCCTGCGTTTCTTCACCGAGCAGGAACTGATCGATGCCGCGGGATCGACGCCGGCGCTGGCGGCGCGCTTCGCCGCCAAGGAAGCTGTCTCGAAGGCGCTCGGAACGGGCATCGGCGAAGTCGGCTGGAAGGAAATCGAGATCATCAACGGACCGCGCCGCGAGCCCGTTCTGCTCCTCCATGGGCGGGCCCTGCGCCTGGCGGCCGATCAAGGGCTGCAGGAATGGACGGTCAGCCTCAGCCACACCCACGAACACGCCATAGCCGTGGCGGTGGCCACTTCCCACGGCGACGGCGACCGGTGACGCTGGCGGACCTTCGCGCCGGGGAGGCGCTGGAAGCCTCCCAGGAAGTGACCCCTGAACAGACGGCGTCGCACATCGGCAGCGGCGCCTTGCGCGTCTATGCCACGCCGGCGATGGCTCTCTTCGTGGAGCGCACCTGCCGCGACCTGGTTGAGCCGCACCTGGAGGCCGGACAGACGACGGTCGGTGTGGAGATGCACATACGCCATCTTGCCCAGACGCCCCTGGGCAGCACCGTCCGGTTACGGGCCGAGGTCGTCGCCGTCGAGGGGGAGTCGATCGACTTCCTGGCCAGGCTTTGGGACGAAGAGGAGCCGGTGGGCGAGGTCGAGCATCGCCGGCGTGTCGTCGATGTCGAACGCTTCCTGCGGCGAGTCGAGGCCAAGGCGCGGCGAAAATCCGTCTGACGCCGCCGTGTACCCTGGCCAGTGCGCCCGGTGCCGGAGGGGACGGCCAAGCCTCACAGCGACGACTTGGTTTCCCGCCTTGCCGGAATCCGGGATTACGACAAAAGAGCCCGGCAATGGTGACAATTGGCCCTCGGCGGCGCATGCGGGGCGACCCGAAGATGGTGTCGCGCACCGGAGGGATGGCTCCTCGGACCCGCATCGGACTCGCATCTTCGCCCGGCCGATCCGCGCTGATCAGAAAGGAGGCGCCAAGGGCCGTAAGAATGCCTTTCGGGGCGCAGGCCATCCTGCCTTGGAGCTGCACGTGTGAGACCGTCTATGAGATCCGACACAAAGAGAGGGTAGACATGCTCCGAAGAACTGTTCCCGTTGGTCTTCTCGTCTTGGCGGCCTTGCTGGCGGGCTGCGCCAAGAAACCCGTCGATGTCACGGTCACGCTGACCGAATTCGAGGTCGACGCCTCGCCGCTCTCGGTGCCAGCCAACACCCCGATTCACTTCACGATCACGAATGCCGGTACCGTGGAACACGAATTCGTCCTCGAGCTCGCCTCTGCCCAAGATGTGCCCATGGAAAAAGATGGGCAGGAATCGGAGGTCGAGGAAATCGAGCCTGGGGAGGTCGTCACTCTGGATTGGACCATCACCGAGCCGGGCGAGTATCACCTGGCGTGCTATACGCCGGGACACTTCGAAGCTGGGATGGTCACGAACATTACGGTAACACCGTAGGCTGCAAGCCCGGCCAGAATTGCTGCGCGCTTAGGCAACGGGCGCACCTAGGGGTCGGGGTTCCTCGTTGCCACGGTGCCTAAGGGCCTGGGTGGCAAGGTGCCCCGGTGCCTGGCTGCCGTGTCTTTCCATGTGGTAGACTCGAATTCCGCTCCCGCCGGCGTTCGCCGCTTGGCGGGAGCCATTCTGCCCCTCACGGGGCGAGCCCCCGCAAGGGGGTATCCCACACGCCTCCCGACCGGGTCGGGCGTGCCTCGGAAACGGGGTTCCGGCCTGGGTGGACGGAGGCGGAGGCCTAACGCAACGGAGGTTGCACGCATGTCGGTCATCAGCATGAAGGCCCTGCTCGAAACGGGCGTCCACTTCGGCCACCGTACCCGCAAGTGGAACCCGCGCATGAAGCCCTACATCTTCACCGAGCGCAACGGAATCCACATCATCGACCTGCAGCAGACGGTCGACGCGCTGGCCGAGGCCTACGGGCTGGTGCGCGACAAAGTCGCCGGCGGCGGATCGGTCTTGTTCGTCGGGACGAAACGCCAGGCCCAAGAAACAATGGAGGCCGAGGCGGTACGCTGTGGGATGCCCTATGTCAACAATCGCTGGCTGGGTGGGACGCTGACCAACTGGCGCACCATCGTCAGCCGTATCACCGAGCTCGAGTCGCTGGAGAAGGAACGGGACGCCGGCGGGTTCGAGAAGCTGACGAAGAAGGAAGCCATGCTGCGCAACCGGAAGATCGGACGCCTGTACGAACGGCTGGGCGGGCTGCGCACGATGAAGGCCTTGCCGGAGCTGCTCTTCGTCGTCGACGTCCGGCGGGAGGAGAC
>DATEVL010000127.1:0-3806 GCA_035281845.1 Anaerolineales bacterium | reverse complement strand
GCGGCCGTTGACGTTGCCGGAAAGGAAAGTCAGGATGTTGCGCCGCTGCAGCTCGCGCACGATCTTGACGGCGACCTCATTCGACTTGGCGCAGCCGACGATGGCGGCGAAACCCGGCATGCGGCCGTCGACGAGCTGAATTCCCCACGAACGCAGCTGGATGTCGTCGATCGGGCCGTTGAGATGCCCGTTGGCCCCGTCCCCTCCGCTTTGCTCCGGGGATGCTCCGCGATTCCCGCCGCCGGCGGCCTCGTCCGGGCTGGTGAAGGCAGTGCCGCCGGCGAGCGCCAGCCCCTTCCACGCCTCCGGCTGCTGGCCGTAGGCGAAACGCAGCGCCATGATCGTTTCTTCCGCCAGGAGGGTCGCCATGCCGCTGTCGAGCGTCTCGCCCAGGTAGGGCGTCCAGCGACGGTCGGGCGGGACGGGGTGGAGCAGGCCCTTGGCCTGCTCGATCACCGGCGGAAGATCGCCAATCTTGCTGACCTCCCGGCCCGTCATCCCCAGGATCAGCGGAAGATGGTAGGCGGTGTTGGGGAAGGCGACGGGCGTTTCGGCGCCTTTCTCCGAGATCGCCTGCCGCAGCATCTGGTCGGCTTCCCGGACGATGGCGTTGGCGCCGCGGATGGCTCGGGTGGCGATGTAACGGGACATGCTTAGCCCTCCTCGGGAGGCGGGGGAGATGACATCGGGTGAGGTCTCGGTGTGTATGCCCTCACCCCCCTGGCCCCCCTCTCCGCGCGAGCGCTTTCTCGCTTCAGGAGCCAATCTGCGGAGAGGGGGGAGAGAGTCCCAAGGGGGCGGGGGGCGACGGAGCGGATCATCATCGGAGATTATTCAATTCGCCGGAACGCCGTACAGCGCTTCGGCGCGCGCCTCGGGTTCGAGTGCGTCGATCTCCAGCATCCGGGCGTCGCCGCTGCGGCCGAACTTCTTCGGCTCATAGGCCGGCAGGCCCAGCGCGGCGCGCTTCTTGTCGATGTGCTCGAGGATGCGCCGGACCATTTCTTCCGGTTCGACGACGAACTCGATCTTGCCGCCGACTTTGGCTTCCCAGCCCTGACTGAGGAGCCGGGTGACCTCGTCGCTTCCTTCCACGGGGTTCTTGACCCCCATGATCACGTAGGCCCCGGAGGCGGCGCAGTAGGTGGCGATGGAGATGGCCTTTTCGCTCATCCATTCCGGTGCGATGCCCACGGCGGGCACGTCGCTGATGTCATCGCCCAATCCGCCCTCCGCCACCACCTGCGACAGAACGGTCAGGATGCGGGTATTGTCGACGCACGATCCCATGTGCAGCACCGGCGGCATGCCGGTGGCTTCGCACACCTCGCGCAGACCGGGGCCGGCCCATTCGAGGGCTGCCTCGCCCAGCAGGTATCCGAACTTGCCGCTGGCGATCGCACCGCAGCCGGTCTCCACCAGGAGCACGTCCTGCTTGAGCAGCTCACGCACCAGGTAGTCGTGCGTGGCGTCCTGCGTGGTGCGGGGGTTGTTGCAGCCGACGTCGGCCACGACCCCTCGGATGCGCCCGGACATGATGGCATCGTTCAGCGGGCGGAAGGAGGAGCGGTAGCTGCCTCCCAGCATGTAGTTGATGTACTCGTGCGAGAAACCGGGCACGACGTCGGAGGTGTAGTTGGGGATCTTGAACTCGCCCCGGTTGGGGTAGTTGTCGATCGCCCGACGGACGATCTCCTTGGCGATGTCCAGCGCGCGATGCTCCTCGAATTCGATGTGGGTCGCCTTGGTGATCTTGACCTTGGGAGAAGTCGTGATGACCTCGGTGTGGAAGTTCTGTGCCAGGTCGGGCAGGGCCTGCATGATGCACTGCACATCGACCACCATGGCTTCGATAGCGCCGGTCAGGATGGCCAGCTCCTGATGCAGGAAGTTGCCGGCGGAGGGCACGCCCTGCCGCATCAAGGTCTCGTTGCTGGTGCAGCAGATGCCGGCCAGGTTGATGCCCTTGGCGCCCTTCTGCCGGGCGTACTCCAACAGCTCGGGGTCGCTGGTGGCGGCCAGGATCATCTCGGACAGCGTCGGCTCGTGCCCGTGCACGATGATGTTGACTTCGTCCGCCTTGATGACGCCCAGGTTCATCTGTGAGACCAGCGGGCTGGGCGTGCCGAAGAGGATGTCGGACAGGTCCGTGGCGACCATCGAGCCGCCCCATCCGTCGCCCAGGGCGGCCCGCATCCCCTGATTGAGGATGTGCTCCGGGTCCTGATCGTCGCCCATGTGGGTCCGATGAAGTACGTCCACCACCTCGCGGTCGATGCCGCGCGGGACCATCTTGTACTTGCGCCAGATTTCCTTGCGCTTGGCCGGGGCGCGTTCGATGAACCGGACTTCGCCGGTCTGCTGGCCGAACATGTCCAGGCAGGCCTGGCCGACGTCCAGTGCGGTCTCCTCCACCGGCCGGCCCTCGCAGGCGATCCCCAATTCCGCTGCCAGTTTGGCCAGCTTGAACGGGTCGCGGATCCGGTAGCCCTGGGCCTCGCCCTTGGCGACCGCCAGCAGAGTGAGGGCTAGATCCCGTCCGTGGTCGGAGTGGGCTGCGGCGCCGGCGGCGATGGCGCGGGCGAAGTTGCGGGCGGTAATCGTCTCAATGGTGGCGCCGCAGACACCGGTCTGGCCGTCCTTGACCAATCGACAGGGCCCCATGAAGCACACGTGGCAGCAGCTCCCGGTGGAGCCGATCGGGCAAGGGGCCATCTGATCGGCACGCGAGAAGGCCGTTTGGAGGCCCAGCTCGGCGGCGCGGACGAGCATCTCGCGCGCCGCCGGGTCGAGCGAGCGCTCCTCCGGGCTGCGGATCTTCTTCCGGGAGGGTTTCTCTTCGGCCATGGTGTCTCCTTGGGCTCAGTCTTCCGGGATGGGGGTGCGGTCAAAGCCCGGGCACGGCCATAGCGGCCGACCCTCCCAGGCGGGTGGTTGGTGGGCGAATGCCAGGCTGCCGGCCAATGTCGCCGTGTGACGCGGGGAGGCGGGCCCCGGCGAGGGCAGGACGCGTTCCGGATCTCCGGCGGCATAGCCGGCGGCGGCCAGAGCGGCCTCGATCGCCGCCGTCGTCTGCTGCGCCGGATCGAATTGCAGGCTGACGGTGTGGGCGGCCGGGCTCACGGCGATGTCGGACACGCCCGGCAACCCCTGCAAGACGCCTCGGACGGAGGCGACGTGGTGGTCGCCGTACAGCGCGGGCAGGACCAGGGACAGGTGATCCATCTCAGCCTTCCTCCTTGCCGGGCTCGACGCGTCCGTGCGGACGCAGGTAGGCCACGGGAGTCAGAGAATCCTCGAGTTCGTGACGGACAGCGTCCCGCACCAGGTGACCCGAGACATGCATCAACGTATCGAGGTAATCGGGATCCTGCGCCATGCTGGCCAGGCAGGGGAAGTGATGATGCAGCAGGCCCGCTTTCTCCACGGCCTCATCGACCGGCGTGCCCAACAGATTCAGGGCCACGTGCCGGGCGCAACCGCAAGCCGAGTCGTGTGTCACTTCGGCCTGTGCCACGCGGCCTTCTTCGATCGTGAGATGGAAGGTCGGGCAACCGAAGACGGCGGCGAAGCGGCGAACGAGTGCATTGTCGTAGGCCGAGAGGCGGCGGTGGACTCCGACGGTCGTCTCGGTGAGGGAGCACAGCGGCTTCGGGAAGACGGCCGGGACGCCCATCGACTCGAGCCAGCCGCGCAGCTGGCTCTCGAGTCCGGCCGGCATGGCGGAGGTGTGGTCGATCGCCACGATGACGGCGCCGGCGCCGATGCGGCGCACCAGCTCCGGCAAAAGCTGGGCTAAGCCGGGC
>DATEVL010000126.1:0-15395 GCA_035281845.1 Anaerolineales bacterium | reverse complement strand
CCCGACGTACTCGTCAGCCCCTCATGGCCCGCCAACGCTTATGGAGAGGTCGTCGATCCCCGCCTCCACCAGACTCAGGGCGCCGACATCGGCGGCCTCGATGACCAAATAGATCGTCTGGCCGGCGAAGTCATTGATCCGTGCCGAGAACTGCGCCCAGGACGCATAGTCATTGTCGGCCGCGCCCTGCTCTTCCATCACCATCGTGGTCGTCGATGGCCCGACGACACTGACGCGCAAGAAGTCATCGGCGGTGGCATTGCTGGTGTGCGCCAGGTAATAGGAGAACGCCAGATCGATGTCCCCGCTGGCGGGCAGGGCGATGTCGGGTGAGCGGATCGAGGTGACTCCGCTGTCGATGTCGTAATGGCCCAGGTTCAAGCCCGCCAGGGGGCCGGTCACCAAGTCTCGCGTGCCGCTGACGGTCGTGCCCAATTGCATCAGACCATTGTTGTAGAGCGTGTCCTGCGGATCGGCCCGCTCCCACATCCCGGTGCTCGCGGTGTCGATGCCGGAGACGTTGCGGATCCACCCGCGGTCGCGCTCGAAGTCGTCGAAGAAGACCGACCCGGGTGGTGGCCCGCCCCCGCCCGCCACGATCGAGACGTCATCGATAGCGGCCTCCACCAGGCTCGCACCCACGGCGTCGGCCGCTTCGATGACCAGGTGGATCGATTGTCCGGCGAAGGCGTTGAGGCTGGCGGAGGTCTGACCCCAGTTGGCATTGTCCTGGAGCGTCGAGCCGCGCTCCTCGAACACGGTCACACTGGAGTCCGCTCCGACGACGCGCACTCGCAGAAAGTCGTCCGCGGAAGAGTTGTTGAGATGCGCCAGGTAGTAGGAGAACGACAAACGGAGATCTCCAGCGCCTGGCAGCGAGATGTTCGGGGAACGAATCGAGGTCACACCGCCGTCGATGTCATGTTGGCCGACGCTGGCGCCAGCCGGGCCCCCGGTCACTAAGTCTTGTGTCCCGCTCACCGTCGTGCCGAGCTGCATCGGCGCGCCGTTGTAGGTGGTGTTCTGCGGGGCCGCCCGCTCCCACATCCCGGTCGTTGCGTTGTCGGCACCGGAGACGTTCCGGATCCACCCGCGGTCGGTCTCGAAGTCGTCGAAGAAGACCAGCGACGGGACGGCCGTGTTCGTAGGCGTGGCCGTCGCCGTGAAGGTCGAGGTCGGGGTCGCCGTCGCAGTGAGCGTGAATGTTGGAGTGGGCGTGAACGTCGCAGTGGAGGTGAAAGTCGCTGTGGGCGTGAAGGTCGCGGTGGACGTGAACGTTGCGGTGGAGGTGAAGGTTGCCGTAGGTGTCGGTGTATCTGACGGCGTGGGCGGGAGGGAGGTCTCCGACGGGGTCGGCGTCGATGGTTGATTCTTGGGGTAGTAACGCCGCAGGCCAAAGTAGTAGTCGAGCGTGTTGCTCCCGTGCGGCGGCATGAGCGGCGTGCGCCAAACGGCGGCGCCAGCCACGCCTACGTTGTAGCCCCTGACCTCCATCCAATCCCACATGGTCCGCTGGGTGGAATCGGAGATCCCGCCCCAGGTGAAGCCCCAGATCAGTCGGGGGTGTTCAATCGCGGCGTAGTCGACGGGGATGTATCTGTCCCACCAGCCGGTGTAGGGGTCCATCGTGGCGACATAGTCCACGGAGGTCCGGGCGAGGTCCGACATCGGCGCCAGGGTCGCCCAGGTGGCATGCGCCACCATGAGCTTGTAGCCTTCGGCGTGGAGGCCGTCGGCCAGGTAGTCCACCACGGCGATGAAGGTGGTCCTTCCGGACTCCGCCAGGCCTTCGACGTCTACCGTATAGCCGATGTAGCCGTTGGCATCCGCTTCGGCGACCAGGTTGTGCAGGATCGTCGCCCGATTGTTCCACATCCCCTGGATGGCGGCGGCCGTCGGTTTGTACCCGCCGACGAGCATCGGCCACTTGATGAGGCCATTCTCGGAAAGCCACGGGCCCGGATCCCCCACATTGAGCAGGCCCCACACGCCTGCGTGCATCCGGTAACGCTCATAGGACACTCCGCTGACCGCATCCAGGTTGGGCGCGACGTCGGCGATCTCCACGGGCGCATGGGGGCCACAGACCTCCAGGCACATCCACGGGAACACGTGCTCATAGGTCTGCGTCGCCGCGCCGACGCTCGGCGCCGGGGCCGCGGCGGCCGAACTCGCCAAAGCTTCGAGCTTGCTCCGCTCTTGCTCGAGATCGACCACTTCGATGATGTAGTGGCGAGCCGGAGTGAGCAGGGTGCGCACTTCGATACCGGGGATGCCGGTCGCTAGTTGCGCCAGCTCGGCCGGCAAGCCCTCGGCCACTGCGGTCAGCGCCATCTCGGTCTGTGAGGCCTCGCGCACGTCCAGCGCCACCGGGATCAAGAGGACGCCCGACCCTTGGCGTGTCGCCAAGTCGATGCGAACGGCGCTGTAGTGGGTGCCGGGAGAGAGATCGGCGGCGTAGGAGGAGAGCGGTACAATGCGAGGCTCCGTCGCCTCACCCTCGACCGCTTCCACATCGAACCATTCGACCGCCGCATCGGCCTTCGACACGCGGAAGGGGACCGCGCTCGCCAGCACAAAGAAACCGCCGTCGGCGCTATCCAGCATCACCACCGGAACCTCAGGTCCCTCCGCCTGACCCTCCGCTGAAATCGGCGTTAGCCCCGCGGCCGCCGCGCTCGTGACCAGGGCGAAGGCCATCCAAAGGGACCCCTGCGATCTGGCAATCGACATTTCTCATCTCCTCGGATCGATGGGCGTAGAAACGTAGGCCATGCGCCGGTCATGCCTAGAGGTTCATTTTGCGCCTCGGACCACGACTCCACCTGGCCCGCTTCCAGCCCGGCTTTAGATAGCCTCAGGCCTGGACGCGCAAGAAGAGTTCATCCGGCTTACGCAGCAGTTCCTGGAGGCATGCCGCGTGCTACGGTCGGCTCCGACCGCGACGGGAAACTGAGACGACGCCGATCGGCCGGATGCCTTTAGGGAGTCGTCGCAGGCGACGGGGCCACCGAAAAGGTCCGAGTCTCGCTGCGGTTGCTGCCGAGCGGGCAGATCACGTCGACGTACCATTGCCACGGGCTCAGCGCATCATCCGGAAGACCCTCGGCGGCGGTGTACTCATACCTGTACCCGGTCGTCGCCCAGTCCACAAAGTTGCTCCCAAGACGCCGCCCGCCTGGGCCGTCGATGGTGATCGCCCCGTAGCAAGGGCCGGTGCGCGCCGTCCAGGCAAAGGTCCACGCTTCCGGCGACACCGGCTGGGGCAGCACAGCGCCGTCGGCGGGCTGACTGAGCTGGGGTGGACCAGGAAGACTTGTCGGCGTGATAGTGGGCGTCGATCCAGGAGGCGGAGGGGGCGGCATCCCTTCCACCGAGATGTCATCGTAGACCACCGGGGAAAGCCGGCCCGACGCATCTCTAAATTGCACGCTGACATAGAAACCGACCCAGTTGATAGGCGGTGTGAAGCTATAGGTCTTGCTAGCCTGGAAAGCCTCCCAGTCCGATTCGGCGAGCTCGCCCTCCGTGAACCGTCGCAATCCGACGCGGACGCGCATCTGCGTGACCGGCCCGGCGGGGCTCGAAGCTTCGAACGCCACCCGGATCGGGAGAGGCTGCCCGGCGATCCCGCCGATGCAGCATTTCCCGTCCTCGATCAGCACCGCTCCCTGCACCGGCGGCTGCGTGCTGTCGGCTTCCACGGACAACAGACGCCCTATCACGGCTTCCGCCTGGCGGATCAGATCGGCAGCGGCGGGACGGGAGATCCTCTTCCCCCGCTGCTCCTCGATCTGTTCGACCAGAGCCTCCAGCCGGTTGGCCGCAGATTGCATTCGCCCGTGTAGAACGTGGACGCGCGCCACCCGCACTTTGGCCAGCAGGCTGCCTTCCAACATCCTGCCGATCTCTCCATCTTCCACATAGTCTTCGATGTCTTCCTTCAGACGGTCGAGCGCCTCCAGGATGGTCGGCGTCGCAGTCGCGGTCGGCGTCCGCGTTCGCGTTGGTGTGGCCGTCTTGGTCGCGGTCGCGGTCGGCGTCGGCGTGAGCGTGGGGGTGGCCGTATTGGTCGCCGTCGGCGTGGCGGTGGGTGTATCGGTTGGCGTCCATGTAGCCGTTGCGCAGGGCAGTGGCGGCGTCGGCACGGGCACCATCTCCGAACGTGTGTTGTTATCCTCGTCGACCTCGGTGACCAGGCCTGTCGAATCCACGATCGCCGTCACCGGATTGCTGTAGCCGGGGAAGAACAGGGCTATGGTCTCATCCATCCCCAGCCCGTCGACCGATTGCCCGGCACCATTCACGTCCACCAGAAAACTACCTGCTGCGGCCTGCCCGATGTTCTTGACCCACACCCGCACACCCAGCGGATCGCCCGAAGCGAAGCAAGAGGGATTCTGCAACTCGATACGCATCTCCGCGATCGTCAGGTCAGGCAGGAGCTCAGGACCAGGGGTGAGGGTTGGGGTAGGGGTGGTGATGACCTGGTTGCTATCGACCTCGAAGTGCAGCTCGTCACCCTGCACGACGCTGCCGCCGAAGAACCCCAGCGGGAGCAGGCCGTCCGGGCCCATGACATCGGCCGACAGGAGGTACGCCCCATCGGCGAAGGCCGTCCCGTCAAGCTGATACGTCCCTTCCAGCGAGTCGGGGATGATGATGAACTGCCCTTCCACGTTGGAGCCGCCGTACACCGCGCCAGGGATCTCCAGGAAAGTGCCTCCCGTGGTCGGGTCGTAGCCTACCCGGCGACCCTGCGGGTCGGTCACGGTCAGGTTGACCGGGCACTGTCCAACGAAGACCAGCAGACGCGCGATCTCAAGGTCAGGTGGGAACGGATCGTAGGTTGTGGTGGGGCCGCCCCCGGTGCCGGTCAGGAATAGCGGGATATACCGACCAAGGACTTCGGGGTGGTACATGATCGGCTTGTGGCGGGCATCCGGCCCCGAGAGTTCGATGACGTTCGCCGCCGGGATCTGCGGCATGATCTGGCTGAGGTCGGCGCTGTAGGCTGGGACCAGTCCATCGCCATCACCGATGACGTCCTGAACCGGTCGCCCATGCGCCCAGAGCGGCGGCACGAGCGGGTCCATCACAGCGTACTCGACGTTCGTCGGTGTGCCGCTTCCGAAGATGACCAGGATGTTCTGCGGGCCTAGCCTGTCCGCCAGCTCTTGGAGGCGGGCCGGTGCATTCAGCCCGTCGGGGCCATCGAGCAAGGGGTTCGCCTCTCGCCCGAACGGATAGGGCGTCCCGGGTGCGCATTCGAATCCGCTGGGATCGCCGCACACCAGATAAGGATCGACCGTCTCGTCGGGAAGCATATCCCGCAGAGAGAAGACGCCCTTGACCGGGTCATGCGACCAGTTGTAGAGGGCCTCCGGCGAACAGAAGGGGTAAAAGTACTTGATCGCCTCATCGGGATAACCGGTTTGGCAGTCGCCTGCAGCCATTTCCTCGACCGACGGCTGATACCGCTTCCCGATCATGATCGGCCAGAGGGCGTAGTCCATACTCTCGGATAGGGCGGTCTCGTATAGGTTGTCCTGGAGGTACGCCTCCCAGGTCAGGCCTTCCCTGGTTCGATACGCCTCGGGGTAGCCGCGGTGCGGTGAGGCGATGAAGACGACCTTGCCGACATTGTTGTCGTAGTTGCTCCCTTCCACGTAGGTGCGCGTGATCAGCCCGCCCATGCTGTGCACCACCAGGTCGACTTTCGTCGCTGGCGGGCCGGAGGCCGGCTCGCCGACGTAACCTTGCAGGTTGGCGGTCTCCAGGAATCCCGGGATTGCAGCGGCGAGATGATCGGCCACGACTTCGACGCCGTCGCGCCAATCGACCGGGAAGGGAAAGAGGCTCTTGTCGAGTTCGTAGCCACGCTTCTGGAGGTCGATCAACAAGGGATCGTAGCTTCTCAGAATAGGCTCCATGGTACCGAGGCGCCCATACGTCGGCGGCATGGTACCCAGGATGCCGGGGACGAATACCAGCGGGTGGATGCGCATCCGCTCCACGGCGATGAATTTCTGGTTGGTCCCATACCACGTCGCTTCCGCAAAGATCGTCGATGCCGGAGACGGCTGATACCAGACCGCCCACTGCAACACCCGCTGTGTGCCGGCGGGCACCGAGAGGCTAGGCGAAGTGGCGGTGTAGCTGCTCATGGAGTACGGGCCGCTTTGCTGCACGACCACCTCGCATCCGCAATCCGGTCCATTCGGCGCGCCGTACATCCAGAAGCGACCGCCATCGTTGGAGTAGTGCTTCATGGTCAGGGGGGCAGCGCAGTTCGGGCCCCCAGCCGGACAGTTCAAGGTTACCGTCCAAATGATGGGATTGAAGTTCGGCCAGCCATCCTCATTGGGGGTAAGTGTGAACTCGGGCGCGGCGGCGAGCGCTCCCGCCAAAGCTGGGATTCGACTCAGCCTTTCGCCAGAAGCCGACCCAATCTGCAGTTCGACCGTGCCGGGAGCGGGCGCGGGTGGTGTGGGCGTCTCGGTAACCGCGTTGGGGGGCGTCGGAGTCGGCGTGGGCGGAATCAGGCCGAAAAGGACAAGCGCAGCGGCGGGGAGCACGCTGATGGTGTGCCCGCGTCTGTTCGGTCTCCCACGCAGGAGATTGAAAGGGCGAAGCTGGAAAGGCGCTGTGGACATGGTTTCTCTCCATTCATCCGAAAGAGACTTGGTCGGAAGCGAGCGGTCAGGTGAGGGTTGATCCTCGAGTTCTCTCAGCCCGAGGCGTGCGCGACCCGTGGCAAGGCGCCCAATAGCATGCCTCCGCTTGTATGACGGGGAAGACGGGCTGAACCGATCAGGTGTTGCGGCCAGGATGGTCTCCGACCGGACGGGCTGCCGAGATCGGAGCCGAGATCCACGCTTCAGAGGACCTCGCTCCACAAGGCGGGCTCGTCGAGATCGATCTTAGCAAATCATCGGTCGCGCCTCGGCGTCAAGTTCGCTGCAGCGGCGTATCAATGCGGACCGCGGTACCAGCCTGTTGGGGACCAGCCGCAGCCAGCACATATCGAACGCGACCAAACCCCACCACCCCAGCGCCGACCCGCGGGCAAGAGAATCCGTCGTCCTGACACCGAGGGAGATGGAGGTGCGGGCAAACAGACCAGTAGAGGTTCGACGCGCCGGCGGCGGCCGGCGCTAGCCTTCGAGCAGGTCGTCCCCCGAGCCTTCCACCGTCGGCGGCGGCGGCGAGGAAGTGGGGGCGGCCAGCGTGGGCGGGAAGGCCGGTGTTGTGACAAGGACCGTAGGCGTTTTCGTGGGGAGGTTGGGCGTGGGCGTCTTAGTGGGCGTTGGCGTCTTGCTTGGCGAAGGCGATTGTGTCGGGAGCGGCATGCCCCCAGTGATTGTGACAGTAGGAGTCCGCGTGGGTGTCCGGGTTGGCGTGGCGGTCCAGGTCGGTGGGAGCAGGGTGCCCCCGGAGTTGGTCGCGGTGGGTGTCCGTGTCGGCGTCGGGGTCGAGGTCGACGGGGGCGGCGTCGTCGCCGGCGGCTCAGGCGTGTTGCTGGGCTCATCCGTCTGGGTCGGCGTCGGGCCGGTCGCAGATGGCCCGAGTGTCGCCGTCGGTCCGGGCGTCCTTGTAAACGTTGGTACGTGCGTCGCGCCGGAGGGCGGTGTGGTGCTCTGCGTGGGCGAGCCGTCGCTGGTCGTCGAGCCTTCTCCGGTGGACGATGCGACAGGCCAAGGAGTGGGCGTTGCTGTGGGAGCGCCGACCATCGCCGCCACGCGGGAAGCCACTTCTTCCGGCGACAGAGTCTCTCCCGCATTGGCGACGACCAACGTCGACAAGGCACTGATCGTCCCGGAGAGCGCCGTCAGTTGAGGAGCCGAGAGATCGGTGTACGCCGACGCGCCCTGCGCCGGGGGCAGCAGCACATCCCGCATGGCGAGGGCCACGGGGCACGCCAGCAACAGCAGCAAGGCCGGCACCAGCGCCGCCCATCGACGCCGGCGACGCTTTTCCTCGGGAACGCGTGCCTTGGCGACGGCGGTCTGAGGTAGAGCGATCGTCGGCGCGCGATGATGCTGCGGGTCCAGCGCGTGTGCCAGCGCCGCCTGGAAGGCATTGTTCATTTCCGTGACCGAAGCAAAGCGGTCCTGCGGGTTCTTGGCCGTGGCGCGCAGAATGACTCTCTCCACCGCCTCGGGGATGTTCGCCCGGATCTCCCGCGGTCGCGGCAGAGGCTCGTTGGCCTGCTTGACCAGGATCGCCATCGGCGTCTCGGCATTGAACGGAAGCCGGGCCGTCGTCATCTCGAATAGGATGATGCCCAGCGCATACTGGTCGGCGCGCGCATCGACCGGCTCCCCCCGGACCATCTCCGGGGAGACATAGGCCGGAGTGCCCAACATCATCGAACCGGTCAGGCTGACCGAAGCATCGTGGATTTGCGCCAGCCCGAAGTCCGACAGAAGGGCCTGACCCTCCTCGGTGAGAAGGACATTGGAGGGTTTTACGTCGCGGTGCACGACTCCCTTTTCGTGCGCGTAGGCCAAGGCCGAGGCGATTTCTCCAAAGACTCGGCCGCCCTCGACGGCGGCGATCGGCCTTTCCGCCATCCGTTGGGCCAGGCTCCCCACGCGCAGGTAGGGCATCACCAGGTAGGCCACGTCGTCGACTTCCCCGAAGTCCGTCACCGGGACGATGTGCGGATGTTTCAGATCCATCAACACCCGAGCTTCTCTGCGGAATCTCCGGTCGAAGTTCGCCTCATCGGGGGCCTGGGACGAGAGGACCTTGACCGCTACCATCTCGCCGGTCACCACGTGGCGACCCTGATAGACGACGGCCATCCCGCCCTGCCCGATCTTGGCGCTGAGCTGGTAGTTGCCGATTCGTCGGCCGCTCAAGTCGGGCATCGTCGTCAGCTGTTCCTTACAACTCGCTTGGAGGGACGGTCGCGCCTCGGGTTCGGCGGGCCAGCACAGCCACGCGCCGAGGACTCTTGCTGAGGATAAAGACCCGGAGGAGGGTGGTACCCGCTGAGACGGCGGGGAGCCAAGGCGCTTTTCACCATCTGCCTCTTTTCACCTGACTCCGCCGGCGCGTCTTGCGTCAGCGTGCTAAGCCAGAACGATATCCTGCGGAGTGGGCGACACGATTCGCCAATGTCCCGGCTCGACTTGCGTCACCACCCAGCGCATCCCCTCTTGATTGAGGGTGATGTGGGTGACCGAGTAGGCCTCCAGGCTTTCGCATAGCTCCACGAAAAACATCCGTTCCGCTTTCTCGCTCGGCCCTCGCAATCCCATGAGAATGACCGAGAGCCCGGCCCCAAGGACGACTACAAGAACAAGGGTCAATGCCAGGTCGCTCATGGTTCTCCCTCGGTTTCCGACGTGTATTCGGTCCTGGCCACCAGTATAGGGAGCGACCTCGTCGGGAATCCTTACAGCTAGCTTCCGCCTCGCCGGCTCAAGCCAGGCATGACCTCGGTCATGGCCTCCCGGTACGGCCTGATTCCGTCCGACGAGCCGTCGGCCTGTGCTTGACACGAGTGCTAGAATGATGGAAATGTCCGGGTTCGTGACCACCCCGAACGATGCCAACGCCAATCCCGGCGGTTTGTACGGCGCCGGCGGGTCGGGGTAGGACGCGCTCTCACGGAAATCCTGCGCACCTGGGCCCCAGCCACCGGCTGGGGCCTTTTGTTGCCCCGCCGGCGATGTCGAAGGAGGTCGTATGGCGACGTCTGACACCCAGCCGGTAACTGTCGTCCCCCCGGGCAACCTCGTCCCGGTGAGCGGCCACCTGGCACGCCTCGCTCCGATTCCACCGTCCCGCATGTTCCTGATCAACAAGCGCTTGACCGTTTTCCGAGAGCGATTTCCGGAGAGGGAGACCTTCGATGCTTCGCAGGGGGATGGCGGCGCCAGCTTGCCAGGGGTTCCGCCGGAGATCCTCGACCGGGCCGCGGCGCTGCAACGCGACCACGGCACGGCATACGACATGCCGTACGGCACCGACGCCTTTCGCCGGGCGGTCATCGAGCCGTATTGGCATCTGGGGCCGGCCAGCGGACTTGGTCCGCAGAACGTGATCGCCGCCGTCGGCGGCCGCGACGCACTGGTGAAGGCTTACGATGCCATGCTGGCCCTCGGCCACGGACGCACCGGCGACCTCATCGTCGTCACCCGGGTCCCGTGGATTTCCTACAATTGGGGCCCGTACGGCGTCGGCGCGAACGTGCTGCTCGCGCCGGGGCGACCGGAGGCGGGCTGGGCCCTTGAGGAGGATGCTCTACGGTCCTGCGCCGACGCCGCCGAGCGCCTCGATCGCAAGATCGCCGGCGTCATCATCACCAGCCCCGACAACCCCACCGGCAAGGCGCTCTCGCCCGAGCGCCAGATTGAGCTGGGGCAGGCCGCGCTGCAGGCGGGCGCGGCTTTCGTGCTCTACGACTGG
Source organism: Anaerolineales bacterium (assembly GCA_035281845.1). Lineage (GTDB taxonomy): Bacteria > Chloroflexota > Anaerolineae > Anaerolineales > E44-bin32 > DATEVL01. The sequence goes on along the minus strand of DATEVL010000126.1, from coordinate 4,973 downwards.
ATGTATCACTTCGTCACCGACCAGGGGCCGATGGACCTCGAGCGATTCATCACCGCCTTCGATCCTTCCGATCGCTCCCGACTGATGTTCCTCGACGGGATCACCAAGTCGCTGGGAGGCTCGAACATCCGCAACGCTCATCTGATCGCCTCGGACGAGGTCATTCGCTTCCTGACAGCCCGCGCCTCCCACGCCGTCATCCCGTCGTTCTACTCGATGGCCGTCGCTATGGCCGCGTACGAAGGCGGTTACGCCCAGGCCTGCCGTTCGATCGTCGAACCGACCAACACCAGCCGGGTCGCGCTGCGCCGTTTCGTCGCCGAACACGGCCTCACCGCCGTCCTCGACCAGGGATACTACGCCTTCATCCACGTCGGTCGTTGGCTGCAGGCCCGCGGCTGGTCCGACAGTGAGCCGCTCGGCGAGTACCTGGCGGAGGAGCACGGGGTGGCAATTGTCCCGGGCGCGTACTTCTCAGCCTTTGGCGGCGAGTGGATCCGCTTCTCCTATGCCACGCCTCCGGAACGGACGTTGGGCGCGGCGAAGCGTCTGCTGGAGGGGCTCGATGCCCTGGTCCCAGGCTGAGGTCCGCCGCTTCGCCGACCGCGTGCTCCACGCGCGTCAGGCCGCCATCGAGCAGCAGCCGCAGGGCGGCACCAGCGGCCTGGAACTCGAGTGGAATCTGCTCGACGCGAACTTCCAGCCGCTGCAGCGCGTCGGGATCGGACCGACGGCGCGCTCCTTCGCCGATGTCTTTCGCGAAGATCTCCTTCCGCCCTGGTTGGCGGAGCGAACCCAGCTCGAGGTCTTCCACTGGATGATCGAATGGACCACTCGGCCGCACTGGTCGCCGTGGTTGACGACGGCCGAGGCCCGTCTTTTGGAGGCCTGCCAGATCAATGCGCTGCGGCACGCGAGCCAGCGCTTCGGCGAGCGGCTGTACGCCTGGCACGGCAACCTGCTCAGCACCGCACGGGCAGACCACGACTCGATTCCCGGGGGTTGGAATCTGGCCAAGCGCCGATACCTCGAGCGCTGCGTCGATCTGTACGGCGCCGACCTGGCGACGGCCGGGATCCACGTCAACCTGACTCTGCCCGATCCGCTGCTGACGTGGGATTTCCTTCACCGCCCTTCGCGACGCACCGGCCATCTCGACTCGTTCAAGAACCGCATCTACATCGACGCCACGCGCCGCATCCGCGCTTTCGCCCCGCTGTTCATCGCCACTTCCGCCAGCACGCCGATGCGGCCGGAGACCCATCGCGGCCGCCCGGTCGTCCGCCTATCCTCCTTCGACTCGGTCCGCACGCTCACTTTCCCCAGCCCGGCCAGCGTCGACCTGCCCGGGTTGTACCGCTCCCATGCCGAGTACCTGCGGCTGTCCTACGACCTGGTGCGGCGGGGCGTCCGCTTCGGCAACAACAATTGGACTCCGGTCCGGGCCCGCTCCTTCGCCGAGCCCGTGGAGCGTTTGATCTCGATCAGCAGCGATCAGCTCGGCGACTTGTACCGCCAGGGGCTGTATGCCCCCAAGACGGAGGCCTCGCTCGAGGCCATGGCTCGGCGCGTGGTCGAACAGAACCTGCGCGCCCGGATCGACCTGCCGATGGCGCGTCTCGAGCTGCGCACCGATGAAGGAGGTCATTCGTTCGATCTCGATGTCGCCAATCTGGCGTTCCAGGAGCTTCTCCTGCTCCGCCTCTACGCCGATCGGTCCTTCGCCCGGCCGGTGAACGACGACGACCCCGGGATCGCCCGGTACCGCCGCAACGAGGCGCGCGCGGCGCGGCGCGGATTGCATGCCAGAATCGAGGACCCCTTCGCCGACGGCTCGATCTCGGTGCGCCGCTTCCTCGCTCGGACCCTGGAGAGCCTGTCGCCTCTGGCCGAGGCTCTCGGCCGTGAGGCGGAACTCGCGCCGCTGCAGGCGATGGCCGACGGCGGCCCGAACACGGCCGAGGTTCTCCGAACCGAGGTGCGGGCCGCCATCGGGCGCGGGTCGGAGGTGCCGACGGAGGTGTTGCGCCGACTGGCCGAGCAGCGTGAGCACGAGGTGGCGGGCGACATCGAGCGAATCGCCGAGGCCCTGCCGTCCCTGGGGCCGGAAGCCGACCGTTTGCGCGACTTGTGGGACCGCGCTCGCGACCTGGCCCATCATCAGCCCGGTGCGCCGATTCGTTTTCGCCCGGCGGTCGGCGCCGCGATCGAAGTCAGCTATCCGGATAAGACGTCCGAAATCGTCGACCTGGCGCGGGCCCTTATCCGGATCCCGTCCGTCAGCGGTGCACCACCCGAGCGCCGTCGGCCGGAGGCCATCCGCCGCGCGGCGACGCTCCTGGTCGACACGCTGCAGTTGGCCGGGCTCGACGTCCGCAGCTTCGAGTCCGGACGCTTTCCGGCGCTGATCGCTCGTTTTCCCGGAGCGCCGCGCCCGCCGGTCCTCCTCGCGGGACACTTCGACGTCGTCGAGCCCGATCCGGACGACTCACAGTTTGAACCGCGCCTCGACGGAGACTACCTGTGGGGCCGCGGCGCCGCCGACATGAAGACCGTCGTGGCAACTTTCGTCGTATGGATGCGGGCAGCGCGCCGCGCCGGGGGTCCGCCCCCGCCGATTGGACTGCTGCTCGTCGGCAATGAAGAGATCGGCGAGGGCGAGCCCGACGGCACCCCGCACGTCCTGGCGGCGCTGAGGGCGGAGGACGGGTATGTGCCGGATTTGCTGATCGCCGGCGAGCGGACGGGGGAGCGCGGAGACGAGCTCGTCGGCCAGGTCTGCTTGCAGAATCGCGGCTTGCTCCGCCTGGAGGTCGAGCTGCGCGGGACCCGATCGCACACAGGCTTCGGGGATGCCGGCACCATCGATCGCAGGCTGCTGGCGCTGCGACAGGACGTCGAGTCGATGCTGCGCCAAAGGCTCGCCCAACCTTCTGAACCGGGCTGGTCGTCGCAGATCGCCTTCCCCTTCACCCGATTGGGAGAACCGGGCGTCTTCAACGTCGCCGCCGACCGGGCCGTCCTCGGCATCGAGGTGCGTCCGATCCCGGAACATGCGGTGGGGCCGCTGTCGGACGAGGTCCGCGAGATTTCTGATCGGCACGGCGGAGACGTCCGGGTGGTGGCTGCCGAGAACGCTGTCGCCTGCGATCCGGCGAATCCCTACTTGAAGGGGCTGCTCAAGGCCATCCGGCAGGCTACGAGCAATCAACCGATCCTCGGGAGGAAACTGGCCGCGACCAGCGCTCGCTTCGCGCCGGGAGGGCAAGGAGTCGTCTGGGGCCAGAGCGGAATCGGTCCCCATGCGGCGGACGAACGACATTACATCCCGAGTATCGAGCCATATTATCGGACGCTCGAGGCGATGGCCGCGCAAGCCTCCTCGTAGGCGCAGGCTTTAGCCTGCGTTGCGATTCAAGCATCGGCTTTGGCCTCGCCACGAAGGCCATGCCCCACCGGCCGCGTTTTCACGCCACCCCGGTGATGATCGCGTAGTCGCAGGCTTTAGCCTGCGTCCGGACCCGGGCTAAAGCCCGGGACTACCAAATCACGCCCCGGGTATCAGTCCAATGTCCGCCAGCGCATGGCCCGTCAGGCGCGGCCACGCGATTAGGGCGGGGACGACCGCGAGAAGGCACACGCCGACGCATGGTCCCCTCGGCGGGCGCTTCGCGTCCGATGCGAGTCCCCCGCGCATCGCGCTTAGCATCCCGCCGTTGGCGGTCTGTACCCCTTCGGGTGCCCTGAAGAGGGTAGAGACCGAAGGGGAGGCGTGCCCTGCCCTTGGCGATCTGCACCCCTTCGAGTGCCCTGAAGAGGGTAGAGATCGAGCGGTGAGCGAGGGGCTCGGCCTCTACACCCCTTCGGGCGCCCCCAAGGGGCAGGCCGCCAAGGGCGCCGGCCCTTACAGGGTGCTGCGCGAAGCGGGGCCAAATCCGGCTGAAGACGGCGCCGGCCCGGACTCGGCGGATACCAGACGAAGTTCCTCCACTCTCCCCATGACCTCCGGCACTGCCTGCCCTGCCCGCGTTACCCCGAAGATGGAGCCGGGTGAGCGCCTCTTCGAGGAGCCTTGGCTTTTCACATGGAGGCCCCCACCCATCGGGGGCCGACTTGTCAGACAACCCGGCCACTCTACTCCACCCCCCCACCGACGTCCCTCCCGCGCCGCCAATCGGCGCGGTGCTTGTCGTCGGCGGCGGGATCGCCGGGATGCAGGCCAGCCTCGACCTGGCCGACCAGGGCTTCCGGGTCCACCTCGTCGAATCCCGGTCCGCCATCGGCGGACACATGGCCCAGCTCGACAAGACTTTCCCCACCAACGACTGTGCCATGTGCACGATCAGTCCAAAGTTGGTCGAGACCGCGCGCCATCTCAACATCGATCTGCACGTCGACAGCGAGGTCATTGGCCTGGACGGGCAGGCGGGCGACTTCGTCGCCACGCTGCGTCACAAGCCGCGCTACATCGACCCCCTCAAATGCGTAGGCTGCGGTGACTGCGCTTCGGTCTGCCCCGTCGTCATCCCCGATCCGTTCAACGAGGGGCTGGCCCCCCGGCGCGCGGCGCACAAGTTGTATCCGCAGGCCGTCCCCAACGCCTACGCCATTGAGAAACTCGGTATCTCGCCCTGCCGCGACGCCTGCCCCGCCGGCCAACGCGCCCAGGGCTACATCGCCCTGATCCGCGAAGGCCGGTTCCCCGACGCGTTGCGGGTCATCAACGAAGACAACCCGTTCCCCGGGATCTGCGGCCGGATCTGCAACCACCGCTGCGAAGACGCCTGCAACCGCGGCCTGATCGACGAGCCGGTCAACATCCGAGCCCTCAAGCGCTTCGTCACCGACCGCGTCTACGCCGAACCGCGCACGCCCCGCCCGCCGGTGGAGCGCACCCAGATCAGGCGCGTCGCCATCATTGGCGCCGGACCCTGCGGCCTGACTGCGGCGCAGGATCTGGCGCGCCTGGGTTA
>DATEVL010000125.1:0-15767 GCA_035281845.1 Anaerolineales bacterium | reverse complement strand
TGAGGGGTGACTCCCTGATGACAGGGCGACTTTGCGGGGACGACAGCGAACGGAGGAACGCACGATGAGCGATCTATTCGACCTCCCCAAGACCTACGACTTCAAGTCGGTCGAGCAGCGGCTGTACGCCTGGTGGGAGTCGCAAGGGTACTTCGCGCCGCGCTCGGACCCGCAGCACCGGCCGTTCGTGATGTCGATGCCGCCTCCGAACGTCACCGGCGAGCTCCACCTGGGTCATGCCATGTTCGTCTCGATGGAAGACCTGATGACCCGCCACAGCCGCATGCGAGGCGTGCCCACACTCTGGCTCCCGGGGACGGATCATGCCGGCATCGCCACTCAGCTCCAAGTGGAGAAGGACCTGCTGCGGACCGAGGAGGTCACGCGAGAGGAGATCGGCCGGGAGGCCTTCGTCGAGCGCACCTGGGCCTGGAAACGCAAGTACGGCGGGATCATCACCGAGCAGCTGCGACGCCTGGGCGCTTCGTGCGACTGGTCGCGCGAACGCTTCACGCTCGATGAGGGTCTGTCGCGCGCCGTGCGCGAGGCCTTCGTCCGCCTTTACGAAAAAGGCCTGATCTACCGCGGCACCTACCTGATCAACTGGTCTCCCGGGCTGCGCACGGCCGTCAGCGATCTCGAAGTGGAGTACTCCGAGGAAGAAGTGACGCTGTACTACTTCAAGTATCTCCTCAAGGGCTCGGACGAGTTCATCCCGGTGGCGACGGCCCGCCCCGAGACGATCCTGGGCGACACGGCCGTGGCCGTGCACCCGGAGGACGAACGATTTGCGAGCCTCGTGGGGAAGACGGCGATCGTTCCCATTCTGGCCAGGGAAATCCCGGTGATCGCCGACGAGTACGTTGACCGCGAGTTCGGCACGGGGGCGCTCAAGATCACCCCCGGCCATGATCCCGCGGACTACGAGATCGGCCGGCGGCACAACCTCCCGGTCATCAATGTCCTGCGAAAAGACGCCACAATGAGTGAGGCGGCCGGCCCCTACGCCGGAATGGATCGCTTCGAATGCCGCAAGCGAATGTGGGCCGACATGCAAGCCGCCGGCCTCACGATCCGGACGGAGCCGTACCGGACTCAGATTCCTCGCAGCCAACGCGGCGGTGAAATCATCGAGCCGATGGTCTCCACGCAGTGGTTCGTCCGGATCAAGCCGCTGGCAGAACCGGCTCTGGAGGTTGTGCGCGACGGTCGACTGCGCATCATCCCCGAGCACTTTGCCAAGGTGTATGCCAATTGGCTGGAGAATATCCGCGACTGGTGCATCTCACGCCAGTTGTGGTGGGGGCACCGCATTCCGGCTTGGCATTGCTCGGCGTGCGGCAAGATCACCGTCGCCCGCCAGGATCCGGACCGCTGCGCACACTGCGGAAGCACGGAGATCGAGCAGGACCCGGACGTCCTCGACACCTGGTTCTCCTCCGGTCTGTGGCCTTTCTCGACGCTCGGCTGGCCGGACGACACGCCCGACCTGCGTGCCTTCTATCCGACGACGATCATGGAGACCGGCTACGACATCCTGTTCTTCTGGGTGGCGCGCATGGTGATGATGGGCCTCGAGTTCACCGGGCGGCTGCCCTTCGACACGGTCTACCTGCACGGATTGATCCGCGACGAGCAGGGGCGCAAGATGAGCAAGACCCTGGCCAACGTCATCGATCCGCTGGAAGTGATGGACGAGTTCGGCGCCGACGCCTTGCGGCTGACGCTGCTGACGGGATCGTCGCCCGGGAACGACATGAACCTGAGTGTTCCGCGGGTTCAGGCCAACCGCAACTTTGCCAACAAGGTCTGGAACGCGGGTCGGCTCGTGATCCGCGCGGTGCAGCGCGCGCCCGCCGAGCGAGATCCGTCGACGGCGCTGACACTGTCCGACCGATGGATCCTGGCGCGGCGCGTACAGCTGTTGCGCAACGTCGATCGTTTATTCCAGGGATTCCAGTATGGCGAAGCCGGCCGCCAGATCTACGAGTTCTTCTGGGGCGAGTTCGCCGATTGGTACCTGGAAGCGGCGAAGCTGCAGGCGGCGGAGAGCCCCGGCCGGGCTCTCCGGAGCGTCGAGATCCAGGTGAGGGTGCTCGACACCTGTCTGCGCCTGCTTCATCCGTACACGCCCTTCGTCACCGAGGAGCTGTGGGGCCGGTTGCGCGACGCTTGCCTGGCGCACCAGGCCGGCCTCGCTCCGCCGGAGGGGTGGAGCGAGGCGCTGATCGTCGCCTCGTGGCCCCAAGCCGGGTCCGAGGCCGACGACGAGGAGTCCATCCGCCGCTTTGAGCTTCTGCGCGAGATCATTCGGACGATTCGCAACGCCCGTGCCGAGAAGCAGATCGACCCAGGACACCGGATCGGGGCGATCGTCGGGGCCGGCCATGAGAACTCTTGGCTGCAGGAGCAGGCGCCTCTGCTGAGCGCCTTCGCCCGACTCGACCCGGAGGCGCTTGTCCTGCGGGAACGCATCGACGCGCCGCCGGCCGGTTCACTGCCGTTGACGGCTGGGGGGATCGAGATCTACTTGATCCAGGCCGGCGCGGTTGACGTGCACGAGGAGGGCGAGCGGGTGTCGCGCCAGCTGCAGGCGGTTGAGGCGCAAATCGAGCGCCTCGAGTCACTCCTCGCCGGCCCGTTCGCCACTCGTGCGCCGGCCGAGATCGTCGCCGCCGAGCGTAAGAAGCTCGAGCAAGCGCGCGAAGAGGCGGCGCGCTTGAGGATACAGCGCGATGCCCTGCGAGGGGAGGCTTCGTAGAGCAGGCCGATTCATCAAACCCATCGGGTCGTCCCGGGCTTCAGCCCGGGCAGACCCCGGCTAAAGCCGGGGACTACATCCACGGCCATCCCCGGCTTCAGCGCGGCCGCCAGGTCGCGGGCCGTGGATGAATGGATCGTGAGAGTCGGAAAAGACCCAATGATATACTGCCTCACCCTGGAGGGAATGTGCAACGCGGTGGGCCGAATGTCTTACGCCTGATCTCGCTCGGTTTGCTGCTGTCGGCGACGGCGCTGCTCATCTTCGAGTTGGTCAACTTCAGCCGCCAACGGTCGCGCCTGCCGACATCGCTGTCCGTCGCCGGCGTCGACGTCGGCGGGCTCGATCAGACCGAAGCGATCGAGCGACTGCTGCAGGTGTACAGCGTGCCGATCGAACTGATCTACCGCGATCAAATCATCCAGGTCTCGCCGGCGGCCGCCGGCTTCCGTCTCGACACCGAGGCGCTGATGGGCGCCGCCGAACTCGAGCGCACCGGCACCGATTTCTGGTCCGGATTCTGGGATTTCCTGTGGAATCGGCCGAGCGAGCCGGTGGTGATCCCGGTGAAGGCGGAGTTCTCCCGGGCCCAGCTCGAAACGGTCTTGCACGACATCGCCGCTCGCTACGACGAGCCGCCGACACTGGCGCTGCCCATCCCTGGAACGACCGACTTCAGCCCCGGGGAACCGGGGATCCTGCTCGACATCGCACGCGCCTCCGAGCTCGTGGGCGAAGTCATGACGAAGTCGGAAAACCGGCGGGTCAATTTGCCCGTCGCCGCCGAGCTCGCCCCACGGCCGGACCTCAAGACCTTACAGACCCTGCTCCAGCAAAACATCGACCTGGCGGGCTTCGACGGTCTGGCGGGGATCTACCTTCGGGACCTGCGCACCGGCGAAGACTTGCACATGGTCTACAACCGAAACCAAACGACCGTCTCCGATCCGGATCCGGCGTTCACCGCCGCCTCGATCATCAAGATCGGGATCATGATCGCCTACTATCGCTATTTCGATCCACCGCTGGATGTCGAGGCCGACCGCTGGATGACGGAGATGATCACCAAGTCGGGCAACGATCCGGCCGATTGGCTGATGGAGCGGATGTCGTCGTCGCGTGGTCCGTTGATGGTGACGGACACCCTGCAAGACGAGCTGGGCCTGAAGAGCACCTTCATGGCGGGGTACTTCCATCCGTTGGCGCCCTTGCTCTGGCAATACGACACCCCCGGTAATTCGCGCCCGGATCTCGACACCCAGCCCGATCCCTACAACCAGACGACCGCCACAGAAATCGGTCAGCTCCTTTCCGACACGTATGGCTGTGCCAAAGGTGGAGGGAATCTGCTGGCCGCCTTCCCGGGACAGGTCAAGCCGGAAGAGTGCCAGCATATGCTCGACTTGCTGGCACAAAACGAGATCGGCATTCTGATCGAGGCAGGCGTGCCGGAAGGTACGCGCGTCGCCCACAAACACGGTTGGACGGACTCGCCTCTCGACTCGATCGGCGATGCCGGCGTCGTTTACTCACCCGGCGGCGACTACGTGGTCTCTCTGTTCTTGTGGAACAGCCCCGACATGGTCTTCGGTCCGACCGCCACCCTGATGGCCGATCTCTCACGCGCGATCTACAACTACTTCAACCCGCCGACCTCCTGAGTTTGGCCATGGCCAATGCGTCCCGCCGACTGCGATCCGACGCTCGGCTGATCTGGCGTCGGGGTGTCGCGGCCGCCGATGCGTTTCATTTGACGCGAACGGCCCTTCGCCTGGAACGGGATGTCATTCGGGTGGGGAAGATGAGGGTCCCGCTGGAGGGCGTCGGAACGATCGCCGTTATCGGGGGCGGTAAGGCCGGAGCAGGTATGAGCCGGGCGGTCGAGCAGATCCTGGGTCCCAAGTTGCTCTCCGTCAAGAATGTCCACGGCTGGGTCCAAGTCCCGGATCGTACCGTCCGACCGCTTCGCGCGATCCAGCTCTGGGGAGCTCGGACCAAGCCGGACAATCGACCGACGCGCCGGGGAGTCGCCGGGACGCGGCGGATCGAGTCGATCCTGGAGTCGCTCGGCGAAAGCGATCTCGCCCTCTGTCTTCTCTCCGGCGGAGCTTCGGCGCTGCTACCGGCTCCGGTCCCCGGTGTCAGCCTTGCAGACAAGCGACGCGTGACCGCGCTTCTACAGGAGGCGGGCGCGCCGATCCACGAGATCAATGCCGTGCGGAAGCACCTCTCGCGCGTCAAAGGCGGCGGCTGGGCGCGCCTCTTCGGCGGCCGGCGTCTCATCGCGCTGATCCTTTCCGATGTCGTCGGGGACCCGATCGACGTGATCGCCTCCGGCCCGACCGCGCCGGATCGGACGACCTTCGCGGAGGCGATTCGGGTCCTTCGGCGTTACGGGCTGTGGGAGCGGTCTCCGCGATCGGTGCGGACTTATCTGACCGCGGGAGCACGAGGCCGCCACTCCGAAACGCTGAAGCGGCTGCCGGGGCGAGTCACGAACACGATCATCGGGAACAATCGGACGGCGTTGGACGGCGCAGCGCGGGCTGCCCGCACGCTCGGTTACCACGTGTCGGTACTGAGCCCCGACCTTGAAGGCGAAGCGTCCCAGGCAGGGAGCTTCCTTTCGCGTTTGGCGCGATCGGTGCGGGATGAAGGCAAGCCGGTACGGCCGCCGGCCTGCCTGCTTGCCGGAGGGGAGACGACCGTCTCCTTAGGGAAAAGTCGCGGCCTGGGGGGCCGAAATCAGGAGCTCGCCCTGGCGGCCCTGGCTGCCTTCGCCGGCGACGGCATGCGCGACATCCTCATCCTGAGCGCGGGAACGGACGGCGAGGACGGCCCGACCGATGCCGCCGGCGCTATCGCCGACGCGCAAATCCTGCGACGGGCGCGAGCGCGAGGCTTGGACCCCGAGGTCTACCTTGCGCGCCACGATTCCTACAACTTCTTTGCGCCGCTTGGCGGATTGTTGAAAACCGGGCCGACCGGGACGAACGTGATGGACCTGCAAGTTGTCCTGGTGGGGTCGTAGCCGCCGCCTGGAGCCGGCGTGTTCACATGGCGGTCCGTCGTCCTGGCTTGACCGCGAGGTATCCCGGAAGGAAGGCTGGAAGAAGGGTCGGGTCGTGGCCGCCTTAAGCCGGCGTGTTCTCGTGGCAGCCGTCAGCCTGGGTCCGATCCAGTTTCTCGCGATCGGCGAATCGGGGTCGACGGCCCGCGGTCACCTCACGCGTTCGAGGTCCGGGTTCTCCCCTGCCTGGCGGCCCACTTTCGCCAGCGGGATCCACTCCCCTCCAACCTCGACTCGCACCACGTCGGCGGTGAAATCGGTGACGCTGGGGCCGGCGTTGGCAAACAAGGCCGAGCCCACGGCGTAGATGTCGGCCGGCACGTGAAGTTGCTCGAAGCGCCGGATCCTTTCGGCCGTGAATCCGCCAGAAACAACAATCTTCACCGCGCGGCAGTAGTCGACGGCCCGCGCCCGCCACTCCTCGGGTAGGTCCCAGCCCTCCCAGGTGTGGTCGAGGGCCTGCCGCACCGTGAACACCAGGCGCGGGGTGACCCCGAGATCCAGGTCCGGCTCACCCAGAGGCGGAACGTTCACGTCGCGCAATGCATTCGATGTATCCAGGCGCACTCCGTAGAGAACGTACCGCTGGGCGTCGGCTTCGTCTCCGGCTTCGAGGCGCTGTCGGTAAAGTCGAAACATGCGCTCGACGGTGAGCCGAGAGTCCTTGACCGAGTTGTTGTTGTAGTCGACCAAGGCGATGCGCGGGATCTCAGGAGGCAGGGTGGCGGCGAAGGCGGCCATGGCTTCGGCCGTGTCGCCGAGGAAACAAGCGATGGCGGCGTGAGCGACGGTTCCGCCTCCGGAGCCGCCCCACCAGTCCCCCTGGGCGTCGGTCGAGATGAAGGCGCCGAGCCGCTGCGCATGGTCCAAGTTGAACCGTTGGACGGCGATGTTGTAGGCGTAGCCGTCGGCGGCTTGCGATTCATGGAGGTCGAAGCGCGCCGGGAAGAACAGGACCGGCTTTCCAGCAGCAGCGACCAGCGTGTCGAAGACGTTGGTTGCGACTCGCGAGCCGCGGGTAAGCACGCCCAGAGTCGGCGTCTCCAATAGAGCGAAATCGCGGTAACGGCCACGGACGCGCAAGACGGGGGTCACGTGCGCCGGATCGCCTTCGCCGTGGACCACGGCCCCGTCATGGACGGCCCAGACTTCGAGGTCGTCCCAGGTTTCGGCGAAGCGTTCGCCCATCCATGTGCCGGCCGCGTGGCGGAGCATGGCCAGGGCCTTGTCGATCCCGACGACGATGGTCGTCCCCTGGCGCCGGGTGAACCACTGCATTTCCACCCGCAAGTCGCCGGTGAAAATCGACGCCGGGCTTCCCGACGGCAAGGGCCGCCCGTGTTCACCGGCGAAGACATAGCCCTCGGCCGACAGCGCCGCCAGCATTCGGCTGATGTTGACGAAGTACTTGTCCGAATACCAGCCGCGCCGCATGCGCTCGACGTCGAGCTTGAAGACTTCGTTCGTCAACCGGGCGCCGTCGAAGATCGACATCGGCTTTCCGATCGGCGGGTCAGCCGATCGACGCCACGACCTCGACCCCGTTGAGATGCATGCTGTACAGGAAGATCCGGTGCAGCACACCCGCGTCGTGAGGCACGGCGCCGATTGCGGAGGCCGCCGCGACCGGCAGATCGTAGGTATCGGTGCAGTTCGCCGGCAGTAAGACGCGCCGATCGATCTGCCGGGCGTTGGCATCCAGCCGCAAGTGCATCGCCAGGTGGTAGGTGCACAGGTCGGTGCAGTCGCCGACGACGATGTAGCGCGTTACGGCCGGGTGCGAATCGATCCAGGCGTTGAGCCCGGTATTCAGCCCGGCATGGATCGAGTTCTTCTCGAAGGTTTCCATCTGGGGATAGAAAGGCAACGCTCGGAATTCGGGAACGGCCTCGGATTCGTGGCTGCCTCGCACGCAATGGGGTGGATACTGGGCGAACTCGACGGCCTCGGGCTCGTGCGTGTCCTGGGCGAGCACGATGTGCCGAACGCCGGCGGCCCATGCCCGCTCGAACAACCGGACGATAGGCGGGATGATGGCTGCGACGCGCGGGCTGGCGAGCGGGCCCTCATGACAGAACCCGTTGATCACGTCCACCGAGACGATCGCTGTCTTTTCGACAGGCTGCAACGTCGCCTTGAGAGACGCCGGCTGGAGTTGCGTGATCCACTCGTCGAGATACTCGAAGAAGGGTTGACCTTGGCGAATCCAGGCCGCCGGGGGAGAGGTCTGCATCGTGTCTGACATACACGAAACCTCCGATTGAAAAGGGGACACTCGGTGTCCCTTGGTGTCGCCGGTACACTAACAGGATACCACGATCTGAAGGAGGAATCAAGCGAGACCCTCTGAATCTCTGCAAGGTGGCGAGGCCGGAGCTGCGCAGTGGAGGCCTCGATCGAAAGCGTATTACAGATTCGTTACAGGTACGCTGGTCCTCCAGATTGGTACCTTGGTCGGGTGAACGCACCGGTTTTGCGTCGATATGATGGGTTTGCTATTCCCCAGTTCGTCGCCGGTGCCCGTCCTTCGTAATCCACATCGACACCCCTCGGCATCGGCGAAGACCGCTTCGTGAAGGTCGACCCATAGCCGGTGTCGACCCTCAAGAGAGAGGAGGGAGAAATATGTCCAAGACAGGAATCGCGATTGTCGTCCTGATCGGGCTCATGGTCGCCCCCGCCGCAGCCCTGGCCCAGGACGGATTCCAGCCCGCACCCCGGATCCCGATCGAGCAACTCACGGAACTGCCCACCGAGACGCCCACCGAGACCCTTACTGGTTCCGAGACCCCCACGGACACCGCCACTCCCACGGAGACTCCGACGGACACTGCCACCGCCACCGAGACGGCCACCGACACACCGACGTTGACCGAAACACCGACCGACACGTCTTCTCCCACCGAGACTCCAACGGACACGGCCACGGCCACCGAGACGGCCTCGGACACGCCTGTTGCGAGCGAAACGCCTACCGAGACACTGACGCCCTCCGATACACCGGTCGCTTCGGAGACTCCGACAGACACGTCCACGCCGACAGAGACGGCGACGGATACGTCCACAGCTAGCGAGACCCCAACCGACACGCCGACGCCCTCCGATACGCCGGTCGCTTCGGAGACTCCGACAGACACGTCCAGCCCAACAGAGACGGCCTCGGACACGCCGGTTGCCAGCGAAACGCCCACCGACACGGCAACGCCCTCCGATACGCCGGTCGCTTCGGAGACTCCGACAGACACGTCCACCCCAACAGAGACGGCGACGGATACGCCCACAGCTAGCGAGACCCCAACGGACACGCCGACGCCCTCCAACACGGCGGTTGCCACCGAGACTCCAACGTACACGTCCACCCCAACTGAGACGGCGACGGACACGCCCGTCGCCAGTGAAACGCCCACCGACACGCCGACGCCCTCCGACACGCCGACGCCCTCCGATACGCCGGTCGCTTCGGAGACTCCAACAGACACGTCCACCCCAACCGAGACAGCCTCGGATACGCCCGTAGCCAGCGAAACGCCCACCGACACGCCGACGCCCTCCGACACGCCGGCTGCTACCGAGACTCCGACGGAAACGGCTACGCCAATGGAGACAGCGACGGAAACGTCCGTTGCCAGCGAAACTCCGACCGAAACACCGACGCCCACGGAAACGGCCACTGACACAATCGCTCCCAGCGAAACGCCCACCGACACGGCCACCCCGACAGCCACGGCGACGAGCACGCCTTCGGCCGAGGAGCAGGTGCAGGCGCTGATCGACCTGGTGGACGGCTTCGTCGGCAGCGGTGACATCGACGCCAACTTGGCCAACAGCTTGAAGAGCAAGCTGGAGGCGGCCATGGCCAGCCTGGCGCGAGGTAACGAGAACTCGGCCAGGGGCCAGCTCAACGCCTTCATCAACCAAGTGGAGGCTCAGGCAGGCAAGAAGATCAGCGACTCCGCGGCCGACGAGCTTATTGCGGCGGCGCAGGCCATCGTCGACGGGCTAGGGCCAGGAACGCCCGTCGAGCTCGCTGGCGCGCCTCAGGCGACATCCGCCGGGCCGGAGCCAGTTATGACCGAGGATGTGCAACAAGCTGAGGGTAAGAAGGGGAATCCGCACGGCAAGTCAGGTCACTAGGGGGAGCCGCACCCCAAGTCCCTAGGCGGTCTGGCCATGCCTGAGGCGAGGGTCCTTCTTGAACGAACTAAAGACGCCTGGTGATCGTCCGGGCGTCTTTAGTTCGGTGGGGTGCATCGTCAACACAAGGGCATGAATTCGAAGTCTTGGCCACAGACGCCGGCGGGAATCAGGCGATCACCGAGGTCCTTCGTGACGCTGTAGGTCCCCGAACCGTCAGTGCGAGCAGCGAGCGCACGCAGGCTGCGATCTGGGGATTCCCCTCACGATCATTCGGGTCCCTGGGAAGGACAAGCGTGGGCGCCGTATCCCCCACGGGTCCTACGGGAACAAACGCCGCGCCTTCACCTCGGCCACCGCGTCGTCGCGGTAACGATAGAGCCGTGCCGGGCGACCTTCCCCGGACCGGTAGGACTTCATCGCCTCGATTACCCCCGCCTGGAGGATCCGGCGGCGGAAGTTGCGTTTGTCGAGCTCTTCTCCTAAGACGGCCTCATAGGCGCCCTGCAGCTCGCTGAGCGTGAAGGCCTGGGGCAGCAGCTCGAATCCGACGGCGGTGTACTCGAGCTTATAACGGAGGCGGGTGAGCGCGTACTTCAAGATGGCTCTGTGGTCGTGCATCAGGCGGGGTGGGCGGGCAGCGTCGTGCCAGCGGCGCGTCTCGGTTGCCTCCGCCGGGCCGTCGCTGCGCAGAAGTCCGAGGTAGACGCACGAAATCGTGCGGCGGCCTGCAACTCGTTCCGGGTCCCCATAGGTGTAGAGCTGCTCCAAGTAGGCTCGTGAGCCGTCGGCCGCGTTCCGAAGGCAATCCCAGGCGGCCCGCTCCAAGGACTGGCGATCCCCGAGCTGACGGCCTGGAAGCGCCCAGGCTTGTCCGGAGGTCCCCATATCCAGCAGCACCTGAAGACCGGGCTGGCGCAGGCTGAGCAGGACCAGATCGACGCGGACTTCCGGCATAGTGAGCAGCCGACCAATATAGCGATGGCACCGCGGCAGGTCAAGCGGCGTCCATCGGGATCGAGCGTTCCACGAGTAGGACCCCGGCCAAAGCCGGGGCCTACGGCGTGCTACGAGGCGCCGGTGCGGTCCCGGCCTTGAGGCAAAGCCTCGTGCCCGTGGCGACCCGGACCCCGGCTAAAGCCGGGGATTACGAAGTTCGACGAAGCGGCGGCGTAGTCCCGGCCTTTAGGCCGGGCATCGTGCGCGTGCCGACTCGGACCCGCCATGAACCGGAAAATCGCAAGCCACCAGGCGCCCAATGGCCTGATGCTCCAGCTAGGCCTGGCTCGAAGTCCCCGCCCTCTACAGGGCGCCAAGGGCGGTAGGGCCAAGAAACCGAGTCGGGCCGGGCCTTTTCCGACTTTTCGGATACAGGAAGTTCGCATGGGCGGCGCAGGACGGTCGGCACTGTGGGTCCCGCGGGCGGCATCCTATCGTTGGGCCAACGGAGGTGCCCCCGTGGCCAAAGGCCGCATCCTCATCGAAGAGGCATTGTGCAAGGGCTGCGAGCTGTGCACCACCGTCTGCCCCAAAGACTTGATCTCCGTCGCCTCCGACCGCTTCACGCAGAAGGGTTACCACCCGGCGACCCTGGTCGACCCGGCGCAGGACTGCACCGGCTGCGCCATTTGTAGTGTGATCTGCCCGGAAGCGGCGATCACCGTCTACCGCTGGGCTCCGGTCAGGGCGGCGGTTGCCGTCGGCTGAGGCAAGGCGACATGACCCTCGAGCTGCTAGAAGGGAACGTCGCCTTCGCCGAAGCGGCGATCCGCGCCGGCTGCCAGGCGTATTTCGGTTACCCCATCACCCCCCAGACCGAAGCCCTCGAGCACATGGCCAAGCGGATGCCGGAGCTGGGACGCGTCTTTCTCCAGGCCGAGAGCGAAGTGGCGGCGATCAACATGGTCTACGGCGCCGCCTGCGCCGGGGTCCGTGCCATGACCTCCTCGTCGTCCCCGGGTGTCAGCCTGATGATGGAGGGCCTGTCGTATATCGCAGGCTCCGAGGTGCCGGCGGTGTTGGTCGATGTGATGCGCGGAGGCCCGGGGCTGGGCAATATCGCTCCGTCGCAGGGTGACTACAACCAGATCGTCAAGGGCGGGGGGCATGGGGATTACCGCCCGATTGTTCTGGCGCCGGCGACGGTGCAGGAGCTGATCGATTTCACCTGCCTGGCCTTCGACCTGGCGGACAAGTATCGCTGCATCGTGATCGTCCTGACCGACGGCAACCTGGGGCAAATGATGGAACCGGCCGAGATGCCGCCGATGCAGCCTCTCCGGGCCATCGATCAGCTGCCGGAATGGGCGCTCAGCGGCGCCGACGGGCGCAAGCCCAACATCATCAGTTCGATCTATATCGACCCCAACCAGGAAGAGATTTTCAACCGCAAGCTGATGGCGAAGCAGGCGGTGATTGAGGCCAATGAGATTCGATTCCGTGAATTCATGCTCGAGGACGCGGACCTGGCGGTCGTGGCTTTCGGCACCGCCGGCCGGATCGCTCAATCCGCCATTCGCGCCGCGCGCGAGGACGGGATCCGAGTCGGGCTGCTGCGCCCGGTCTCGCTCTATCCCTACCCCTACGCCCGTATTTCGGAGCTGGCAGCTCAGGTGCGAGGAATCCTGGTCGTCGAGATGAACGGGGGCCAGATGATCGAAGACGTCAGGTTGGCGGTCCAGGGGCGGGTCCCGGTGGAATTCTATGGGCGCATGGGGGGCGTCACGCCGCTACCGGATGAGATCCTTGAAGCGATCCGCCAACTCCACGCCGGCCTCGCCGCAAGGGCAGGGTGAAATGACCGACCTGGTCGAGACCCTGATCTACCAGCGGCCGCAGAGCCTGCTGCCGATTCACACGCACTACTGCCCTGGCTGCACGCACGGCATCGCCCACCGCCTGGTCGCCGAAGTGCTGGATGAGCTCGCCTTGCGGCCGATCACGATCGGTGTGGCGCCTGTCGGCTGCGCCGTATTCGCCTACAACTACTTCAATGTCGACTTCGCCGAGGCAGCGCACGGGCGGGCGCCGGCGATGGCCACCGGCCTCAAGCGTGCATCGCCGGACCGCATCGTCTTCACCTATCAGGGCGACGGCGACCTGGCGTCGATTGGTGCTGCCGAAATCCTTCACGCCGCCGGCCGAGGCGAGAACATCACCGTCATCTTCATCAACAACGCCATCTACGGGATGACCGGCGGTCAGATGGCGCCGACGACGCTGCCCGGCCAGCGGACGACGTCCACCCCCAATGGGCGGGACGTCGAGTTGCACGGCATGCCATTGAAGATGTGCGAGGTTCTGTCGCAGCTCGACGGATCGGCTTACATCGTCCGCCGAAGTCTGCACGATGTGCCGAACATCCGCCGGGCCAAGAAGGCGATCCGCACCGCCTTCGAGGTCCAGCAGAAGGCCCTCGGGTTCTCGATGGTCGAACTGCTTTCGAGCTGTCCGACCAACTGGGGGATCCCGCCGCAGGGCGCGTTGGACTGGATCCGCGAGCACATGCTCCCGGCCTTTCCGTTAGGCGATTACAGGGTGCATCCGGCGCTGGCCCCGGGTGACGGTAAGAGCAGTGCAGACTGAGCTGATCATCTCCGGATTCGGGGGTCAGGGGGCTCTGTTCGCCGGGACGTTGCTGGCTTTCACCGGGTTGGAGAACGGTAAACACGTCACCTGGATCCCGTCCTACGGCCCCGAGATGCGGGGCGGGACGGCGCACTGCACCGTCATCGTCAGCGACGACGAGATCGGCTCGCCCATCGTGCGCAACCCGGCCGGGGCGATCGTCATGAATATCCCGTCGCTCGAACGGTATGAGTTCCTCGTCCGCCCAGGCGGAGCGTTGATCGTCAACGCCTCGCTCGTCGATCGCGTGCCGGAGCGGAGCGACATCCTCGCCCGGATGGTCCACGGCAACGAGATCGCCGAGGAGCTAGGCGACAAGCGGATGACGAACATGGTCCTGCTCGGGGCCTACCTGACGGTACAACCCCTTTTCACCTTGGAGCAAGTCGGCCAGTCGCTCGCGCGTCACATTCCCGGCCACCGGCGTCAACTCCTCGAGCCCAACCTCGAAGCGATGCGACGCGGCGCGCAGGCGGCGCAAGCAGCCCCCGTCCTTCAACGGGCATAGAGCCGGTCCTCGCGCTAACCCAGAGGGACCTTCTGCAATCACACTCTCGCGGGGCCCGCCACGCGGCCCCTCTCAGTGCCGCTCCCGATGACACGCCCGTCATGAGGCTACGAGGCCCCGGAAGTCCGCCCCAGAAAACGAAGTTGTTAGTTAGGGCGCAGCGTCGCTGCGCCCCTACGGTGTGTGAGTTACGGCGCGGAGAGGGAGGCGCGTCAAGCGCCCCATTGAGGGGATTGCCGCGCCGCCCCTCGCCGGGGTCGGTCTCTACGCCCCTTCGCCCTCTACAGGGCGCCAAGGGCGGGCGCCCCCAGGGGGCAGACCGCCAAGGGCGGGACGGCTCGCAATGACGGCAAGGGTGGGGCGCTCGCGTCTCCTCGCCTTGTATTTGCGAGGCACCGTACGAAAGTCCCCGCAGCGACACTTGCGCCGCGCTGCGCGCGGCGCACTGCAGGTGAGCGGAGTGGGAGGCGCCGCGGCAATCGCCTCGGTGAGGAGGTTGCCACGCCGTCCCTCGCACGGCTCGGTCTCTACGCCCCTTCGCCCTCTACAGGGCGCCAAGGGCGGGCGCCCCCAGGGGGCAGACCGCCAAGGGCGGGACGGCTTGCAATGACAATGGTCTGGAGGCCGCCTCGCGCCGATATGTCGGCGACACGTGGCGAGGACAATCATTCTCCCTTCAGGTAGCGATTGAAGAACTCGATCGTTCGCTGCATGGCTGTCGTGAAGGGCTGGGAGAGGTTGTGATCGGCGCCTTCGTAGAGATACACCTCCGCCTGGCCACCGGCCTGGATGATTTGGTCGTACAGAATCTCTGAGAACTCCACCGGCACGCTGGTGTCGGCCGTGCCGTGGTGCAGCTGCACCGGCCCGGATAAGCTCTGCAAATAGCTATTGGCTGAGATCGAATTCCAGAATGCCGGATTCTCCTCGGGCGAGCCAAACGTCGACAGCAGGCCCCCCCGCCAGCCCCGGAAGGAAGGCGTCGAGGTCGGCGTCCCCGGGGCGACGGGGGTCCGGCGCCAGCGGGTGATCAGGTCCGGGTAGGATGCGACCACGCCGGCCCAGATCACGCCTGCCCGCAGCTCCGGATCGATCACCATCGTCCGCAGTGTGATATAGCCGCCCATCGAATGGCCCCACATGCCGACGCGGGTCGGATCGGCCGCCGGGAATCTTCTCATAGCGGCGACGGCATTGAGGACGTCCACGACGTAGTCGGGTGATCCGTAGGCGCCGCTCGCCTCGCCTTCCGAGTCGGCGTGACCGCGGTAATCTGGCCGGAAGACGATATAGCCGTTGCGGGCCAGGTTGTCGACATAGGCGACATAGCGTTCTGTCGTGCGGTAGACCTCCGGTTGGATGAAACCGTGGTTGAAGATGATCACCGGCCATCCGTCGGCCGGCCGCTGGGCGAACGGTATGGTGAGCAGGCCGTTGATCTTCAACCCCTCGGATCGATAGGAGGCAATCATGCGCGAGTAGTTAGCGCCCGGGTTGAGAGATTCCACGATGACGATGTCCGATCCTGGGTACGGGCGCTGCCGCATCGATTCGATCGTGAGCGGATGGAGCGTTGGGGTGGGAGTCGGGGTTGCGGTGCCGGAGGGGCTTGGACTGCTTGTGGCGGTGGCGGTCGCGGCGGCCGTCGCCACGGGTGCGATCGGCGG
>DATEVL010000124.1:0-4318 GCA_035281845.1 Anaerolineales bacterium | reverse complement strand
TCGGTCTCGTGGCCCAGCCGGCCTGGCGGCCATCCCCGCGCGGGCAGGGTGAGCCTCTATGCCCGGCCTCATCATTCCTTACTTGCAAGCCGGCCTGGGCGGACTGGCGTCGTACCTGGCCGCTCACGTCCTGCTCTGTCTTGTACCCGCCTTCCTCATCGCCGGGGGCCTGGCGTCACTCATTCCTAAGGAATCGGTAACGCGGTTCCTGGGTCGGAAAGCGCCGAAGGTCGTGTCCTATCCGGCGGCGGCGATGGCCGGCTCGCTGCTGGCCGTCTGCTCCTGCACTATCGTCCCCCTGTTCGCCGGCATCCACAAGAAGGGCGCCGGCATCGGACCGGCGGTTACGTTTCTGTTCTTCGCCCCAGCGGCCAATATCCTGGCGTTGGCCTACACCGGCGTCGCCATCGGGCCGGACCTGGCCTTCGCCCGATTGTTCCTGTCGCTGGCTTTTGGCATCGGGATCGGCCTGATCATGGCGATGATCTTCCGCCGAGCCGACGCCGAACACGACCGGCAGACGGATGACCCCTTCGCCGCCAAGGGCAGGGTTCGCCGCGGCGTGATCGTGTTCATGCTGATCCTCGTCGTTCTGCTGCTCTCGGGCACCTTGAAGATAGGGTTGCTGACCGATAACTACGCCCAAGTCGAGCTGCCGATCAGTGGCACGCAGCAGCTCGAGCAGGCGCTCTTCCGTCTCGTCCCCTACGACTCCAGCCGTGGAGAAGAAGGAGTCACGGTCCAAGGCGTGGTGCTCATCGCCCTGCTCGGCCTGATCGCCGTGGCCGCCTGGCGCGGGTTCGGCAACGTGCTCGAAGGCTTCAACCGTTGGACCTGGGTGGCGCTGGCCCTGGTGGCGCTGACGCTGCTGGTGGCGGCGGTGGGAATGGTCCCGTCCCCCACCAGCCTGATGGTGACCCTCCCCGGCAAGTTCTTCGCCGTGGCCCTCTCCCTCGTCGGCCTGGCCTGGTTGGCCCGCCGTTCTCTCAGCACGCACGAGATGCGCGACTGGCTCTGGGAATCGTGGCGCTTCGTCAAACAGATCTTCCCGTTGCTGCTGGCCGGCGTCTTCGCCGTCGGTGTGCTGCGCCAGCTGATCCGGCCGGAGTGGATCGAATCGCTCGCCGGACGGAACACGCTCCCGGGCAATCTGGCCGGCGTCGTCTTCGGCGTCTTCATGTATTTCCCGACGCTCGTCGAAGTGCCGATCGCCAAGATGTTCCTAAGTCTGGGGATGCACCGCGGCCCGCTGCTGGCCTACCTGATGGCCGATCCCGAGCTCAGCCTGCAAAGCATCCTGCTGGTGGCGGCGATCATCGGACGTAAGAAGGCCTGGACCTACGTCGCCTTCGTCGCCCTGTTCAGCACGGCGGCCGGCCTGATCTACGGCTCGTGGATCGACGGCGTCGGCCTTGGCTGGATTCTGGTCTACCTGGTTGGTTTTGTGAGCCTGCTTTTCCTGGCGCTGACGTTCGTCGACCGACGCCTGACGCGGGCGCCGCAGCCCGCTATCCAGGGTGCGGCCCATTGACGTCCGATGTCGTAGGAAAACCACTTCTGGGGAGGATGGCATGCTGACGATCAAGATCCTTGGGACGGGCTGCCCAAACTGTAAGAAGGTCGAAGCCGTCACGCGGCAAGCAGTGACAGGGCTGGGCGCTGAAGCGGAATTCGTCAAGGTCACCGACTACGCCAAGATTGTGGAATATCCAATCCTGTCAACGCCGGGCCTGGTGATCGACGAGCAAGTAGTGTGCAGCGGTCGCATTCCCAGCGAGGCCGAAGTCACGACCTGGCTGGCGACGGCGCTGGAGAAGGCCTGACATGGCGCAGGCCGCGACCGGCCACGCTCGACGCCTGTCGACTCTCGACCGCTACCTGACCCTGTGGATCTTCCTGGCCATGGCGGTGGGCGTCGGACTGGGGTACCTGTTCCCAGGGACGGTTCAGTCCTTCAACGAGTCCGTCACGGTCGGCACAACGAACATCCTGATCGCTGTCGGCCTGATCGTCATGATGTATCCGCCGCTGGCCAAAGTGCACTACGAGGAGCTGGGGGACGTCTTCCGCAACCGCAGGGTGCTCGGCCTGTCGCTGCTGCAGAACTGGGTGATCGGTCCGATCCTGATGTTCGTCCTGGCGGTGGTCTTCTTGCGCAACTACCCGGAATACATGACCGGGCTGATCCTGATCGGGCTGGCGCGCTGCATCGCCATGGTCATCGTGTGGAATGAGCTGGCCAAGGGCGACACAGAATACGCCGCCGGGCTGGTAGCCTTCAACAGCGTCTTCCAGGTCCTCTTCTATAGCGTCTACGCCTATGTCTTCATCACCGTTCTCCCCACCTGGCTGGGGCTGCCAGGCCGGGCCGTGCTCGTCACTATCGGCGAGATCGCCCGCAGCGTTTTCATCTATCTGGGGATCCCCTTCATCGCCGGCTTCCTGACGCGGCTGGTCCTGCTGCGCCTCAAGGGCAAGGTATGGTACGAGGAGAAATTCGTGCGGCGCATCAGCCCGCTGACGCTGATCGCCCTGCTGTTCACGATTGTGGTGATGTTCAGCCTGCAGGGCGACCTGATCGTCACCATCCCGCTTGACGTCGTCCGCATCGCCATTCCGCTGGTGATCTACTTCGTGGTCATGTTCCTAGTGTCGTTCTGGATGGGGCGGCGCGTCGGCGCCGACTATTCCAAGACGACGACGCTGGCCTTCACTGCCGCCAGCAACAACTTCGAGCTGGCGATCGCCGTGGCGGTGGCGGTCTTCGGGATCAACTCCGGGGAGGCCTTCGCCGCCGTCATCGGCCCGCTGATCGAGGTGCCGGTGATGATCGCGCTGGTGAACGTCGCCTTCGGCTTCCAGCGGCGCTATTACGCGCATGAGTTGGCTCTCGCTCCAGCGGCCATGGTCGCGGCGGCGGAGGAGGCCTGCCCGCCGCCAGCTTGAGGGAGGAAAGGGGGTCGGAAGGTTGAGCCATGGACGGTCTTCACCGGGTTCCGGACCGGCGGCATGCGGAAACTCCCGCTGGGACTCCGTGCTGAAATGGAAGCTCCTCGCCCTGGGTCTGATCCTGGCGGCCGCGGCCGTTGCCGGCCGGTTCGGCCCAGAATCTTCGGCCACCGGTCCGACGGCCACAGTAAAGGTCTGCCACCTGTGTGACGAAGAGTTGCCCGGGCTCAACGCGCTGGTTCCGACACCCACATCCACCTGCGACGAGTGCTCGCTGGGCGCCACGCGGGCGGCCAACGCCGCCACGGTTATCCCTGGACAGAGGCCAACGCCCGGTTCCGAGGGCGGGGGCCAGGCGGCCTGTGTCACAGGGGCCGGAGGGATCGTGTTGCTGGCGTCCGCCGGGGCGGGGAGCAACGCCGGAAGGAGACGGAGATGCTGATCGAATCGTTCGAGGTAGAGGTCTTCACTCCGCCATGCGAACCGGGAGCCGAGCGCATCGCTGCCCGGGCACACCTCACTGCCGACATCTCGGGGGTCCTGCCTCTGCTCAACGCAACCTTGAAAGGCGCGGTCTATCACCGTCAGGCGAACGCGCTGACGTGGAAGAAGGCCGGCCACAATGTCGCCTTCCACGCCTTCGAGATCGCCACCAGCAACGCCGAGGACCGAAAAGCAGCCGAAAAGGAATTGGCGAGCGTGGTCCACCTGGTCAATGAGACGTGGGACCGCCGGGCCGAGATCGAGCCCGATTTCAAAACTCGCCAGCGTCCGGCGGCGATGGCGCTCTTCCGCCTTCTGCCTCAAACCAACTGCAGGCAGTGTGGGCAGCCGACATGCTTCACGTACGCGCTGCAGCTGGCGGCGTCCCAGATCAGCCTCGAATCGTGTCCGGCGATCTTCGAGGAAGGCCGAGAACCCTCCCTGGCCGGGCTGCGCGAGTTGCTCATCGACGCCCCGAGCCTATGAATTCCGGAACCGAGGGGGACGCGAGCGACTCGACGACGGGCTCCGCCGAAAACGGCCGGCGGGCGGCGGAGGTCCCACGGGTAGTCAACCTGGTCTTGGCGGAGCGTGATCTGATCGACCTGGCGCGGATCGTGGCCGATGGCGAAAGTGAAGAGGCGCTCGATTTCCTGAGGAAGCACCTCCAGAAGAGGCTAGCGCGTCTCCTCGAAGGAGGTTGAAAAGTTGTCTTCGACAGGCCCCGGGTGGGCCCTTCATGAAACGGCGATCGCTGACGACCAAGCCGTTGCGTAGGCTCGCTCCAAGGTACAATCGCGCCGGCCGATGACCCAGCCGCGCCGCGTCCTCTTCTTGTGCACGGGAAACTCCGCCCGCTCGCAGATGGCCGAAGCCATCGCCAACT
>DATEVL010000123.1:0-19206 GCA_035281845.1 Anaerolineales bacterium | reverse complement strand
GCATGGTCGACGTCGGAGACAAGCCGTCGACATTGCGCTGGGCGATGGCCCGAGCTACGGTGTCCTTCTCCGCCTCCACCCTTGGCCTGATTCGGGCCGGCGATCTCAAGAAGGGCGACGTGCGCGCCGTGGCCGAGCTGGCGGGGATCATGGCTGCGAAGCGGACGCCCGATCTCATTCCGCTCTGCCACCCACTTCCTCTATCCCACGTTGCGGTTCAGCTCGAGCTCCAGGACGAGCCGCCGGCGGCGGTGCTCACTAGCACTGTGCGGACGACCGGGCCGACCGGAGTCGAGATGGAAGCCCTGACGGCCGTCAGCGTTGCCGCGCTGACGGTCTACGACATGATCAAATCCGTCGAGCGCGGAGCGCGTATCGTCGAAATTCGGCTGCTCGAGAAACACGGCGGCCGCAGCGGCGACGTCGTCCTGACGGAGTAGCCGTGCAGGTCCGCGTTCTTTACTTCGCCACGCTGCGCCAGCGGCTCGGGATCACCGAAGAGATGCTCGACCTCGACGAAGCGGCCACCGTCGCCGACCTGAAGGCCGCCATCGCCCGGTTTCATCCTCAGGTGGAGAGTTCCTTGAAAACGGCCGTTGTCTCCGTCAACCGCGAATTTGCCTTTCCGGAGGAAAGGCTCCATGGAGCCGACGAGGTCGCCCTGTTTCCACCAGTCAGCGGCGGCGACACGTCTCCAACGCACTTGCGGGTGACCGACGAGGTGTTGGACTTCAACGCACTCCTCTCTTCCATCATCTTGCCGACCACCGGCGCCGCCTGCGTGTTTTCCGGGATGGTACGTGCCCGGACGGAAGGCGGGCACCTTCCGGAGACGGAGCATCTGGAGTATGAGGCCTACACGGGGATGGCCGAAGAGAAGATGCGTCAGGTGGCGGACGAGATGCGCCGCCGCTGGCCGCGAGTCGAAGGCATCGCCATCGTTCAGCGTATCGGCCGCCTGGACGTCGGAACGCCGACGGTGATCGTGGCATGCTCGGCGGCCCATCGCGACAGTGGAGTGTTCGAAGCGGCGCGTTATGGTATCGATCGCCTGAAGGAGATCGTCCCGATCTGGAAGAAGGAAGTTGGTCCGGGTGGAGAGGTGTGGGTGGAGGGGGACTACCGGCCCCAGCCCGGGGACCGGTCGGGATGATCGGACCGGATCGCGCTTCGTCGCGCTTCGTCGCGCATCGCATCGCGCCTCGTCGCGCTTCGCTCCCCGGAGGGGATCCCGTAGGGGCCGTCCCGGACGGGATAGACCGCCCGCTGCCCTCATGGCCATTTCGCTGCACCAACTGCGGGAGGCGCGCCGCGGATGGTCCCCTCCCGTATTGCTGCCCGACCTGCGGCGGGGTCTTCGATCTCGAACCGCCGATCCGGTTTCAGCCCGCTTCGGCCGGACCCCTCGACGCCGGCCTTGCCCGCTATCGAAGCATGCTTCCGCTTCCCGAGGAGGCGTCACTGATCACCCTGGGTGAGGGCGGTACCCCCCTGGTGTCGGCGACGGTCGACGGGCGCACCCTCCATTTCAAATGCGAACACCTGAACCCGACCGGCTCGTTCAAGGATCGCGGATCCGCCGTCCTCCTGAGCGCTCTAGCCGCCGCCGGATTCCTTGAGGCGGTGGAGGATTCCTCGGGGAATGCGGGAGCCTCGTTTGCCGCGTACGCCGCGCGGGCAGGACTCCGAGCGCGCGTCTTCGTTCCCGAGAATGTCTCCCCTCGCAAACGGGCGCAGATCGCGGCCTACGGGGCAGAGGTCGTTGAGATTCCAGGGCCACGTTCGAGGGCGGCCGAAACCGTCCGGGAGGAAGCCTCGCGCGGCGCCACCTATGCCAGCCATGCCTGGGTCCCCCTCGGCCTGGCGGGTATAGCCACGCTGGCGTTCGAGATTGTCGAGCAGCTCGGGCAAGCGCCAGGGGCCGTGGTCCTCCCCGTCGGCCATGGAACCTTGCTTCTCGGGATCGACCGCGGTTTCACCGCGATGCAGGAGGCCGGCGCCATCGACCGGCGGCCGCGGTTGGTCGCGGCGCAGGCGGCCGCCTGCGCGCCGCTGTGGGCCGTCCATCAGGCGGGCGGGGAAGCGTTGGCCTGGGTTCGTGAAGGCCCGACCCGGGCCGAGGGCATCCGCATCCTCCAACCTGTGCGCGGGGATGCCGTGCTCGCAGCGATCGAGGCCAGCGGCGGGACGGTCGTGGCGGTCGACGAACCGGCGATCGTCGAGGGAGAGGCGGAGCTGGCCCGACTCGGTTTCTACCTCGAGCCGACCTCGGCCGTCGTGTGGGAGGCGCTGACGGCCACGCTTCCGTCGCTGCCGGATCCGGTCGTCGCCGTCCTCACGGGTTCCGGTCTCAAAGCGGAGCCGGCGGTGGAGGCATCCAGGATGGGATCCCAACATGCCTGAGGGCCAGACGCGGGTCGTCGTCACCGGAATGGGGACTGTCAATCCTCTCGGTCTCACCGTGGAGGAGACGTGGGAGAGGGCCGTGCGAGGGGAATCCGGGGTCGGTCCCATTACGCTCTTCGATTCCACACCCCTGGCGGTCCATATCGCAGCCGAGGTCAAAGGCTTCGACCCCTCGCGCTATATGGAGATGAAGGAGACCCGGCGCCGCGACCGGTTCCAACTCCTGGCGGTCCCGGCGGTGCAACAGGCGATGGCCCAATCCGGCCTGACCATCACGCCGGACAACGCCGCGCGTGTCGGGGTCATCATCTCGAGCGCCGTCGGCGGCATCGGCGCCATTCAGGCGGCGAGCGAGACGCTCGTTGAAACCGGGCCGCGGCGGCTCAGCCCGTTTCTGATTCCGATGATGATGTCGAATGGCGCATCGGGGATGACGGCGATGGATTTCGGCGCCATGGGCCCCACCTTTTCGATCGCTTCGGCCTGCGCCTCCAGCAACGACGCCATCGGGGTCGGCTGGACGCTGCTGCGTGCCGGCATGATCGAGGCCGCCATCGTCGGCGGCTCGGAAGCGACCCTGATCGCGATGGGGATCGCCGCCTTTGATCGGACCGGGGCGCTTTCTCATCGGAACGAGGAGTACCACCTCACTCCCGCTCCCTTCGACAAAGAACGCGACGGATTGGTGATGGGGGAGGGGGCCTCGGCCCTGGTCATCGAGACCGAGCCTCACGCCCGGGCGCGTGGTGCGCGGATTCTGGCCGAAGTCGCCGGTTACGGCGCCTCGGCCGACGCCTTCCACGTCACGGCGCCGCGCGGTGACGGCGGCGGCGGCGCCTTGGCGATCGTCCAGGCACTGAAGTCGTCGGGTGCGGCCCCGGACGAGATCGACTACATCAACGCTCATGGCACGGGCACACAGCTCAACGATCTGTCGGAGACCCGTGCGATCAAGGCTGCGCTGGGCGAGAAAGCTTACGACGTGCCAATCTCTTCGACCAAATCGATGACGGGCCACATGATGGGTGCCACCGGGGCGCTGGAGGCGATCTTCTGCGTCCAGGTCATCCGGACCGGCCTGATCCCGCCCACGGCGCATCTCCACACCCCCGACCCGGAGTGCGATCTCGATTACGTCCCTCTCGAACCGCGCCGCCGCACGGTGCGTTTCGCTCTCAGCAACGCCTTCGGCTTCGGGGGGCACAACTCGGTGCTCGCTTTCCGCGCCTATTAGTGGTCAATGGTCAGTGGTGAGTGGTCGGCTACCAGCACCCAGCCGCGAGTAGTTGTCTGGTAACCGCCTAGCCCTCCAGTCCCCAATCTCCAACCTCCACCCCAGACCCCCATCCGTTGCTCGATCCCATCACGGAGGGAAATTCCACTGGCCATCGACCACCGACCACCGTCCACTCCCTGCAAACCTGCTAGAATTCATGTGTTCGCCTGGAGGCTGGTGGAACTGGTGGATCGCCGTGAACACAGCACGTCTGGGTTCCCGGCGCCCCCCAAGTTCGCCTGAAAACGGAAGATGGACCCTGATCGCGCTTCGTCGCGCTTGGCACCCGGCAGCGGGCATCCCCGAGGGGATCGCGCTTCGCATCGCGCTTCGCATCCCGAAGGGGATCCTGGAGGGGATCGCGCTTCGCATCCCGAAGGGGATCCCGGAGGGGATCGCGTTTCGCATCCCGGAGGGGAAGACCTAGCCCGGGAGGCCGGGATCGTCTTCTACGATCCGGCGCTGCTTCAACGCGCCCTGACCCACCGATCCTATGTCAACGAACACCCGAAGGTCCTCGAAGACAATGAGCGACTGGAGTTCCTGGGCGATGCCTGCCTCGACATGAGCTCCGCCGCGTATCTTTTCCAGCGTTTCCCCGAGTTGGACGAGGGCGAACTGACCCGCTTGCGCTCGTCGTTGGTGCGCACCGAACAGTTGGCCGAATTCGCGCGTGAGCTGCAATTAGGGGAAGCGGTGCTGCTCGGGCGGGGCGAGGCCGCCTCCGGCGGGCGCCAGCGACTGGCGCTGCTGTGCGATGTGTTCGAAGCTTTCATCGGAGCCATCTACCTCGACGGCGGCCAACAAGCCGTGGCGGATTTCATGGAGCCGCGCTTTCAGCGAGCCGTGACCCGGGCAATGGACGACGGCTCGTTGGTCGACCCCCGCAGCCGGTTGCAGATCTGGGCCCAGGCCCAACTGAACGCAACGCCGCGCTATTCCACCGTCGAGACCAGCGGCCCAGACCACGCCCGAGAATTCACCGTCGAGGTCGAGGTCGGCCAGGCGCTGCGCAGCCGGGGCCATGGCCGCAGCAAGCAGGAGGCGGCACAAGACGCGGCGGCGCGGGCGCTTGTCGACCTCGGCCAGACGAGTGGCGCCTCATGAGCTCAACGCGAGCGGGGGGGCCCGACGGAGGCCGCGCCCGGCTCAAGTCGCTCGACTTGCAGGGCTACAAGACGTTTGCCAGCAAGGCGATCTTCGAGTTCGCCCCGACCATCACCGCCATTGTCGGCCCCAACGGCTCCGGCAAGTCCAATATCGCCGACTCGATTCGATGGGTGCTCGGTGAGCAATCCTACAGCCTGCTGCGCGGCAAGAAGACCGAGGACATGATCTTCTCCGGGTCGGAACAAAGAGCCCGGGCGGGGATGGCCACGGCCACGATTACCTTCGATAACAACGACGGTTGGCTCCCGATCGACTTCTCCGAGGTCACCGTCAGCCGCCGGGCCTACCGCGACGGTGAAAATGAGTATCTGCTCAATGGGCAGCGCGTCCGTCTGCGCGACGTCTCGGAGCTCTTGGCGCGTTGCGGGCTGGGAGAGCGAACCTACACGATCATTGGCCAGGGCCTGGTGGATGCCGCTCTGTCGCTCAAGGCAGAAGAACGACGTCGCCTCTTCGAAGAGGCGGCGGGGATCGGGCTCTACCGCTCGCGCCGCGAAGAATCGTTACGGCGCCTCGATCACACCCGGCGCAACTTGGATCGGGTGCGCGACATCCTGGCCGAGTTGCGGCCACGCTTGCGCAGCCTGGAGCGCCAGGCCAAACGGGCCCAGGATTACGAACAGGTCCGGCAGGACCTGCAAGCCGCGCTGCGCCAGTGGTACGGTCATCACTGGTACCGGATGATGGCGGTGGTGGGCGAGGCCAAGCGCCTGGCGGAGGAAGAGTCGGCCGTTCGTGATCGGCTGCACGCCGAAGAGAGACGGACCGCCGAGGAATTGAACGTGAGGCGCACCCGTATTGATGCGTCGCGCCTCGGGCTGCAGCGTCTTTCGCAGCAGTCTTCGTTTGAGTTCCGCGAGCGCGAAACGATAGGACGGAATCTGGCCGTGGCGCGAGAGCGGTCGCGCTGGGTCGCCGAGCAGGTCACCGCGCTGGAGGTCGAGGTCGCCGCCAAGGCCGAATCCGGGCGCGCTCTTCAGGGGCGACTGGAGGCAGCCCGGGCCGAAAGCCTTCAGCGAGAGCAGGCTCTTGTCGCGGCGGAAACGCAACGCCGCGAACTGCTGGGCGAAGGCGAGACCGGCGAGGCCGAGAGCGGCCACCTTGAGCCGGCCCAAGCCCGGCTGCGGCTCGAAGCTCTCCGGGTGGAGGTCGCCGGCAGCGCGGCGCGCCTGGGGCAGGGCCGTGAGGCTGGTGAGGTGGCTCGGCTCGATATGGAACGCGCCCGAGACCGGGTCGCCGCGGCCCGGGAGGCGGCCGAAGAGCCGCGGAAGTCGCTTGCCCAGGCAGAGTCTCGAGCGAGCGACGTGGAAAACGCCGCGGCTGCCGCCCAAGCAGTGGAGGCGAACGCCTCGGAGGAGGGCGCCGTTGCCCAGCGAGCTTTGGAGGCGCATCAACTGCGCCTCGCTGAATCGCGCGCCAAGGTAGCGGTCGGGGAGGCGCGCCTGCAACAGTTGGATGATACACCGGAGACGGATGTGGAGGGCTTGCTCGAACGGGCCGCCGCCCGCGGCGATCTGACAGGCTGGCACGGCCGCCTGAGTCAATCGATGCGGCCGGCCCCAGCGATGGCCGTCGCCGTCCGGGCGGCACTCGGCGCCTTCGCCGAAGCATTCGGTTTGGGGTCGGCCGAGGCTGTGCAGCGCGCCGCCGACCAGATCGGCGACGGGGAGGAAGCACCGGCGGCAGCGATTCTGTCGCTGGGCGAGTTCTCGCGCCGTCAGCCGCTTGCACCACCGACTTCCGACGGGGTCGTGGGCAACGCCGCCCAGCTGGCCGGCGCCTCCGATCGCTTCAAGGGCGCCGTCGACGCTCTGCTCGGCCGCACCCTGATCGTCACCGACCGGGCTGCGGCGCGGCGCCTGCTGCCTGAATTGCCAGACGACGCTCGCCTTGTGACGTTGAAAGGGGACGTCTTCTTCCCGGACGGGCACGTGGTGCTGAACGCCTCCCGACCGTATCGGAGTCGAACCGATGTGCGGGATCGGCTGACGGAGATCCTGAATTCGGCCCGTGGGAAACTGTCATCGGCGGAAGAGGAAGAGCAGACGCTGCGCGGGGCTCTCGAGGCGGCGAGGTCGCGGGTCGTGCAAGCGCAGGACACGCTCCGGCGCGCCCGTGCCGAGGAGAAGAGCGCACGGCAATCGGTGGCGGAGGCGCTTGCCCTGGAGCGCACACGAACGGGCGAGCTCGCCTTCGCCGAAGAGCGGGCCCACGAGGCGGAGCGACGACTCTCCGAGACGCTGGCCAGGATGTCCGACGAGGACAAGACTCGCGACGCCCTGGCGGCCGAGCAGAAGAGGGTGGAGCGCATCGTCCGGCTGGATGACATGCGCCTGGGAGGCGAGGCGGCTTCGGTGCACCTTGCGCACGCCGAATCGAGCGTGCAGACCGCGCGTGTCTGGATGGAGGAGTCGAACGAACGCCTCGCCGAGCTGGAGCAGGTCGCCGCAGCGGAACGAGTGGAGGCTGAGGAAATGGCGGCGCGGCTCGCTGCGCTCGTGGCCGAACGGGCAAGCCTGATAGACGTTGTCGCTCGTTCCGAGGAACAGGAGCGCCAGGTCGAAGAACGGCTGGCGGCGCTCGAATCGGAGGCGACGCCGGCCGAAGCGGCGTTGACGGCTGCGGAGGGTGAACGTTCAGCGCTCGAGCGGGCGGAAAGCCAGTTGCGCGCCGATCTCCAGGCGGCGGAGCGGCGCCATTCGCAGACGCAGATCGAATGGGCACGGCGTCAGGAGGAGCAGGCCAGCCTGAGACGCCGGGCCGAGGACGATTTTGGATTGGTGGCGTTCGATTTCGATGAGACGGCCGAAGGTCAGGTGCCGATCCCCTTCGAGGGGCTCGTCGAGCATTTGCCTCACGTCGCCGAGCTCCCCATCGAGTACGAGAGCCAGGTGGCGCGCCTGCGCCTTCAACTGCGGCGGATGGGGGCGATCAATCCCGAGGCGCAGAAGGAATACCTCGAAGTCCGTGAGCGAGTCGAGTTTCTCACCGCCCAGGTCGAGGATCTGGAGCAGGCCGAGTCGCAATTGCAGGGCGTCATCGCCGAGCTCGACGTCCAAATGGAAAGCGAGTTCCAGAAGACCTTTGAGGCCGTCGCACGGGAGTTTCGCGAAACATTCACCCGTCTCTTCGGCGGCGGATCGGTACGCTTGAGCCTGACCGATCCGGGCGACTTGAGCCTGACCGGGATCGACATCGAGGCTCGGCTGCCGGGGAGGCGCGAGCAGGGGCTATCCATGCTCTCCGGAGGCGAGCGCAGCCTGACGGCGTGCGCCCTCGTGTTCGCCTTGCTCAAGGTCTCACCCACACCTTTCTGTGTGCTGGATGAAGTCGATGCGATGCTGGACGAGTCGAACGTCGCCCGCTTCCGCGAGGTGCTGCGCGAGTTGAGCGAGCAAACACAGTTCGTCATCATCACCCACAACCGGCAGACGGTGCAGGCGGCCGAAGTGCTCTACGGAGTGAGTATGGGCCCGGACTCGGCCAGCCGCGTGATCAGCCTGCAGCTCGACGAGGCCCAGCGCGGACTGGAGGCCTGAGGTAGGCGCCAGTCGCCCCCAGTGTCCATCCCTTGCAGGTGTAACGTTCCTTCGTTCGTCGCCCCCGCGAATAGCGCTTCGCATCCCGAAGGGGAGGCGGGGGCCCAGCAAGTCGCCGGGTCCGTGCTCCGATCCGAGGCAGAGATCCGACACCTGGATTCCCGCCTTCGCGGGAATGACATGCTCTTGCATGCGGCCCGCGGGGATCGCGAAGCCGCAGATGCTGGTCCCACGCGCAGGCGTGACCGAGGCGATAGCCGAGGGCTCGCCGGAGCGGGGCCAAGTCCTGAATCGCCGCATGGTAAAATGACTTCTCCGCGCCGAAGTGGCGGAAATGGCAGACGCGCTGCGTTCAGGGCGCAGTGAGCATCCGCTCATGTGGGTTCAAATCCCACCTTCGGCATATGCGCCGGCCCCTGCAGACCTGGGGCCGGCGCCGCGCCGATGCCTTTCCACGCCGGCGTGCAGCTTGTGGTAACATCCCCGGCCGATGGCCGGTCGATCGAGCGGAGTCTCCCCCTTCCAACGCCTCATGATCGTGGTCGGCGTGATCGCCGCCTTGTTCATCCTGGGAGATCTGAACCGCAGGATGGAGGACGCGCGGCGGATGGAACGCGACGCGCGCACGCTGGCCTCTCAGGTGGCCGGCTTGGAGTCGCTTTCGGTCGAGTTGCAAACTCAGATTGCCGGCGCGACGTCCGAGGCCGCCATTGAAGCCTGGGCTCACGGCGAGGGCAAACTCGTCCGGGACGATGAAAAGCTGGTCGTGCCGATCCCACCGCCGGGTGCGGCCACGCCATCGCCGGCGACTCCGACCCCGCTGCCTTCCCCGCCGAGCACCTGGCTCGTCTGGCGTGAGCTGCTCTTTGGCAACTGAGGTTCGCCTCCGTCCTTGACGGCCATTGGGTGCACGTGATAAACTGGAATTCTTCATTGCGGGGTGGAGCAGTGGCAGCTCGTCAGGCTCATAACCTGAAGGTCCTAGGTTCGAATCCTAGCCCCGCTACCTGAGCACGACCTTGGATCGTCAGGATCTCCGAACGCGGGCGACCTGACGATCTTCGATTCTCCGACCTGGCGAATCCACAGACGCGCTGAGGCAGCGAGGGTCATCAGGTTTCTGATTTCTGAGGACCGCGTTCGCCGCGCTTCGCCGGGCGGTCGTGGAACGACCCGCGAGATGCGTCGCAGCCGCCGCCCAGGATCCAACACCCGCAGGCCGGCCAACTCTGGTTCACCGGTGCTTGCCCGCCGACCTGGCCCCGATTTCCGGTTGGCTTGTCGACGGACCTGCAAGGTCAATGCGAGGCTCCGCCACACTTGGCGAGTCTATAATCCTCGGTAACGGCGGCCGTGGAGACCAGAGGTCCGGCCGCCTGTCGCCCACATCGGCAGTCGCTTCGCGTCGTGCAGCCACCTGGCTGACCTCGGCGTTGGAGGGAGGAGCCTGAGATGTCGAGTGCCTTCCAGGACCGAAAGAATGTAACCGCGGCAGGGATCGCCCTTGCTGTTTGGGTCCTGTTCACGATCGCCTACTTGGTCGCACCCCTGGGGGACGCCGGCCGACCATGGATATCCGACGGCGCCACCTTGGCCTCGTCCTGGAGTACCGCCGTCCTGGCGTTCCTCCTGTGGAAGGGCTACGATCCGCGAGAGCCGGCCAAGCGCATCTGGCTGGCGCTGATGATCGGTTTCGCTCTCTGGTCGGTCGGGGAGACGATCTGGGCCTATTACGACATACTACTGGGGGCGGAGGTTCCCTTCCCCTCGATCGCCGACCTGGCATGGGCCGTAGGCTATCTGCCTCTGTGGATAGCCCTGTTCATGCGGTATCGATCCATCGGCGTGCGGGGAGGGCGGGGATTCTGGGCCGCCCTGGCCGTCGTGGGCTTGATCGGCGTCTTGGTTCTCCGTTACATCCTCTGGCCGATCGTCACGTATCCCGGTTCGGAGCGGTTGATCGAGAAGTTCCTGACGGTGCTCTACCCCGTTGGCGACCTGATCCTCCTGCTGCTTGCGGTGATGGTGTCGATCGCGCTGCGCGGCGGGAGACTATCGTCGGCCTGGCAGCTCATCGCCGCCGGGATGGCGGTCCTGGGCGCGGCCGACCTGTTATTCGTGTACGCCGACTGGAACGAGATCTACATTACGGAGGGGAGTCCCAATCTCATCACTTTCTTGGCCGACGTTCCTTACGTGGGGGCCTACCTGATTATCGCTGTGGGGGAGTACGTCCAGGCACGTCTCGAGGAGACCGTGTAGTCGTAGGCGACCCGGGGGAAGGTGCAGAGGGGAGGCATGAACGACGCACACGATGAGCCCGCCCTAGATCGACCTGCTTTGCTCTTCACCGACGAGCGCGGTCTGGTCGTCCTGATGGAAGACGTCCTGGCGAAAACGCTGGGATTCGAGACCCCCGACGGCGCTCTTGGCGACAGCCTGGGCTCGGTCCTTGGCCTTTCTTCCAATGAAGCGGGGGAGTATCTTTCGGAGATTGCCTCCAAAGGACAGATGACCTACCGCTCGATCCAGGCGGTTCACCGTCGCTCGAAGGACTCGCTCTCGTTTCTGATCTCCGGGACGGCCGACTATGGCGGCGGCCGCTTCATCGGAGCCGACATCACGTTGACCCCGCCGTCGTTCTCACTGCCATCGGGTTACTTCAATCACCGCGCTCATCTCGAGCGAATGGCGGATATGGTCCGAGCACGGGTGAAAGCCGGGTCGGCATCGCTGATCTCCGGCGAGAAGGAACTGGAGTTGTGGACCTACCTGGCCGCGCGGATGTTGGCGATCTACGTCCTGCTCACCCGCATGGGCGGTCGCCGTGTCGGGGAGGCGCTGGAGGAACGCGTCCGTCGGCTGGCCGAAAAGCGGAAGTGGGCGCTGGAAATGCGCGCCGGCCGGATCGACCTCCACCAGGCTGGTCTCAACCCTGAGGGCCTTGCCGAGCTGATGAAAGAGGCCGTCGACTACGCCATCAAGGTGACCTCCTTACGACTGGTCAACAAAGAGTTAGACGAGCTCGACTCAGGCTTCGACGACGCTACGCTGCAGGTGGCGACCCGCTACGCGTTGCGCTCTTAGCGCCCTGCCCCCTGGGGGCGCCCGCCCTCACCCCTTCGGGCACCCCTTCGGGTGCACCTTGGGTGTGCGCCGCCCTTGGCGCCCTGTAGAGGGCGAAGGGCGTGGCGCCCTGCACCGCTTCGGTGCGCCGCCCTTGGCGCCCTGTAGAGGGCGAAGGGCGTAGAGGGCGAAGGGGCGTAGAGGGGAGCGAGACTTAACGACCGGAGGCGAAAAACTCAGGTGAACTCTTCACCCTTCCGGTGGGGCATTCTCGGGCCGGGGAGAATCGCCCATCGGTTCGCACAGGCCTTGGAGGCAGTTGAGGGCGCCAGGTTGGTTGCGGTCGCCAGCCGGTCGGCAGAGCGCGCCCGGGAATTCGCCCAAAGGTACGGAATCACCTCCTCGTACGACTCGGATGAGGCGCTGGCGGCTGACCCAAATGTCGACGCGGTCTACATCGCCACGCCACACCGATTCCATCACGCCCAAGCGCGGCTGTGCCTCGAGGCCGGCAAACCCGTCCTGTGTGAGAAACCGTTTACCGTCAATGCCACCCAGGCGGCCGACCTGATCCAGCTGGCGCAGGCGAAGGGCCTGTTCCTGATGGAAGCGCTCTGGTCACGCTATTTGCCGGTCTACCGCCAGGTGCGGGAGTGGCTGGATGCGCGGCAGATCGGTGACATCCGACTGCTGACTTCCACATTCTGCTTTCGACCCGAGCGGGATCCATCCGATCGGAAATTTAGCCACGAGCTTGCCGGCGGCGCCCTGCTTGACCTCGGCGTCTACAACGTATCCACTTCGCAGTGGGCGATTGGAAACGATCCTTCGGCTATCGTCGCACTGGCAATGCTCGGGGACACCGGTGTGGACGAGCTAACCACGGCCGTGTTGGCCTATCCGGGAGACGTCGTTTCGCAATTCACCTGCAGCTTTCTCATGGGTGCCGCCAACACCTTCACGATCTATGGCACGGACGGGTTTGTCAGGATCGAGGCCGACTTCTGGTCATCGACTCGGGCGACGCTTTCTATTCATGGAAAAGAATCGGTCGCAACGCTCCCTTTTCGACGAAACGGATTCGAATATGAGATCGAGGAGGCCATGAGCTGTATCCGCCGCGGGATGGCGGAAAGCGAAGAGATGCCCCTCGCCTCCAGCCTGGCGAACATGAAGACCATGGACCAGATCCGAGAACAGATCGGCTTGAGGTACTCGTTTGAGTAAGTCGTTGTACCGCACGCTCAGGCAGGCCGCGATCGAACGGTGCATGCCTGAGAAGCCCTGGCCGCACCCGCAGCTCACGCAATCCCTCTAGCCTCCTTCCCTCGGCGCTCTCCTTCGGCCAGCCGACCCATCGCCTGCGAAGTATCCCCGCCGGGCGCCATTCTTGCTTCAACATACGCCCCTGGATGGCGTAGAATGGCCCTACTGTCGTTCTTCGTTTGGTGGTGGACGTGATGGAGATTCCCAATATGTCCCTGGCTGACGCCGTCGCGATGCCCCTTACGCGCCCTTCGGGCACTCCGCAGGCCTTCCACCTTCTCGCCAAACCAACCGGGGCCATCTGCAATCTCGACTGCAAGTACTGCTTCTTCCTTTCCAAGGAAATGCTGTACCCGGGAAGCCGGTTTCGGATGGCGGATGATCTTCTCGAGACGTACATCCGCCAGTTGCTCGAGGCGCATCAGACGCCGGAAGTAACCATCGCCTGGCAGGGCGGCGAGCCGACGTTGATGGGCCTCGATTTCTTTCGCCTATCGGTGGAATACGCCGAGAGGCACAAGAAGCCCGGGCAGAAAGTCCAACATACGATCCAGACGAACGGCACCAAGCTGGACGATACCTGGTGCTCCTTCTTCAAGGATCACGGTTTTCTCGTCGGTTTGAGCGTCGACGGGCCGCGCGAGATCCACGATGCCTACCGGGTCGACAAGGGCGGGCAAGGCACGTTCGACCAGGTGATGCGCGGCCTGGACTTCCTCAAGGCCCGTGTCGTCGATTTCAACATCCTGTGCACCGTCCACGCCGCCAACGGTGATCATCCGCTCGAGGTCTACCGCTTCTTCCGTGATGAGCTGGGCGCCGAGTTCATCCAGCTGATCCCGATCGTCGAGCGGGCGACGCCGGAACTCCTCCCCCTGGCCAACCAGGGTTGGGGTGATTCGCATCAGGCTCGGCCGTTGTATACGCTCGAAGGGGACCGGGTCACCGAGCGGACGGTGAAATCCGAACAGTGGGGGCGCTTTCTGATCGCCATCTTCGATGAATGGGTGCAGCGCGACGTCGGGAAAGTCTTCATCCAGACCTTTGACTCGGCGCTCGGCTCGTGGGTCGGCGTCGGCAGCGCGCTGTGCATCTTCAAGGAAACCTGCGGTCAAGCCCTGGCACTGGAACACAACGGCGATTTGTACTCGTGCGATCACTTCGTCGAACCGAAGTACTTCCTCGGCAACATCAAACAAGAGCACCTGATCACCCTGGTCGGCTCCGAACAGCAGCAGAAGTTCGGGAACGACAAGCGCGATACCCTGCCGCGCTATTGCCGCGAGTGCGAAGTCCGATTCGCCTGCAATGGAGAGTGCCCGCGCAACCGATTCATCCTGACTCCCGACGGCGAACCAGGCCTCAACTACCTGTGCGCCGGCTACAAAGCCTTCTTCAACCACATCGATCACCCGGTGCGCCTGATGGCCGACCTGCTGAAGCAAGGGCGGTTCGCCGACGAGGTGATGGGGATCCTGGCCGGCGAACAGGAACGGGCCCTGGCCGTGCAGTACGCCGGATCGGGCCGCAACCAGCCCTGCCCGTGTGGCAGTGGCCGCAAGTTCAAGCACTGCCACGGCAAAGAAGGTTGACAGGGGAACGAGCACGGAGCGGGCGAGACGGCCGGGGAAGGGGCGAAGACGATGGTCCTTTCTTGGATCGGGAAGCCGTGGCAACATCGAGGGTTCCCCTACAATTCACGTTCCGGCGGTTCTCCCAACAAGGTGTCAACGTTCTTTGTCGGCTGGGATTTGGCCAGCCAGGCAAAAGGAGGTTCTTGATGATGCGATCAAATGCAACCGGGCGGTCCCTCGTCGCGCGTCGTCGTCGCGGCCCTGCCGGACCTGGCCCCGTCGGCCCTGGACCGGCGGGGCCAGGTGGGCCCGGCGGACCGGGTGGGCCAGGCGGGCCCGGAGGGCTTGGCGGGCCTGGTGGCCCAGGCAGACCGGGAGGCCCAGGTGGACCCGGCGGCCCGGGGGGCCCAGTCGGGCCGGGGCCTGCGGGTCCCGGCGGTCCGGGTGGTCCAGGGCGCCCGGGCCCGGGTCGTTAATGAGCTAAGGCGGGGATCGCAGTCCCTCAGCGCGGGCGGTTTCCAGAAACTAGACGCGGGATTGGAGCAACGGTCCTTCTGGCCGAATGCAATGATCCCGTCCGTCTTCCGTGTAACCTGGCCAGACGGGTTCCCGGTCCGATTCGCGGAACGCAGCCCTGGCCAGCCCCCACTGACGTCCATGACCGTTGCCGGCGTCCTAGGCGAGCCTTGTTGAAGGGAGAGCCTTCTATGCTGCCCCCCATGGCCGATCTCACGGCGACCACGGAATTCCAGTTTGTGGCCCTTGACTCCCTGGGGACGACGCGCCAAACCCGGCCCTGCGTCGCGTAGATGCTCCCACGAGTCCTCGCCTTTCTCAAGGCGGCCTCCCGCGAATTTGCTGTTCTCAATCCTGCCCGTCACGGCGCCGCGCTCGCGTTCTATGGCGCCTTTGCCTTGGTCCCGATCCTGGCGATTAGTTACCAGCTGACCCGCACTCTGCTCTCGGAGCGCGGTCTCCTTCGCCTGGCCGACATGCAAGCACAGTTCGTGGAGCTGCTCGGGCCGGAAGCTGCGTTGGCCGTCCAACAACAGGTGGCGGAAGCCACGGCTCGGACCCAGAACGGGTCGGCCCTGGTGACCCTGGTGGGTGTGGTTGCGCTGCTCTACACGGCCTCAGGCGCGTTTGCCCAGTTGAAGTACTCCTTGAACACGATTTGGGGTGTTCCTCACGACACTCAGTTGCGGACCGGCGCGATGGTCGTCACACGGCTGTTAGGGATGGCACTCGTCCTTGGCGTGGGATTGTTACTGGTACTGGCGGTGGTGGCCAGCGTGGTCCTCGCCAGCCTGAGCGGGTGGCTGGGCCTGGGAAGCGATGTGCCGCTCCTCAACTCCCTCCTCAGTTTCATCCTGGTGACTTTGCTCTTCGGCCTGCTGTACAAGATCCTTCCCGACGCCCCGGTATCCTGGCGCAGCGCTGGGCGCAGTGCCGCGCTGGCCGCCGTAGCCGCGGCCGCTGGGCTGGCGCTGGTCAACCTCTACTTCAGCTATGTGCGATTGGACACCGCCCTGAGTGTGGCCGGCGGGCTGGCTGTGATTCTGATCGGGATGAACTACGGGGCGCAGATCTTCTTGTTCGGGGCGGTCGTGAGTCGAATGTTGGACCGACCCCCGAATGGGAAGGCGGCCGGCGATGGCGGGCTCACCGGCCCTGTCCGAGAATAGGTGAGCTTGAGCCGCGGCCGGCGAGTTGAAGGCCCGGCGGGAGCCCTCAAGCGAGGACTGGAGACTCTGTGATAGACTGTGCCGCGCCGGAGTTTCGCACGCCTCTCCCCACTCGCTCGGCATAATAGCTGTGGAACCGGAAGTAGAAAGGATGATCGCTATGGACCTTCGACGATTCACGCCCTTTCTCTTGGTCCTGCTCGGCTTGTTGACCGCCTCATGTGCCGGGGCCGTCGGCGGGGGGAGTTCCCTGACGGGCACGACCTGGATCGTAACCAGCGTCGACGGCGACAAGCCCATCGTAGGAACCACCATCACCGCAGAATTCGACGCGCAAGGTTCTGTGGGGGGGTCCTCGGGTTGCAACAGCTATAGCGCCCAGTATCAGGTCACCGGTTCGAGCATGACCATCGGCCCGACCTCCGGGACCCTGATGGCATGCCTCGAGGCGGTGATGACACAGGAGAGCGCCTACCTGGCCGCGCTCGGGGCAAGCACCTCGTACTCGATCTCCGGAGACACGCTAACACTGAAAGATTCCTCCGGCGACGCTCGTCTCGTCTTCGAGGCGCAGAGCCAGGTTCTGAGCGGCACGTCATGGACCGTCATCTCCTACAACAACGGCAAGCAGGCGGTGGTGAGCGTGATCAACGGGACCGAAATCACCGCCGCCTTCGGCGAGGATGGCGACATCACGG
Source organism: Anaerolineales bacterium (assembly GCA_035281845.1). Lineage (GTDB taxonomy): Bacteria > Chloroflexota > Anaerolineae > Anaerolineales > E44-bin32 > DATEVL01. The sequence goes on along the minus strand of DATEVL010000123.1, from coordinate 2,526 downwards.
GCAACGCCGGCTGCAACGAGTACTTCGCCGGCTACCAGATCTCGGCTGACTCGATCTCGATCGGTCCGCCGAGCGCCACGCGCATGTTCTGCTCCAATCCCGAAGGCGTGATGGACCAGGAGAGTCAATACCTGCTCGCGCTGCAGACTGCTTCGAGCTATTCCCTGGTGGGAACCTCGCTCGAGTTCCGCACCGCCGACGATGCGATCGCGGTAACGTTCCAACAGGCCGCAAAGTAAGATCGGCCGGCGGCCCAACGGCGCCGGCAGGAAGCGCGAAGCACCGCAACGAAGCGACGCCGATGGCGCCCCCGGCCATCGGTGTCGTGGGATCTCCCCAGGACAACCAGCATGAGGTCGAGACTTCAGGCTCCCGGCCCTGTTCATCGCGAATGTCCGGGGGAAGGTCCGGGACCTGCTCGAGCGAGGCGGACGGAGGTGATCGGCGTCCGGCACATCTCTTCGGCCGGGCGGAACGGGGCTACCTTCGACTACGTCCGGGGAAGGGGGGATTGGCTGTCAACTTGAATTGCTGGATGCGAGGATGTTGACGGCCGTCCCGGCGATCGCCACGATCGCAATCAACGAAATGGCCGATTGGGCTACCGTGAGGAGCTTGGCGGCTCGGGTGAGGGGCGGCGTGTCTGTCGGGCTGAAGGCCACGCTCGTCGTGAAGGCCACGAACAAGTAATCCACGAAATGAGGCTTCCACTCGGCGGCGCCGGGGATGGCCATCGCCCGCTGGGGGAAGAGGAAGTCCCACGAGGGTTCGTCCGAAGGCCGAAACAGTTTGGTGTCGGACGAGTCGATGAACCAGTACCACAATGAAAAGATCAGGATATTTGTGATAAAGACGACCAGAGCGTCGACGATCAGTGCCGAAACAGGCAGCTCGATCTGCTGGGCCAGGCGCACGAGAATCGCCGTCGACGCCAGGAACAGTTGGGCGGTGAAGATGCCATTGACGACGAAGATCACCAGCCGCAGGCGGCGCGTGTCGTCGAGCAGCCACAGCACCACCGCCGCCAGCAGCAACAAGGAGATCGCGGCCAGCCAGATGCGGTACACCGGATTCTCGGCCAGGGGTCGGAAGGTCGTCGCGACTCGGAAGATCGCCAGCGTGAACGCCACGACATTGGTAAGCAGCTCGATGACTACCAGGAGCACGATGGCCCACAGGCCGCTGTTCAGCCGAGGGCGTATTGAGGAAGGCATTTAGAGGAATCCCATAAAGAGTCCACTAATCGAGTGGGGACAGATGTAGGGGCGAAGCCTCCCAGGCCCGACGCTTGTTGCCGGCCAGCCGGGGAGTGCTTCGCCCCTACAAGAAACGCGAACCAGACTTCAGAGAGAGCGCGACACTGCCGCGAGGCGCGCTCTCTTCAGGTTGACCGCGACTTACGCGGTCCTCGTCCGGAAGGACTGGACGATCAGCGCGATCCCGCCGATCACGGCCACGATGGCTGCGGACCAGAGGAAAGCCAGCCCGCTCCCAGGCATCGTGTAACTGCCGATCAACATCCCGCCAAAGATAATCGCCAGGACTCCCAGGATTCCCGCGCCCCATCCGGCGCCGCGGAAGGCGTTGATGAGCAGGACAATCCCGTAGAACAAGCCCCAGAAGCCCAGAACGAAGACGAACACCCTGGGCAGGGCCACCGCCGCGGCAATCGGGTACATCAGGATGTAGGCTCCGGCGACGATGCTGATGATCCCCATGAAGAGCTTCCAGCCCCAGGCGGTGCGGTCGGTGAAGATGTGGACGATGTCGAGGACCCCGGCGATCAACCACCAGAAGCCCAACAAGGCGACGATCAGGGTGTAGGTCTCGACTTTGGCCTTGGCCGGGGCCCAGAGCAAGACCCCGCCGATGACCACCGCCGCGATCCCGGTGATGAGCGTCTTCCACATCGGATGGGGCTTGGTGTCCATCTGCGTGGCGGCGCTCATGTCCATTGATGCAGTCATAATCTCATCTCCTCAAGATGACGATAGGGTGCCGCACTTGATCGTGCGGCCGTGGCGAATCCGAGACTTCTCAACCATTGTCGCGAGCGATGACCTACCTCCTTGGCGATCCGGGTGGCCGCGAATTCCACCGCTGCAAAACGAAGGCCCACCGGACGTCCTTGCGCCTTCTTCGGCCCGCCTCCACCGAGACCACATCCAGGGGTCGAGCCTCCGGCATGAAGCCGGGGCGCGAAAAAACCGCGCCCTCCGGCCCTGCACACAATTGAACCCCTCATCCGGCTGTGAGTTGCGCAGGGCCGAGAGTAGACCAATAAGCCCGATTATGTCGTGTCCTCACATTATCCTCCCGGCTGGCGGCCGGCACCAACCCCTGTCGCTCGCGGCAGAAAGGACCAGGGGGGATGGGGGCTGTTGCGGGCGTCCAAGACCCTGCTTGCGCCCTTGGTGCTGACAAGACTCCTGATCTATTGCCTTGGCATCGCCAGGCTACCGGTGAACCATAGCGACCTTCAATCGCAACTCCGGGGTAATCATGGGGTCATGATCGTCCGTCCCC
>DATEVL010000122.1:0-2908 GCA_035281845.1 Anaerolineales bacterium | reverse complement strand
GGCCAGGCCGACGCCGCCGTCATCGCCGCCCAGGGCCGAGCCGATGCGCGGATCATCGAGGCCGAGGCCGAGGCCAACGCGCTCGAGTTGATCGCCGCGGCGCTGGCCGGGAACCCGGACCTGATCACCTATAACTACGTGCTGAAGCTGGCCCCCGGCATCCAGGTGATGCTGGTGCCGAATGACAATCCGTTCCTGCTGCCGCTGCCGACGCTGACGCCGTAACTGTAGGCGGAGCGGGCCGAACCGAGCCAGAAACCGGGTTTCTCCGAGAAACCCGGTTTCTCTTTGTCGGAACCCGGACTCACCTTGTCAAGAATGCCCTGGCGGGACTATATTCGGGGAGAGGCTCTGAACCAGCGTGGTCACGGCTGAACGACAAGTCCGCAGCACCTGCCCGTACTGCGGGGTCGGTTGCCAGATCGACCTCCACATCAGGGATGGGGTCATCTTGAAGACGACGGCCCCCTTCGAGGCGGCGCCCAACTTCGGGATGCTGTGCGTCAAAGGGCGTTTCGGCACCGACTACACGACCCATCCGGGCCGCATTCGCAAGCCATTGATCCGCGCCAACAGCGATGAGCCGCGCTCCAACCCCCCGGTATGGCGCGAAGCGAGCTGGGACGAAGCGCTCGACCTGGTGGCCGCCCGCCTGACCGAGATCGTGCAGGTCCACGGGCCCGACAGCGTGGCGGCTTTCGCTTGTGCCAAAGCGACCAACGAAGACAACTATCTGCTGCAGAAGCTGACCCGGGCGGTGCTGGGCACCAACAACGTCGACCACTGCTCGCGCTTGTGCCACGCCGGGAGCGTCGCCGGGCTGCAGCTGGCGATCGGGTCGAGCGCCATGAGCAACTCGATCGCCGAGATGGAGCACCTCGACACCTTCATTGTCACCGGCTCGAACACGACCGAAACCCACCCGGTGATCGCCAACTTCCTCAAGCGGGCCGTCCGGCAAAACGGCGCGCGCTTGATCGTCATCGACCCGCGCCGGATCGAGATGACCGATTTCGCCAGCCTGTGGCTGCGGCAACGTCCCGGCACGGACGTCGGCGTCTGGCAGGCGATGGCCCATGTCGTCGTCGAGGAGCGCCTCTACAATCAAGCCTTCATCGACGATCGCACCGAGGGGTTCTCGGATTACGTCGAGTCGCTCGAGCCCTTCACCCCGGAATGGGCCGAGGCCGAGACCGGCGTGCCGGCGGCGAACATCCGCCAGGCGGCGCGGATGTATGCCACGGCCAAGGCGGCGTCCGTCTACTGGGGGATGGGTATCAGCCAGAGCACCCACGGCACCGACAACACGCTGGCGATCACCAATCTGGCGTTGATGTGCGGCCAGCTTGGGCGAGAGGGGACCGGCCTCAATCCACTGCGTGGGCAAAACAACGTGCAGGGTTGCTCCGACAGCGGCGGCCTGCCGTACTGCTACACCGCCTATCAGCGCGTCGACGACACCGAGGTGCGGCATCGCTTCGCTTCCGCCTGGAATCGTCCTGAGCTCAACCCGGCGCCCGGGCTGATGATCACCGAGCTGGTCGATGCCGTCCTGGCCGGCGCGGTGCGGGCCTGGTTCGTCATGGGCGAGGATCCGCTCACCAGCGAGCCGAACCTGTCGCACGCCCGTCACGCGCTGGAAAAGCTCGACCTGCTGGTCTGTCAGGATATCTTCCTCAACACCACCGGGGAGATGGCCGACGTCATCCTGCCGTCCGTGTCGTTCGCCGAGAAAGACGGGACCTTCACCAATTCCGACCGACGCATCCAGCGCGTGCGCACCGCGCTGCCTCCGGTGGGCGACAGCCGCTCCGACTGGGAGATTCTGTGCGACCTGGCGCGTCGGCTCGAGTCGCGCCTCGGTCAGACGGACTCCGCCGGCTGGGACTACGCCGACCCGTCGGAGATCTGGGAGGAGATGCGCCGCCTGACGCCGGACTTCGGAGGAATCGACTTCGCTCGGCTGGAACGCGAGGGCGGCGTCCACTGGCCTTGCCCGGCCTTCGACCATCCCGGATCGCCCTTCCTGTTCCAGGACGATTTCCCGCGCGGGCGCGGCAAGTTCTGGACGCTCGAATTCGGCACCGCCAGCGAGCTTCCGGACCCCGATTATCCGTTCCTGCTCTCGACGGGCAGGGTTCTCTATCACTGGCACGGGGGCACGCTCAGCCGGCGTTCCAAGCTCGATGAGATATGGCCCGAGGCCACCGCCGAGCTTCACCCCGACGACGCCCAACACCTGGGGCTGGCGACCGGCGACTGGGTCGAGGTCGCTTCGCGGCGCGGGGCGATACAGATGCGGGTGATGGTCACCGGTAGGTCGCCGCACGGGATGGTGTTCGTTCCATTCCATTTCGTCGAGGCGGCGGCCAATGTCCTGACGAATGACCGGCTCGACCCGCGCGCCAAGATCCCCGATTTCAAAGTATGCGCCGTAAGCCTGACACCCATCGCCCCGCCATCCGATCGCGCCCCCGAGACGGATCGCCCGTTGACCAGTCGGGGGGCGATCAAGGACCAGGCGACGCTGGTGCATTGAACGCCATACTCCGAGAATTGACGTAGGGCACGGCATGCCGTGCCCCTACGAGTTGGACTAATAAGAACGGCCCGGTCATGCGACCGGGCCGCTCCATGATCCGCTCGACTCCGATACCAGGTCTACTTCGGCTTGAAGTCCTTCGGCAGCAAGTCGCCCGGGCGCCAGAGCATCGTATTCTCTTCGGTGTACTTCCGCGAGGAGAGGTCCAGGTCACGCGCCAGATCGGGGATGATCTTCCGGATGGCGCTCATCGCTTTGCCGAGAGGCGCCATCGGTCCCATCCCGATGGCCAGCACGCATTCCTTGTTGATGGCCACCGCCAGGAGCTGCATCTCGGCACCGACCATGAGGGTGAACCGCCATTTG
>DATEVL010000121.1:0-2188 GCA_035281845.1 Anaerolineales bacterium | reverse complement strand
GGCCAGGCCTTGGTTGATGGCGTCGACCTGCCCGCGGTCCGGCTGCGAGATATACGTCAGCCGTCCGCGGTACGCCTTCAGGATGGCGCGCGTGTCATCGGTGCTGCCCCCGTCGATTACTCGATAGTCGAGCTCGAAGGGCCCCTGTTGACCGAGCACGCTTTCGATCGTCTGGCGGAGAAACCGTCCCTGGTTGAGCGTCGGGGTGATCAGAGAGAGGCGAAGCATCGGGCCTGGGACCGCCCTCAGCCGGCCTCTTGGGCCGCGTCATCCGGGGCGGCACGCACCTCGGAGGCCTCGTCCGTCGCGCCCCGAATCTCCTGCGCCTCAACCTCCGGCATATCCACCCGCCGGCTGGAGGCCATCTGCTCGGCCAGGAGTCCGAGCATACCGATGATCATGGCGGCCAGAAGGAGCAGCAACGAGATGCTGCTCAGGCCGCGCCCCATCACCAGGAAGGGAATGGCCCACAGGACTCCGGCCAAGCCGGCGATCACCGCCAAGGGGACGAAGAACTTGAGCGGCTTGAACCACATCAGGACATTGACGATCTCGATCAGTGTGTCGACCGCCGTCATCGTGTTGATCGTGCTCCTCCCCGACCGGCGTTCCATCACCTCGATCGGGGCTTCGAGAACCCGATAGCCGAGGTTCAGGTGGGTCAGGGTAATGACGTCGGAGAAGGCCATCGAGCTCGGGCTGTAGGGCAGCAGGGCCTGGGCCAGGCGCGTGCGGTAGACCTTCATTCCGGAATTCAGATCCTGGATCGTGACCCCAAACAGGACCTTGGCGATCCAGCGAATCAACGCCTTCCCCGCGTCTCGGTAGACGCCGCTCGACCCGCGCCGGGGTCGGCTCCCGATCACGAGGTCCGCCTGCTGGGCGATGGCAAGTTCCATGAGCCTTCCCAGATCCGCGATGGCGTGCTGCCCATCGGCGTCCATGGTTCCGACAAACGAGGATTCCGCATGGCGGATGCCGGTCTTGATGGCGCTGCCATAGCCGCGATTCTGCCGATGTCGGAATACGCGCAGATGTTCGTCGCGCGGGTGCGCGGCGAGAATTTCGGGCGTCTCGTCGGTCGACCCGTCATCCACGACGATCAGCCGGCCGGCGTGGGCCCGGCACCAATCGAGCCAGCTGCCCAGATGCGCCCGAAGCGCCCCAGCCTCGTTCAGCACCGGAATCACGACGGTGAGTTCGTCAGTCATCTTCGGTCAGGCCGGGGCAGCGTCCCGGCGGCCATCCCCGGCTGCCGCGGCGCCCATGGCGACTTCCCCTTCATTTCCACAGGATCGAATATTCCCCCTCGACCAGGGTCTGCGCGAAGCCGCGTTCTTCGAGAAGGTCCGAGACCTTCGGGAGGAGGGAGGACCGAAGGACGACGACCTCCAGTTCGGGAAGACCCACGACGACAGCCTCGAAGGCTTGCTGCGCGCCGGCATCCCCCTCGGCGAAACGCGTCGCGGCGAAGCGTCGCTCCGACTCGGTCCAGGGAAGCCACATCGGAATTGGTTCCTCCCGCAGATGGACCTGGGGGTGGCCGCCCTCCAGCATCCCGATGATCCCGGCGACATCCGGGGGCGCCAGCATCGGTCCCTCGGGTGCCTCCGCCGCGACCCGCCGGGCAACCGAGAGCGCGCTCCCCCGGAGATTATAGGCGGGCCACCCAAGCTCCCCGCCCCGGCGGTAGATCGAAGTCGAGCCGGGGACAAAATGCAGGCCGGCCAGGCCGAGAACCACCGCCAGCGCGATCGCGTTCTGCAACGCCGCCGGCTTGGCAGGCAGGAGCTCGAGCCAACGCACGACCACCGCCCCGACCAGCGCCGTCAGCGGGATCAGGTGGACCACTCGCCAGTAGATCGCCGGACCGGTCACGTTCTCGATCCAGAATGGCGCCACCCAGGGATTGAGAAACAGCAGGACGACAAATCCAACCCAGAGCAGCAGCAGGCGTCGCCGGAAACCCCGCAGGAGCAGGGCCGTCAGAACGAGCGCCGCCCCGACGACCAGCGGAGTCGCTGGCCGGGCGGCATCGTACACAAGAGCCAGGTGCCCGGAAAACGAGTCGGGCCATTCGCGCAGGAGGAAGCTCGACGTGTTGCGAAAGCTGGCCACCGAGGCCGTCGCGTAAAGTCCATAGACCACGGGATAGATGAGGCCCAACCCATAGGTCACCATGCGGGCA
>DATEVL010000120.1:0-14670 GCA_035281845.1 Anaerolineales bacterium | reverse complement strand
CTGGAGGGCGACTGCCATTTCCGCGCCGGAAATCTGAACGCCCGCCGCCGTGTCGGGCATCTGCGCACGCTGCTCGATCGAATCGGGATCGAGCCCGACCGAATCGAAATGGTGAACCTGTCGTCGGCGATGGGGCCGCAGTTCGCCGAGGCGGCGACGCGCATCACCGAGCGCGTCCGTGCGCTGGGCCCGAGCCCATTGCGGCGCATGGTGGGCGCGAGCTCTGGAGGGAATCGATGAACCACGAACCTGGCGGGCACTTCACTGAGGCACATCATCATGAACTCCGCCTTCTCTATTGCCGTCGCCTGCCCGCGAGTCCCAGGTCGTTGGTGGTACGTCGACCTCGGATTGGACGGGCGTCGGCGCCGACACCATCGGCCTGGAACGCGCGCGGAAGCGGCGCTAGCAGAGAAGGCGGAGTACATGATCAGACTCACGGCAGGAATTCCAGTCCCTCCGCCGGAAGAACCAACCCCTCTGCGTTGACCTCGCGGGCGGCGCGGTGTAGAGTCGTTCCGCCCGGGGGGACGCCATGAAACGTGCCATCAGCATCAGCATTGGATCCTCGAAGCGCGACAAGTCCGTCGAGATCGATCTGCTCGGTCAGCGGGTGCGACTCGAACGCATCGGCACCGACGGCGACATGGAGAAGGCCGCCCGGCTCTTCCAGGAGCTCGACGGGAAAGTCGACGCCTTCGGTGTGGGAGGGGCGGACCTGAGCGTGGTCGTCGACGGGAAGGACTACCCCTTGTACTCCGTCCGATCGATGGTGCGGTTCATCCGGCATACGCCGGTGGTCGACGGGGCCGGACTAAAGAACACGATCGAGTCGCAACTGGCGCAGTTCATCGACGAACAGCTACCGGGGCGGCTCCCCCTGAAGCGGGCCCTGATCACCACCGGCGCCGACCGCTGGGGCATGACGACGTCGTTCCTCTCGGCCGGCTACGAATGCACCTTCGGGGATCTGATGTTCGGCCTCGGCCTGCCGATCCGGCTGCACTCCGCCGGCGCTATCAAGCGACTGGCATCCCTGGTCATGCCCATCGCCGGGCGTCTGCCCTTTGCGTGGATCTATCCCATCGGTGAGAAGCAGGAGGAACGCAAACCGAAGTGGGAGAGCGACTACGCCTGGGCCAGCGTCATTGCCGGGGATGTGCACTACATCAAACGCCATATGCCGCCGCTGCTGGCGGGCAAGGTACTCGCCACCAATACGACCACCGACGAGGACGTGGAGCTGTTCCGCCGCGCCGGCGTGGCCAGCCTGGTGACCTCGACCCCGCGCCTCGAAGGGCGGACTTTCGGCACCAATGTCATGGAAGCGGCCCTGGTCGCCGTCGCCGGGGAAGGACGCGCCCTGACTCACGACGAGTTGGCCGAACTCATCGTTCGCGTTGGCATGGAGCCGCAGCTCCAGCAACTCAATTGACCTCGCGTCACACCAGCCCCGGCCGGCGAAAGGCCTACGCCGCTCAGGTCTATGCCATCGTACGCCGCATCCCCCGCGGCCGGGTGACGACCTACGGCTCGATCGCGGCGCGTATCGCACCCCCACCCAGCGTCGACCCGCTCGCCTACCGGCGGATCCGCGCCCGCTGGGTAGGCTATGCGATGGCCGCCGCGCCCGAGAACATCCCTTGGCAGCGTGTGATCAACGCCCGCGGTTGTGTCAGCCCGCGTCTCGGTTTCGGCGCGGCCTGGCAGCGTGCCAGGCTGCGCCAGGAAGGAATCCGCTTCAAGGCCGACGGCCGGATCGATCTCGACCGCTACGGCTGGAACCCGCGAGGCAGGACGTAGTGTCTTCTGTCCTTTCCGCTCCACCCCCCTACGGTCCCCCCTTCCAGGGGGGACTCTGGGGGGACGGGAGCCGTCCCCCCAGACCCCCCTCGCAAACCAGGAGTGGTCCGAGCCATCCGTCAGAAGCGACAGTTGAGGCAGGTCTCTCATTCCAGATCGTCATAGCCACCCTTAGTCGGGGGATTGCCAGGGCAAGACACGGTGTCACGGAGGTCGGCCACTAATGCAAGCTCTGTTGATGTGCGGATCCGTGCCCGACGAGCGTGATCCGCTTTACCCGTACACACGCGGCGGACCCAAGGCCCTGCTCGACGTGGCCGGCAGGCCGATGGCGCAGTGGGTCCTCGACGCGCTGAATGCCTCGGCGGCCGTCGATGGGGTCGTCATCATCGGTCTCGATGCGACGAGCGGCCTGATCCCACGGAAGCCGGTGGCCTACTTGCCGGATCACGGGGGGGCGGTACCGAACGCGCTGGCCGGGGTCGAGCGGGCCCTGGCGATCCAGCCGGATGCAACCCACGTGTTGCTGACCTCCTGCGATGTGCCGGCGGTGACGGCCGAGATGATCGATTGGCGCGTTCGCGTCGGCCTGGAAGCGGCGGCCGACTTCGACTACCTGGCCATCGAGCGCACGGTGATGGAACAGCGCTACCCCGCCTCTCGCCGGACGTACACGCCGCTGCGCGGGACGCAGGTGTGCGGCGGCGACATCAACATGGCGCACGTCCGCCTGGCCAAGAACGCCGGCTTCATCGGGCGGCTGACGGCCGCCCGCAAGAGCCCGCTGCGGATGGCGTCGATGATCGGATGGAACGTCCTATTCCTCTTCCTCACGCGGCAATTGACCATCGAACGCGGCGAGCAGCTGGTGAGCCGGAACCTCGGCATCCATACCCGCATCCATCTCTGCCCGTATGCCGAACTAGGCATGGACGTCGACAAACCGCACCAGCTTGAGATCCTTCGAGCCGACTTGGCGGGAAGAGCCCTTGCTGTAGGGGCGAAGCATGCTTTGCCCCTACCGTAATTTCTGATGCAACGCCTCCTCGCGCTGGATCATCGCTGGACCCACGCCCTGCGCCTGCGGCCGGAGCAGCGAACCCTTTGGAGGCTGGCAGCGGTCTTCGCCCATTCCGGCGACTCGTGGTTTTGGGGACTAGGGCTGCTATTGCTGATCTGGCGGGGAGATGCGGCGCAGCGCGCCTGGGCGCTTGGCTTGCTGTTGGCGATCGCCGCGTTGGCGGCGATGGTCCTGGGGATCAAGTTCCTCTTCCGCCGCCAACGCCCTCCGGGCGAGTGGGGATCGGTTTACCGGCTGACCGATCCGCATTCGTTTCCTTCGGGGCACGCCGCGCGCGCTTTCTTGATCGCGGCCCTGGTTGTCGCGTGGGGGCCGGCATGGCTCGTTCCGATCATCGTGCTCTGGGCGCCGCTGGTGGCGCTGGCCCGTGTGGCTGTGGGCCTGCACTTTCTATTGGATGTGGTGGGCGGGGTACTTCTCGGGTTGGCGGCAGCGGTGGTGACAGTGCAGGTGGTTGCCTGAGCCGGGAATCGTCATCTTCGCGAGCAGAATCAGAGGGGGCGGCACGGCGAAGGCGGCCAAGTTCGGGATAACCACGGGGATCCATGCTGGCGCGTAGTCCCGAACATACCTCGACGCCTCCAGCCTTTCACCGTGGCCCGCTGGACGGAGCGCCCATTCGTTTGTCTTGGCCTAGCTGATTAGCAGGGAGGCTGAACCCAGGCTGCGCTACGGCACTTGCCAATCGCGGCCCAGAATCACTGCGACGTCGACCGGCGCATCGGGGTAGACCTGGTTGAGAATCTGGCTCTCCTGTAGACCCAGCAGCGAGGCCAGATACTTCACCGTGTACGGGAAGCGGTCGCTGTACACGATCAGCCGCGAGATCTCGTAATCCAGCCGGTCGGCGTTGCCGACCTCCAGCACCTGCAATCCCTGGTCCGTCAGATAGTCCTTGGTATTCGTCGCCAGCCCTTCGATGCCGGATCCGTTGCGCACTGAAAGACGGGCCGCCTCCTGGCGGGCGCCCTCGGCCGGGTCGGTCGCGTCCACCGACGGCCCGACGGCGCTGGTGAAGGTGAAGATCTCGTCGCGCAGCTGGCGAATCCGATCCGGCACGGGCTTGAGCACTTGCGCTCCGTCCGGAAGGTTCTCAAAGAGGACCATCTCCGGCGGCGCGATCACGCCGCGTCGGATCGACTTCTTCTCCAGCTGGGTCCCCATCAGCCCGAGCGACATCATCTGATCGAAGGAAAGGTTGGTGCGCACCCCCTGGGCCAGCTCCTGATACAACGCCGGGGCGCGTGTGATCAGGGTCGGAATCATGTTCAACTCGAGGATCCGGTCGCGCACAGCCAAAATCACCTGTTGCTGCCGCGACGCCCGGTCGAAGTCGCCGCCCTCGGTCTTGCGCGCTCGGGCGTAGGCCAGGGTTTCGGGTCCGTCGAGCAGATACGCCTTCGCCTCCAGCCACCGGCTCTTCCGACCGAGCGGAGAGATCTTGACACGCTCCGGAACCAGCACCTCGATGCCGCCGATCTCGTCGATCATCCGCTCGAACGCCGAGAACTCGATCACGGCATAGTAGTCCACCGGGACCCCGAGCAGGTTCTCGACGGTCTTCATCGCCAGGGCGGGGCCTCCACCGGGCAGGTTGTAACTCTCGCCGAGGAAGTAGGCGGTGTTGATACGGTTGTGCTCGAATCCGGGAACCTCCACCCACAGGTCCCGCGGGATCGACAGCATGCCGGCGGTGCGCGCCACCGGATCGACCGTCACCAGCATCATCGAGTCGGTGCGCGGCGCGCCCGTTCCCGATTCCCAGTCGCGATAATCAAGGCCCATCACCAGGATCGTAATGCGGTCGCTGCCGTTCCATGGGATGGGCGTCGCCTCGATCGCCACCGGGACGGCGGTCGAACCCGGCGCGGCCGTCGGCAGGCCGCCGCTGAAACGAAAAGGCGTCGGCCCGGTGCCGGTCCAGGCCGAGACCAGGTCGCGCACCGCGCGGTAAACCAGGTAGCCGGAAAGCAGGGCGGCGATGGTGAAGCCGGCGGCCAGCCCCCACACCGCCCAATTCGGGATGCCGCGCCGCGTCGCCGCCGCGCGATTCGAGGTCATGCGCATTTGTTGGCCTTATCCAAACCGGAGGATTGTATCACGCTGGCGATGCGCGCTGGGCGGCCTCGGCCCACACCTCGAGCAGACCTTCGAGCTGGCGCTCGCGTCGCGCGTACTCCAGGCCGAGGCGGGTCACCGTCGCCACATCACTGCCGGCCGAATCGAGCTCCCGTGCCAGCGAGGCCAGGGCTTCCTCCGCCGCTTCGACCTGAGCTTCCAGTGCGGCCAGGTCCCGGCTTTGGCGATCGATGCGAGGCGAGCTCGTCTGGCTGCGGCGGCGCTCGCGTGAGCCCAGCGCCGAGCGCTGCGCGGCCTTGGCCTCGAGGTAGGCTGCCAGCGTTCCGCGGAAGACCTCCAACGAGCGATCGCCGGGCGAAATGGCCCAGACCTGGGTGGCGAGGGCGTTCGCCAAATAGCGGTCGTGCGTCACCAGCAGGACGGTCTCGGAGAACGCTCCCAGAGTCGCTTGCAAGGCCTCCTGGGCCAGGAGGTCCAGATTGTTGGTGGGCTCATCGAGTAGAAGCAGGTTGGCGCCGGTGAGTGCCAGCCGGGCGAGCGCCAGCCTCCGGCGCTCACCACCGCTGAGCTGCTCGATGGTCTTCTCCGCGTCCTCCGCCAGACCGAAACGCGCCAGCCACGAGCGCGCCGCCCCCGGTTTCATGGAAAGTGACGCCTGCCGCAGACTTTCGATCACGGTATCGACCGGGTCGAGCTCGCTCTCGGTTTGCGACAGGTAACCAGGTCGCACGGCCGAACCGATTCGTACGAGGCCGCCCCACGGCTCGGACTCGCCGAGCAGGGTGCGCAGCAGGCTGGTCTTCCCTGCGCCATTCGGTCCGAGGATGGCGACAAACTCCCCGCGGTCGAGCGTCAGGTCGGGCACCGAAAGGAGGGGTTCACGGCGGCTCGGATGCGCGATGACCAGGGCCTCGGTTTCAAGGATCTCCTCTCCCGCGCGCGGCGCGGCGGCCAGCGTAAGACGTGGGCCGCCCGTCTGCACCGGCTTGTCGACCGCTTCCTCCTCGAGCCAGCGCTCCAGGCGCTTCCGGCGGCCTTTCGCCTGGCGCGTGTTCTGTCCGGCGAGGTTTCGGCGGATGTACTCCTGCTCCCGTTGCAGGCGCTCCTGCTGCGCGTTGTAGACGCGCGAGTGCACAAGACTCCGTTCGGCTCGCTGCCTCACGTAGGCCGAGTAGTTGCCTGGGTAGACTTCGATCCCTTCGGGCGTCAGTTCCCACACGCTGCCGACCGTCCGGTCCAGGAAATAGCGATCGTGGGAAACGACGATCGCGGCCCCCGGCCAATCGCGCAGCCACGACTCGAGCCACTCCATCGCCTCCAGGTCGAGATGATTGGTGGGTTCATCGAGAAGCAGCAGGCCGGGGTCTTCCAGCAGAAGGCGCGCCAGCCCCACGCGTGTTCGCTCTCCGCCCGAGAGTCCGTTCAGGGCACGATCCCACAGCTCCGCTCCCAGGCCAAGGCCGCGCAGGATTTGTCGCGTGCGGCCGGCATACTCGTATCCCCCGGCTCGCTCGAAGGATTCCTGAAGCGGTGCGTAGGCCGACAACGCCTGTTCTGTCCGCCGCGGGTCGGCCATCTCGGCCTCCAGGCGGGCGAGTGAGAGCTCCTGCTGTCGCAACTCACCGAAGGCGTTCAGACAGAAGTCCCATACGGTCTCGCTCGGCCCGCTGCTACCGCCGACTTTCCCCCCGTCTTGTGGCAGGAAGCCGATCTGCAGGCCTCGTGCTCTTTGAATGCGCCCGCCATCCGGGCGCTCGTCGCCGGCCAATAACGCCAGCAACGTCGACTTGCCGACGCCGTTCGGGCCGACGAGGGCAACGCGCGTTTGATGCACGACGGCAAACGTGACGCCACGAAAGACGTCCTGCGCACCGTAGGCTTTCGTCAGATCGGAAGCGCTCAACAGCGACATGGGATCTTCCGGCGCATTATAACGACGCGCCGATGACAGACGGGCAGGTGCGCGGGATGGCTGGGCTATAATGCCCAACACGAGTTGAATCGTCTCCGATTGTGTCCAGTCCATCCATCGCCCCTTACCGCAGCTTGATGATCGCGGCGGCTTTGCTCGCCGCCATCGGTTGGGTCGGGCTGATCCTATTGGTGAACGCCGCGCTGCCGACGATCGGTCCGCGCTGGCTGTTCTTCCTCTTGCTGACGACCGCCGCCACCGGAACCTCCTTGCCCTTTGTCTGGCTGCTCCATCGCCGCTTCGACCGCGGCGCGCCGGCGAGCCCTTCGGTCTTGCTCCGGCAGGGACTGCTGGCCGGACTGTACGTCTCGCTGTGCACCTGGCTCCAGATCAACCGGGCCCTCAGCCTGGGCCTGGCGTTGGCCATCGCGCTGGGATTTGGCTTGATCGAGGCTTTGATCCGCCTCACCGAGCGCACTCTGTGGCGGCCGAGTCGATGACGCTGCGCGACCTCCCGTCCATCGAGCGCCTACTCCAAAGCGATGGTGGGGCCGAGCTGCAAAACGACTTCGGACGATCGCTGACGGTCGAAGCCCTTCGCCTCGAGGTCGACCGGGCACGCGCCGTCCTTCGCCGGGGCGCGGCCGCCCCTGCCCCGGAAGGTCTGATCGAAGGCGCCCGACGATGGCTCAACCTGCGGCTCGCCTCCACGCTGCAACCCGTCATCAATGCCACCGGCGTCATCCTGCACACCAACCTCGGGCGCGCCGTGCTCAGCGCCGACGCCCAGCAGGCGGTGCTGGCCGCCGCCTCCGCATATTCCTCCCTCGAATACGACCTCGGACGCGGCGAGCGCGGTCGCCGCGAGGATCATCTGGAACCATTGTTGTGCCAGGTGACTGGCGCCCCGGCGGCTCTCGTCGTCAACAACAACGCCGCGGCGCTATTGCTGGCGCTGACGGGCCTCGCCCGCCGCAAAGAGGTCGTCGTCAGCCGGTCCCAACTGATCGAAATCGGCGGCGGCTTCCGCATCCCGGACGTCCTGGCCCAGTCGGGCGCCAAGCTGGTGGAAGTCGGAACGACCAACCGCACCCATCGACGCGATTTCGAAGCCGCCCTGGGCCCGAAAACCGGCTTGCTGCTGCGCGCGCACTCGTCCAACTTCCGGCAGGTCGGCTTCACCGCCGCCCCAACCCTGGTCGAGATGGTCGAGCTGGGACGGAATGCCGGCGTCCCGGTCATCGACGATCTCGGTTCCGGCGCGCTGCTGGAGACCCAGGCGTTCGGCCTCGCGCATGAGCCCATGGTGCAAGAATCCATCCAGGCGGGAGCCTCGATGGTGGCCTTCTCCGGCGACAAGTTGCTGGGCGGACCGCAGGCCGGGATCCTGGCCGGGGACGTTGAGCTGATCGGCAAACTGAAGACTCATCCGCTGGCGCGGGCGGTGCGCGCCGACAAACTCTGTCTGGCCGGCTTGCACGCCACACTGCTTCATTACGCCCGCGGTGAGGCGGTGGATCGAGTTCCGGTCTGGCGCATGATCGCGATGTCGGAGGTGGAGATCAGAGCTCGGGCGGAGGGCTGGGCGGCCGAGCTTCGCACCGGCGAGGTCCGCCTGGCGCGCTCCACGGTAGGTGGAGGCAGCCTTCCGGAAGAAACCCTCCCAACCTGGGCGCTGGCGATCGCCGCCGATCATCCCAATGACCTGGCGGCGGCATTGCGCCGAGCGAATCCAGCCGTGGTCGCTCGCGTCGATGCCGATCAGGTCCTGCTCGATCCGCGCACAGTTCTACCCGAACAGGACACGGCGTTGATCGAGGCCGTGCGTCAGGTGCTTCCAGATGCCCGTCGGCCCGACGGAGCATCAAAGTGATTCAGAAGGCCGAGTACAGGGCTGGCCGACCAATCCGCGATGTAAGTAGGCTTGATGCGGCCCCCACCCCCCACCCCTCCCCCGGCATTGAGGGAAGGAGCGCCAAAGGAATGGAGGCCGGGGGAGGGGAGGTTCTTTTTGGAGGGGTTGGGGGCCTTCGGCCCCCAACCCCTCCAAGACTCCATCCCCCTCTCCGCATAACCCGCTTGGGGAGAAAACCCAATGCACCGCGGAGAGGGGGGTAGGGGGTGAGGCCATACACCCCTTGGAGTTGCCAGCCCGCTCTGGTGACCTCCGAGGCGGACTCGCAATCCCCGTAGATAGGGTCCGGAGGTGAGGGCGAAAGCCCGATCCCCGAAGAATTCCGAGGGCCATCATGAAGGAAGGCCTAGACCAATATCTGGAAGAAGCCGGGTTGGACGGGCTGATCGTGATCGGCGCCGCCGCGCGCAATCCCAGCATGGCGTACTTCACCGGACTGGTTCACGTCGGCTCGGGAATCCTAGCGCGGCGGCGCAACTCGCCGGCGGTGCTCTACTGCAGCGACATGGAACGCGACGAGGTGGCGCGCGCCGGCCTGCACTACAACGCCCTCGATTGGGCGGCTTTCGCTCGCCAGGCGGGGGGCGATCCTCTGGAGTCCGAGGCGATCGCCTTCGAACATGTCCTGCGTGACAGTCACTTGCTCGGACGGATCCAGGTCCAAGGGCTGAGCGAGGTCGGCGACGCGATCGAGACCTTTCGTCGGCTGGCGCGACGGCTCCCAGGCCTGGAGATCGTCGCCTTTCCAGACTCCGCCTCACCGCTGGCGCGCGCCCGGGCGACCAAGGACTCCTTTGAGGTCGACCGCATCCGTCGCATGGGCGCCATCACGGTGGACGTCATCGACCGCGTCGCTGATTTCCTCACGTCGCATCAAGCCCGCCGAGGAATCCTCGTGGATCGACAGGGGGAGGCGCTCACCATCGGCGTCGTCAAGCGGCGCATCGACCTATGGCTAGCGGAGCGCGGCGCGGAGAATCCGGAAGGAACGATCTTCGCCGTCGGTCACGATGCCGGGGTCCCGCACAGCACCGGCATCGACGATCAGCCGGTGCCGACCGGCGTGCCGATCGTCTTCGATCTCTTTCCCTGCGAGCGCGGCGGAGGCTACTTCTATGACCTCACCCGCACCTGGTGCCTGGACCGCGCCTCGGACGACGTGGCCCGGGTGTACCAGGACGTGCTGGATGCCTATCGGCTGGGCCTGGCGCAGGCTCGGCCCGGAGCCAGCGGTCGCGAGTTGCAGTGGGCCGTTTGCGAGTTGTTCGAAGGCCGAGGTCATCCCAGCGTGTTATCGACGCCGGGAACGCGTGCGGGATACGTCCATTCCCTGGGCCACGGCGTGGGGCTGGCGATCCATGAGGCTCCCTGGTTGACGATGCTCCTGGAGCCACCCGACCTCCTGCAGCCCGGCCACGTGGTCACGATCGAGCCCGGGCTATACTATCCGGAGCGCGGCCTCGGAGTCCGTTTGGAAGACACGGTCTGGATCGGCCGCGAGGGTCCTGAGGTGTTGGCCCCCTACCCGATGGACCTCGTCCTCCCGATGCGACGGAGCCCACGTGGCCAAGCGAGCAAGCCCTCCCGATCGAAGAAGACCAAGCCGCGCCGCACCTGAGCGGCCGGTCGTGCCGGCTGAACCCCTGCCCGCCTCCAAGGACTCGCGCCCTTCCCGACTCCTCGGAATTGAAACTTCTTGCGACGAAACGGCCGCAGCCGTCGTCGAAGACGGACGCCGCATCATTTCCAACGTGGTCGCCTCTCAGGTGGGCGTGCACGCCAAATACGGCGGGGTCTTTCCCGAGGCCGCCTCGCGCATGCACATCGAGGCCATCCTGCCGGTCGTGCAGGAGGCGTTGTCCCAGGCCCATGTCGGGCTGGAAGGGATCGACGCCGTCGCCGTCACCCGCGGGCCGGGCCTGGCCGGGTCGCTCGTCGTCGGACTGAATTGCGCCAAGGGTCTGGCGCTGGCGCGCGGGCTCCCCTTGATCGGAATCAATCACCTCGAGGCCCACCTGTACTCGATCTGGCTGGTGGAGGACGAGCCCGAGCCGGCCTTCCCCATGTTGGGGCTGATCGTTTCCGGAGGCCACACCGAGCTGGTCTTGATGCGAGACCACTTGATCTACCAGCGTCTGGGAGGAACGCTCGATGACGCCGCCGGCGAGGCCTTCGACAAAGTCGCGCGCCTGCTCGGCCTCGCCTATCCCGGCGGGCCCGCCATCCAACAAGAAGCGCGCCCAGGAAACCCGCAAGCCTATCGTTTCCCGCGCGCCTGGCTAGAGGGTACCTGGGACTTCTCTTTCAGCGGTCTGAAGACGGCGGTGCTTCGCGAAGTGCGCGCCTTGCAGCCCGAGGTTCGCGCCGGGATCGAGACTCCTGCCGCCGGGCTTCCGACCTCGGATCTGGCGGCTTCCTTTCAGGCGGCGGTGGTCGAAGTCCTGGTGGAGAAGACCGTGGCCGCCGCCGAAGCTTTCGAGGCACGTACGATTCTCATGGCGGGCGGGGTTTCGGCCAATGAAGCGCTGCGGGAGCGCCTGGCCGCGCGGAGTCCGATTCCCACTCGCGTTCCGCCGCTGTCACTGTGCACAGACAACGCGGCGATGACCGCCGCCGCCGGCCACGTACGCTTCCTCACCGGCCAGCGCGACGCGCTCGACATCGACGTGTTGCCGAGTTGGCCGCTCGACTCGTAAGCGACAAGAAACCGGGTTTCTTGAAGAAACCCGGTTTCTCGCTGACTAATTCTTTCCGTTCGACGAAGGCAGAGGCGGCGGCCAGACCGAGGGTGCAGCCGGCTCGTCAGCCGACTCCAAGTCGTCCTCCGAAGCTTCGCCGGCGGAAGCGCCGGACCGCGCCCAACGCTCGATCTTCTGCTGCATCCTCTCCGCGTCCTCTGGGCTGGGAGCCGGCTCGGCGGAGGGCTTCTTCCTCTTGATGCGGCCTTCCAGCACCATCGACATACCTTTGCGCAAGAGCAGACTCCCAGTGTTGGGTAGCTGAGCCTCGACCGACTCCGGAACAGGCTCGGGGGTGGAGGGGTAAGGGACCAGGTCCCTGCCGTTCCCCGGAGCCGCCATCATCTCGACTGGCTCGGTCGGGAGGACAGCCGACGCCAAAGCCAGCTCGTCGTCCGGAGTCGAGGGCGGCAGAATCCTCGTCGCCCCCTCTTCGGGCCCCTCGGGAGGTGAGGCCGCGCCGACTTCGGGGAGGAGCTCCACGTCGAGCAGGTTGGCCAGCGAGGAGACCTCGACAGCCATGCCTTTGATGATCTTCCGCGAACTGGGGTCTTGTTCGCGACGCGCCATGAACATCAGCCCGCGTCGCAGATTGAGCAGGGCTTCCTGGACCAGGCTCCCCATCGCCGGGGCGCTGCTCTCCTGCTCCCGCAGCATCAGCACCTGTTGATGTTGATCACCGGGGAGGGCCAGATCCGAAAGAGAGAGCTCGAGGCGGCGCCCTCCGACTTCCACTTCGCCATGGCGGTGTCCCTCCACGGCCGGCACCGACTCCAGCAGCTGCCGCATGCTGGCGTCTCCGCCAGTAAGGATTTCCTCGAGGTAGGCCTCGCCCCGGGGGTTGAGAAGGGCAGCGCGGCCGGATTCATCGATGACCGCCACCCCCACCGGCAGGCAGGCCAACAGCGTCGCCATATACTCCTGCGTCCGCTTGAGTTGGCGGATCCGCCCGGCGACTTCCTTCTCCAGCATGTCGCCGCGCATGCGCTGGACCTCGGCCATACGCAAGTTGTCGAGAATGGCCCGACGGAAATCGATCGCCCGGGAGACGACGTTGTCGAAAACGGAGAGGTGGTCAAAGGGTTTGGTCAGATAGGCGAAGGCACCGTCATTGAGGGCCTTGACCGCATTGTCGAGCGTGGCCGAGGCCGTCACGACCACGACCTGCGCGTGGGGGTCAAGCGCCTTCATCCGCTGCAGCAGCTCGAGCCCGGTGACATCCGGCATGTAAATGTCGGTGACCAGCAGGTCGTAGTGGTTGCGCTCCAGGTGGGCGATGGCGTCCTTCCCATCCTCGGCCCGCTCGACCTCCAGGCCCAGCTTCTCCAGCCGGCGCGCCATCAGGTCGCGCAGGGGGGCTTCGTCGTCGCAGACGAGTGCTTTTAGAGTGGCCATGCGATTTCCCTCATCCCGTTCCCGCCGGTCGCGGCTCGTTCGGTCGACCAGCCAGCGGATTCGTCGGGGTCATCCGTAGGGGGTTCATGGTGCCGTGACGATCTCCGGAACCTGGCTGTAGGCATCGATCAAAGAGTCATCGGTGCGCACGACCCGGAAGCAGTAGGTCGTGTTGGTCGGCGCCGAGGAGTCGACCAGGGCGAAATCCCACAGGCCATCCTCGTTCGGCCCGAAGGCGGAGACGGAGTTGCTGAAGTCGTTGTAAGACTCATTGTAGGTCTGGGCCACGACCGGATCGGCCCCATGGGTTGGATCATTGCCGTTGGCCGTGAGCGTCCAGCCATCCAGGGCGACAGCGTTGTTGTAGTAGCGGATCTCCGTGGCGCCAGTCACGTCGGCATAGGTCTCGCCGTCGAACCCGGCGTCGCAGGTCCCGGATTGAACGGCAAACTGCAGTTTGAACTGCCCTTCGTCGAGCCAGAGCTCGGTGCCGCCGGCGTGGACGAGCAGGCGGAGCCGGAAGGGGGTCAACTGGACCGGGGCGGTAGCAGGTGTGTCCTGCACCGCAAGCGGAGCCCCGACGTTGATCTCCGACAGGATCAAGGAGCCGTCCGAGATCAGCCGCTTCTCAATACGTAGGTCCGGCCCGCCGTCGTTGCCGACGACATACAGGCCGGTGTTGCTGCCGCCGGGGATGACGGCCACGTCCCGTGCACTCTCGCTCAGCGGCGCTGAGGTCACGACGCCCGCGGTGCCGAAGCCGGCGTCCAAGGCGCCCGTGTCCTGGCGAAGCTTCTCGATACGCCAGTTCCCCGAGCCAGCGGCTTCGTCGTCGCCGACAACGTACAGGTACGTTGCGTCCAGGCCGACCTGGAACGCTCGATATCCACCAGGGCTGCTCACCACCCCGTCGCCGTCGAAACTCGAATCGAGTGTGCCGTCATCCAGTCGGCGCTTCTCGATCCGCCAATCGAGGTCCCCGAGGGGCGATTCGTCGCCGACGACGTAGAGGTAGGTCGAGTCGATGGCGATCCCGCGGGCCTGCAGACCGACGCCGTCGCTGACGATCCCGTCGCCGTCGAAGGCCGTCTCGAGGGCACCACTGTCGAGCCGGCGCTTCTCGATGCGCCAGGTGGGTGCGGATTCTTCGCCGACCAGGTACAGGTAAGTCGAATCGATGGCGATTTCGTTGGCGGCGTCGCCGCCTTCGCCAGTAACGATACCGTCCGTGCTGAAGGCGGTGTCGAGCGACCCGTCAGCGAGGCTTCGCTTCTCGATGCGCAGTCCGGCCGAGTCGCTCCCGACGACGTACATGTGAGTGGCATCGATGGCAACGCCGAGGGCGGTCCCGCCGATGGTCTCGGTGATGACTCCGTCGACGTCGAAGGCGGTTTCGAGCGCGCCGGTGTCGAGCCGGCGTTTCTCGATGCGCCAGGTGCCGCCGCCGCCGTCGTCGGAGCCCACGACATACATGTACGTGCCGTCGATAGCGATATCTTCCGCCTGCTGGCTGGCGCTGGCGCCGTTGATGATTCCGTCAGTGTCAAACCCGGCCTGCAGAGCACCGCTGACCAAGCGGCGCTTCTCGATGCGCCAGTTGGGGCCGGTTTCCGCTCCCACGACATACATGTAGACGAAAGTGTCGGTGGCCATCCCGTAGGCGGCGATGCTGGAGGAGTTCCCGGTGACGACCCCTCCGCTTCCGAAGGCCGCAATCCCATCCTGGTTGGCGAACCAACGGTAGGCG
>DATEVL010000119.1:0-17703 GCA_035281845.1 Anaerolineales bacterium | reverse complement strand
GTCAGCTACTATGTCATCGGCAATGCCATGCAACTGACCGCCGTCAACGGTATCTTCGGGGTGACGATGAGCATCGGGGGAGACCGTTGGGAGGGGACTCTTGCCTATCTCTTCGGGACCCCCGCCAACCGCATGGCGATGTTCCTCGGCCGGGCGTTCTTCCACCTGATCGACGGTGTCTTCGGAGTTCTGCTGGCTTTCATGTGGGGGGTCGTGATCTTCGGCCTCGACCTTTCCCAGGCCGACCCGGCGGCGTTGCTGCTGGCGATCCTGATCTCGACGTTCAGCACGGCCGGCCTCGGGCTGCTGATGGGGTGCCTGAGCCTGGTCACTCTGAACGTCATGTTCGTCAACAATACGGTCTACATGCTCCTCCTTGTCTTCAGCGGAGCCAACATTCCGGTCCTGGCGCTGCCGCCGTGGATGCAGGCTATTTCCTGGTGTCTGCCGCTGACGCGAGGCATCGCCGCCGCTCGCCTGATCATCCATGGCGCGTCGTTGGCCGAGGTCTCGCCGCTGCTGGTCGGCGAATTCCTGGTGGGCGTGTTCTATGCTTCGATGGGATATGCTCTCTTCCGGTGGTTTGAGACGCAAGCCAAGCGCCGCGGCACCCTGGAGGCTTTCTAAAGGAAGATGGAAGGCGAAGCGAACGATTCGCCCCGCGGCCGTAGCCGCCATGTCGAACTGAGCCTCGACCAGCTGGTGGAGCTTCAGCCGGGGCTGGGACGTCTGATGCCTGAGGTGAGCCGGTGCTATTGGGTGCTTTACTACGCCGCCCGAGGAGGCAATTGGGAGCTGGCGGCGTATCAACTGCGGCAGATCGTGCACCTATTTCGGATCGGATCGACGACCCGCCCCAAGATGGCGAAGCACCTGGAGGCCTTCCGGCTGGGGACGCTCGAACCTCTGGCTAAGACGATCGAGGACCACGACGCACAAGGATTCGAGAAAACCTACCGGGAGGGCATCGCCAGCGCCAACCGCTTCCACGGAGTCGTGAATCACCCCGAGGTGCGGTGGAAACTGCCGGATGAGCCTCCCCCAGACCTGGACCTCGGGCCGACGGATCAGGCATCCTAAGTCCCTCGCCTCAGCTCGGTCTCTACAGACCGCCAAGGGCGGGACAGGCTCCGTCGAAGGATGCCGAATTCGAGGGAGTGAGTAATGAATTGGGACCGCCGCGCTTCGACTGCGCTCAGCGCGCCTACATAGCTCTAATTGGAGCCAAGGGTGTAAATCATGCCCCGCCGCCGATTGCGACCCATCGAGATCCGCGAGGCCGAAAGCGTCTTTGGCTCGGAGCTGCCTTACGGCGCGATCTGGGTCCACGAGCATGCGCGCTGGCCGAACTGGGTCGGGAACGTCGGGGCTGCTCTCACCCGGCGCCCGCCGCCCACGGCCGGCAATTCCGTCACGCTCGGCCAGAATGTTTACTTCCCTCGCCCGCTAAAGACTGGACCCGCCGAATTCGAGGCCCGGATCTTCGGCGACATGGCCTGGCTGATTCACGAGCTGACGCACGTCTGGCAGTATCGGCAGCGCGGTTATCGTTATGCCGTGGATGCGGTGCGCAAGACGTTGAAGCTGGGCGCGGCGGCCTACGACTACGGAGGCGAGAGCGGCTTGAATTCCGCCGCGGCGCGCCATGCAAGCCTGACGGACTTCAATCCGGAGCAACAAGGCGACATCGTGCGCGACTACTACCTACGGCGCAAGTTGGGTCTAGCGACAGCGGCCTGGGAGCCCTTCATCGCCGAGTTGCGCGCGGGGTAGTCGTCGGCATTGAGCGGCGTTGCGATTGGTGGCGCGTCGGCGAGGCACGGTAGTCGCCGGCTTCAGCCGGCGAGGGGGACAGCCAGATGGACGCACAGGGCCGGAGACCCGCCCGCCAGAGAAAGCACAGGCTTCCCCGAGAGGCCTACACCGGCGAAATCGTCGTAGCTTTCACCGCCTGCGTCGCAAGGCAGATCTCCCCCTTCACCGATGCATCTCTGGTCGACACCTTCAAGTGCTTCCTCAGCCGAGCAAGCCACACTCACGGTTGTCGAGTCCTGGGCTATTGCTTCATGCCGGATCACGTGCACGTAGCCCTTCAAGGCACGCGGCCCTCATCGGACCTTCGGAAGGCCATGTCCCTGTTCAAACAACTCTCTGGCTACTGGCTTGCCCGTAACCGGCCAGAGGTCCGATGGCAGCGCGGTTTCTATGATCACGTTCTCCGACGCGAGGAGGATATCTTGGTGCATCTGCGCTACATCGCGGAAAACCCCGTCCGGCGAGGCTTGGTGGACGACTGGCGCGATTACGGGTTCACGGGGTCGGATGTGTTCGATCTGCGAGACGTGCTCGCTTCATGATGGATGGTCCGTCGGCCTGGCCCAAAGGCCGGGACTACCGTCTTCAGCACGGTGACGCGTAGGCAGGCATCGTAGTCGCCGGCTTCAGCCCTCGCCGGGCATGGGGTGGCACGCCGGCGGGCACAGTAGTCGCCGGCTTTCGCCGGCGCGTGTGCGCGGCGCGCCCGTCGGCCCGGCCTAAAGGCCGGGACTACCGAAATCAACACAGTGACGCGAAGGCAGGCACCGTAGTCGCCGGCTTCAGCCGTTGCCGCGCATGGGGTGGCACGCCGGCGGGCACGGTAGTCGCCGGCTTTAGCCGGCGTGCGTGCGCGGTGCGCCCGTCGGCCTGGCCCAAAGGCCGGGACTACCGTCTTCAGCACGGTGACGCGTAGGCAGGCATCGTAGTCGCCGGCTTCAGCCCTCGCCGCGCATGGGGTGGCACGCCGGCGGGCACAGTAGTCGCCGGCTTTAGCCGACGCATGTGTGCGCGCGCCCGTCGGCCCGGCCTAAAGGCCGGGACTACCAGTGTGCACTTGGTGGCGCGCGATTTCATCGGGTTCTCAGGGGCTTCACTGGCGCGGCCCCTACTCGTTGAACAACTCCCCCACCGAGCGGCCCTCATGCGCCCGCAGGATGACCTCTCCCAGCAAGGGGGCCACCGAAAGGACGGTCATGTTGGGCAGGCGTTTCTCCGGCGGGATGGGCAGTGTATTGGTTGTGACGATCTCCTTGAAGCCGGCCTCGGCCATACGCTGCACCGCCTCGTGGACGAGGAAGCCGTGCGTGAAGGAGAGATAGACATCGCGGGCGCCGTTCTCGCGGACGATTCCGGCTGCCTCACAAGCCGAACCGGCGGTCAGTACCTCGTCGTCAACCAGGATGACGTCCCGGTCTCGGACGTCCCCGATGAGAGTGTAGGCCCGCGCCCGAGGGTCGTCGCCCACTCGGCGTTTCTCGACAAAGGCCAACGGAACGCCGAGTTTGGCGGCGAAATTGCGACCCTTCTTGGCGAAGCCTAGATCGGTGGAAGCCACCGCGGCGCGCTCGAGGCCCAACGACACAAAATGGTCGGAAAGCATGTGGAAGGCGGTCAACACATCGCCGGGGATTGAGAAGAAGCCCTGGATCTGCCCGGCATGCAGATCGATCGTGATGTAGCGGTCGGCGCCGGCGACCTCGATCATGTCCGCCACCAGCCGGGCGGTGATCGGCACCCGCGGCTGATCTTTCTTGTCAGAACGGGCATAGGCCATGTAAGGGATGACGGCCGTGATCCTCCCGGCGGAATCGCGCTTGAGGCAGTCGAGCATGATCAACAGCTCCATCAGATTGCGGTGCACCGGCGGAGCCATCGACTGGATCAAGTAAACATCCTGGCCGCGGACGCTGCCGTGGAGGCGCACGAAGATATTCTCGTTGGGGAACTCGACGCGATCGTAGCCGCTCAAGGGCAGCGAGAGGTAATCCCCGATCTCCTGGGCCAAGTCGCGGCAGCCGGAGCCCGCGAAAAGTTTGATTTCACCATAGACGTGCATCCCTGGCGCCTTGGCCATTCTCTCCTCCGGAAGTCTTACGCGGTTGCCCTTCGACCACGGCTGTAGTGTCGGTTGTCGCAAGCGAAGATCCGAGGCAGCCTCCGCTCAGGGCTGCCGTGCCGATCGCCGCAACGAAAGAACCGAGGCGGCCTCTGCTCGCGGCGGGCTGTCAAGCCTCGGCTCGCTCCCCGATGAGATCGGCCGCCGCCTGGGCCGGGGTCATTCGTCGCTCGAACACCGCCTGCACCGCCGCCTCGAACCGCCCGTCGGCGAGGTTCCGCTGGAACGTCTCCGTCAAGGTATGGCGAAGCTCGGCTTCGAGTCGACTGGAGGCCCGGGCGAGTTCCCGGCTCTCTCCCTCCCCAGACGAAAGGAGGTAGTCCTGATGACGATTGACCGCTTCCATCAGGGCCTCCACTCCCTCACCCGTTTCGGCGATCGTCGTCAGAATCGGCGGCGACCAGGCACCAGCGGGCCGTTTGGCGAGGCCGAGCGAATAGTGCAGCGCTTGGACGGCGGCTTGCGCCCCGGGGAGATCGGCCTTGTTGACGACGAGTATGTCGGCGATCTCGAGGATCCCGGCTTTGATCGCCTGAATCTCGTCTCCCATGCCGGGCGCCTCGACGACGACGGTGGTGTCGGCCATGCGGGCGATGTCGACCTCGGCCTGGCCGGCGCCGACCGTCTCGATGAAGATCCGTTCGTACCCGCCGGCGATCAGGGCTTCCACAAAGACGGCGGTGCGCCGCGCCAGGCCGCCCAACTCTCCGCGGCTGGCCATGCTGCGGATAAACACGCCCGGGTCCCCGCTCAGGTCGCGCATTCGAATCCGATCACCGAGGATGGCACCGCCGCTGAAGGGACTGCTGGGATCGACGGCTACCACCGCCACGCGTTCCGACCCGTGCTGGCGACACCAACGAACCGCCTGATTGACCAAAGTTGACTTGCCGCTGCCTGGAGGACCGGTCACGCCGACTCGATGGCCAAGTCCGGTCTGGGGGTACAGTTCGGTCAGGACGCCCTCACCTCGAGGATCACCCTCCTCGAGCCAACTCAGCAAACGGGCCAGGGCCAGCCGGTCGCCTGCTCGGACGTCCTCCGCCAGGCCCATGCCGCCCGCGCTCAGACGGCCTTCGGCGAGGCGGTGACCGCCTCCTGGAAGGCGCGAATGATGGCCTCGGTGTTCGCTCCAGGTCCGAAGACCGCCGCTACTCCCAGCTCCTTCAGCCGGGGAATGTCATCGTCTGGAATGATCCCGCCGACGAGCACGGCAACGTGGGCTTGTCCCTGACCGCGCAACTGCTCGAGCAAGCGCGGCACGAGCGCCATGTGTGCACCGGAGAGGATGGACAGGCCGATCGCGTCGACGTCTTCCTGCAACGCGGCGTCGGCAATCATCTCCGGCGTCTGACGGAGTCCGGTGTAGATGACTTCCATTCCGGCGTCGCGCAAGGATCGTGCGATGACTTTGGCGCCCCGGTCGTGGCCGTCCAGGCCGGGTTTGGCGATCAGAACTCGCAACTTCTTGGCCATAGTCGAGGCGTCCGGGAGCGCCTCGAGCGGATTATACATCGGCGCTCTGGCCGGATCCCGGGCCTCCGCTTCACGCTTCGACTTCGGCCCGATCCTCGTTCTCGCTCGGCCCGGGCCTCCGCTCAGCGAGGAGGAAGATGCTGTTCGACGGTCTCGACGATTCGCTTCTTTGATTGGTACCCTTGAAGCCGGGCCACCGGCTGACCGCGCAGGAACAGGATCAACGTCGGGAGGCCGAACACCTGGAAGCGCATCGTCGACTGGACGTTCTGGTCGGCGTCCACGTGAACGATCTTGACCCGGCCGCGCCATTCATCCGCCAGACCTTCGATGATGGGGTCGAGCTGCCGACAAGGATGGCACCACTCCGCACCGAAATCGACCAGCACCGGATCGGCGACCCGGATGACTTCGGGCTCGAAGGTTGAATCGGTGACTTCGGGCAGCTGGGCCAATCTCGTCTCCTGTCGACTCGACCGGGGGTCTGCCACCAATCCTAGCCGTCGCGGGATTCGCTGTCAAACGCGCAGAAGGTTGCGAAGGGTGGCATCCTCGCGGAATGCGAGACACCCAAACGGGAAGCGGAAGCGGTGCGGGGACCCAATGAAGATCCCGACCAATCCTCTACAGGATGCGAAGCGCGATGCGCCCTTGGCGCCCTGCCCCCTGGGGGCGCCCGAAGGGGCGTAGAGGGCGAAGCGCGATTCGCGGGGGCGACCTTAGTAAGGATTGTCATTGCCGCGAAAGCGGGAATCCAGAGGTCACCCAGGCCCAGCCCCGCCCCTCGCCCTCGCGAGAGAAGACTTTGCGGGGACGACACGCGAAGACATTGTCATTCCCGCGGAGGCGGGAATCCAGAGACATCCAGGCCCAGGCCAGGACCTTGCCGTCGCGAGAGCAGGCTGCGCGGGGCGGCGACGACCGCGTTTGGCGAGAAAGGTTGCGAACGCAACGCGGCATTTGCGCAAGACAGTGTCATTGGCAGGCCTTGATGCGCCGGCCCTTACGCCGTCTGCCGCCCATGAATCTCATCCGCGGGAGAAGACCGGTCTCCCGAGCCGGTGTGCGCTCACACTTCCGACACGACCGTTCGCTTGACGCACCTGGGGCCGGATGGTATTATCGTTTCCCGGCCGTTAGCACTCTCTGACGGAGAGTGCTAAACAGCACAAAGGCATGGACAGACTGCTTTCCGAGCGCCAGGAAACGATCCTGGGGCTCATCATCCACGAATACATCGAGACCGGGGAGCCGATCGGCTCCCATACTCTGATCTCGCGCTTCCATCTGGGCGTCAGCTCGGCGACGATACGCAACGAGATGGCGGCGCTCACCCGCGAAGGCCTGCTACGCCAACCGCATACTTCCGGCGGCCGGGCGCCCACCGAAGACGGCTATCGCTACTTCGTGCGCGGCCTGCTGGGGGAGACCGAGCTGCCTTCCGACGAAAAGCGCCTGATCAGCCACCAGTTCTATCAGGCGCGTTCCGACGTGGACGAGTGGATCCGGTTGGCGGCGTCGGTGTTGGCGCACCAATCGCAAGCCGCGGCGCTGGTGACCGCGCCTCACGCCGCCCGCGCGGTCTTCAAGCACTTGGAGCTCATCGTCACGCAGGGTCGACAGGTCTTGTTGGTGCTGGTCCTACAAGGCGGCGAAGTCAGGCAGCAGGTGCTGAGCCTAGCCGAGCCGGTCGACCAGGCCCAGCTCTCGCAGCTGGCCGAGCGGATCACGGCGGCGGTGCTGGGGCTCGACGCCTTCGGCGTGGCCGCCATCGGGCCGGCCTTCGACACGCTCGGCCAGGAAGTCATCCGGTTGGTCTCCGAGACGCTCTCGCGCGCCGATGCCGTCGCCTCCGGTGAGATTTACCGCGACGGCCTGGCCAACGTGCTGGATCACCCAGACTTCGTGCGCCCCGATGCGGCGCGTCACGCGCTGCGCCTGCTCGACGAGCGATCTTTGCTGGAGGAAGTTCTGGCCCAGGTGCTCAGCCCGGGCGTCGGCAGCGTGCAGGTCGTCATCGGTGGCGAAGGCGCCTGGGAAGAACTGCGCGACTGCTCGATGGTGTTGGCGCGTTATGGCGCCGCCGGATTCGCCACCGGCGCCCTGGGCGTGCTCGGGCCGACCCGTATGGCGTACGGCCGGACG
This sequence comes from Anaerolineales bacterium, assembly GCA_035281845.1. Taxonomy (GTDB): domain Bacteria; phylum Chloroflexota; class Anaerolineae; order Anaerolineales; family E44-bin32; genus DATEVL01. The sequence goes on along the minus strand of DATEVL010000119.1, from coordinate 10,148 downwards.
ATCTCGGCCGTGCGCTACGTCTCCGGGTTGATGAGCGAGCTGGTCGTGGAATCTTTCGCCGGTTGAGGCGATCCCCTCCCTCCTGAGGCACATTCGTGACGAAACGCAAGAAGGGCGATCCCGAAGAGAACCTTTCCCCGCTCGACGAAGAGCTCGCCGAGTCGGCCTTGGCGGAGGACCGTCCGGCGCCGGAGCCGACCCTGGATGAGATCGCAGCGGCGTCGATCTTCACCGCCGAGCCCGAAGCGGGGCCGGCGGGGACGGAGTCAGCCGGCGGCAACGACGTTGCACTGCAGGTCGAGCTCGACGAGGTGCGGGCGAAATCCGGCGAGTATCTCGACGGCTGGCAGCGGTCGCGGGCCGAGTTCGCCAACTACAAGAAGCGCATCGAGCGCGAGCAGGACGAGGCGCGCAGCCGGGCGATGGCCGCCGTGTTGACCAAAGTCCTTCCGGCCGTCGACGATTTGGAGCGGGCGTTGCGCGACCGCCCGGATGGGGAAGAAGTGCGCGCCTGGACCGCAGGGATCGAGTTGATCTATCGCAAGCTGACCGGGCTGCTCGAGTCCGAGGGGGTGGAGATGGTCCCGGCCCAAGGCACGCTGTTCGATCCGGCACTGCACGAAGCCGTCACGTACGAGGCCAGCGACACCCACGAACACGGTCAGGTGATCGAAGTCATCCAACAGGGCTACCGCCTCGGCGAGCGCATCCTGCGCCCGGCGCGAGTGCGTGTGGCCAAGTAGGAGCATCGGGCATGGGAAAGATTATCGGAATCGACCTGGGCACGACCAACTCGGTGGTGGCGGTGATGGAGGGCGGCGAGCCGACCGTCATCCCCTCGTCCGAGGGGGGTCGGCTGATCCCTTCCGTCGTCGCCGTCAACACCAAGAACGGTGAGCGGATGGTCGGCCAGGTCGCCCGGCGTCAAGCGGTTGTCAATCCCGAGAATACGATCTTCTCGATCAAGCGCTTCATGGGCCGTAAGTTCTCCGACGCTGAGGTGCAGAAGGCGCTGGCGCTGGTCCCGTACAAGGTCGCCGCCGCGCCCAACGGAGATGTGCGCGTAACGCTGGCCGGCAAAGAGTATTCGCCGGCGGAGGTCTCGGCCATGATCCTGGCCAAGATCAAGGCCGACGCCGAGGCCTACCTGGGGGAGTCGGTGACCCAGGCGGTGATCACGGTCCCGGCCTACTTCAACGACTCCCAGCGCAACGCTACCAAGGACGCCGGGCGGATCTCCGGCCTGGAGGTGTTGCGGATTATCAACGAGCCGACCGCCTCCTCCCTGGCCTACGGCCTCGACAAGAAGGCCGAGCAGACGATCGCCGTGTACGATCTGGGTGGCGGGACTTTCGATATTTCGATCCTGGACGTCGGCGAGGGCGTCTTCGAGGTCAAGGCCACCAACGGCGACACCTTCCTGGGCGGCGATGACTTCGATCAGCGGCTGATCGACTGGATCGCCGACACGTTCCAAAAGGACCAGGGCGTCGACCTCCGCAACGATCGCCAGGCGCTGCAGCGATTGAAGGAAGCGGGCGAGAAAGCGAAGATCGAGCTGTCGACGGTGCAGCAGACCGAGATTAACCTGCCCTTCATCACGGCCGACGCCAGCGGCCCCAAGCACCTCAACCTGGCGATCACCCGCTCCAAGTTGGAGCAGTTGACGGAGGACTTGGTCGGTCGATCGATCGGCCCCTGCCGCCAGGCGTTGCAGGACGCCAACCTCGGCCCGGGCGATATCCACGAGGTCATCCTCGTCGGTGGGATGACGCGCATGCCGGCGGTACAAGAGGCCGTGCGCAAGATCTTCGGCCGGGAGCCGCACAAGGGGGTCAATCCGGATGAGGTCGTCGCCATCGGCGCCGCCATCCAGGCCGGCGTCCTGGGCGGTGAGGTCAAGGACATTCTCCTGCTCGACGTCACCCCGCTGACCCTATCGATCGAGACCCTGGGCGGCGTAGCGACAGCGTTGATCGAGCGCAATACGACGATCCCCACACGCAAGAGCCAGACCTTCTCGACGGCCTCCGACAGCCAGCGCGAGGTGGAGATCCACGTCGTGCAGGGCGAACGCCCCTTCGCCGCCGACAACAAATCCCTGGGCAAGTTCAACCTGGACGGGATTCCACCGGCTCCCCGCGGCATCCCTCAGATCGACGTCACTTTCGATATCGACGCCGACGGGATCCTCAAGGTAAGCGCCACCGACAAGGCCACCGGGCGCAGCCAGCACATCACGATCACCGCCTCCTCCGGCCTGAGCGAGGAGGAAGTCGACAAGATGCGCAAGGAGGCCGAGAGTCACGCCGCCGACGACCGGAAGCGCCGCGGCCTGGTGGAAGCACGCAACGCCGGCGACAACGCCATCTACAGCGCCGAGCGAGCGCTGCGCGAGGGGGGAGACAAAGTGGCGGCGCATATCCGTACGAACATCGAAGCCAAGATTCAGGAGGTCCGGGAGCGCATGGACGGCGAGGACGCCGCCGCGTTGCGCCAGAGCACGACGGACCTGGTGCAGGCGATGCAGGCCATCGGAGCGGCGATGTATGAGGCCGGCAGCGTTGGCGGAGGGGACTCGGCCGCAGCTGGCGGGGATGCCGGCCCGGCCCCCGACAAGCCCGACGACGTGGTCGACGGGGAATTCAAGGAGGCCTGAGGCAGTGGTCAGTGGCCGGTGGCCAGTGGTCAGCCGATGGCCTTGCCAAGCAAGGCCGGTGACAGACCACTGACCACATCTTCCCCAAGCCACCGACCGTTTTCTGCCCCGGCCAGGTGTCGAATAATCGCCCGCTTTGAGGGCATCCGGGGCTGAGGTTGGTGCATGCCTACCAAGCGTGATTACTACGACGTCCTGGAGCTCGGCCGCAATGCCTCGGCAGACGAGTTGCGCCGCGCCTACCGGCGTCTGGCCAAGCAACACCACCCGGACATCAACAAGGACCACGGCTCGGAAGAGCGATTCAAGGAGATCAACGAAGCCTACGCGGTGCTCTCCGACGCGGAGCGCCGCGCCTCCTACGACCGTTTCGGCCACGCCGGAGTCCAAGGCCTCCCGACCGACTTCAGTTTCGGCTTCACCGACATCTTCGAGGAGTTCTTCGGAGTCGCCTCCGGCGGTCGGCGCAGCCGACGCTCCCCGCGCCGCGGCGCCGACCTGCGCTACGACCTGACCCTCGAGTTCGCCGAGGCGGCGGCCGGGGTTGAGAAGACGATCGAGTTCTCCCGCCAGGAGGTCTGCCCCTCCTGTCAGGGCCGCGGCGCCGAGCCGGGCACGACGCCGGTACGCTGCGCCACCTGCAATGGCGCCGGCGAGGTTCGCCAGGTGCGCCAAACCTTCCTCGGATCGATGGTCAACGTGGCGACCTGCCCGACGTGCGGCGGCGCCGGCGAGACGATCGTCACACCCTGCCGGGCGTGCAACGGCCGCGGCGTCGTGCGCAACTCCGTGCAGCGCGTCGTCCCGATTCCGGCCGGCGTCGACGAGGGCACCCAGGTCCGGCTGGCCGGCGAGGGTGAGCCGGGTGGCAACGGCGGGCCGCACGGCAACTTGTATATCGTCGTGCACGTCCGCCCGCATCGTTACTTCCGCCGCCGCGGCGACGACGTCTTGCTCGACGTCGGGGTCAATGTGGCGCAGGCGACGCTCGGCGCTCACATTTCGGTCCCCACCATCGAGGGGGAGGAGCCCATTCAGGTTCCGGCCGGTACCCAGCCGGGGAAAGTCATCCGGCTGAAGGCAAAGGGCATCCCGCACTTGCAACGCGGAGGGCGCGGAGATCAGCTGGTGGTGATCTCGGTCGAAATCCCTCGATCGTTGAGCGCCGAGCAGCGCGAGCTGTTCGAGAAGCTCGGCGGGACGATGGGCAACGGCGTTGTCCCCCACGAGCGAGGCTTCCTCGACCGGTTGAAGGATCTTCTCGGGGGCGCCGCCGAGTGAGGTGGCTGGAAGTCTCGTTGGCGGTCTCGGCTGAACTGGCCGAGGCCGTCGCCGACGTTCTGGCGCGCTTCACACCACAGGGCGTGGCGATGTCGTACGAGGCCGGAGCCGGCGAGGGCAGCCCGGTGGAAGTGCGGGGGTACGTGCCAGAGGCTGCTGCCGACGCCGCGGCGCAACAGCGCATCCGGGAGGCGCTCTGGCACTTGGGGCAGATTCAGTCCCTCCCAGAACCCGCCTTCCAGTGGATCGAAGAAGAAGACTGGGAGGAAGCCTGGAAGGTCAACTACCGACCGCTGCCCGTGGGGAGGCGGTTGATCATCGTCCCGGCGTGGTTGCACAGCGAAGACTCGGAACGCATCGCACTCTACCTCGATCCGGGGATGGCCTTCGGCACCGGCGCCCATCCCACCACACGCCTGTGTCTGGCAGCCATCGAAGCCGCCCTCCAACCCGGTGATCTGATCGTCGATATCGGCTGCGGATCGGGGATCCTCAGCGTCGCTGCTCTGCTGCTTGGCGCCGAACAGGCGCTGGCGTGCGACATTGACAAGGAGGCCTTGGCCGCCACCGAGCGCAGCGCCGAACGCAACGGTGTTCAGCAGGCGATCGAGATTTTCCCGGGTTCGCTGGAACAGGTGCTGCCTCGCCTCCGCCAACGCCGGCGTGCCGCCGACGTCGTCGTCGCCAATATCCTTGCGCCGGTTCTGGAAACGATGCTCGCGTCGGGGTTGGTCGACGCCGTCCGCGACGGCGGGACCCTGATCCTTTCCGGGATTCTCGCCGAACAGAGCCCGGGGGTCCAGGCGGCCGCTTCCGACGCGGGACTCTCCCTGTTGGTTGAAGAAACGGACGGGGAGTGGAGGGCGCTCGTCCTCCGGAAATGAAACGCCGCCCCACAGCGGGGGGCGGCGACAGGGATTGCAATGAGTCCGGAGGGAGCGAGTCAGGCCTGGGGTTGTTCGCTCGGTCGGCGACGATGGCGGTAGGTGATCCGACCGCGCGTCAGGTCGTAGGGCGATAGCTCGACCTTCACCCGGTCCCCCAGAAGGATGCGAATGTAGTACTTGCGCATCTTTCCGGAGAGGTAGGCCAGCACCGTGTGCTCGTTATCGAGCTTCACGCGAAACTGGGTCGCCGGCAAGGCCTCGACCACAGTGCCTTCGACCTCAATCTTCTCTTCGGTCTTCGTCATTCACGCCTCCGGGAGGCCGCCGACCTACGGCTAGCCTTCACCCCGCTGCCATGCCATCTTGCGCGCTCGGCGCTTGAGGCGCCGGATCGCCTTCTTCTTTTGGATCCTGCGCAGCTCGCTCTTGGAGATGAACCAGCGCTTGCGGCGCACGGTGCTCAGGATGCCGCTCTTGGCAACCTTCTTGCGGAAGCGCTTGAGCAGCATGTCCTGGCTTTCGTTGGGTCTCAGAATGACCGTCGTCAACGCGACCTCACCTCCCTCCCCGTCACTTCATGACCTCGGGCTGACCTTGCCCAAGCTGTAATCCAAGGCGCTCTCGTTCAGGTTCGAACGACGCCACTCGCACCGTCACGCGAGTCCCCGGCGCCGGTGGCTCGCCCTCCGTCCACTGGAGGCGACCCTCCAGGCCGGGCTCGACGACCACCACGACGTCATCCTTGTCCAGCCGGACGACCGTCGCCTCGAGCAGGGCGCCGACGGCCAATTGACCGGCGGCCTCCTGCCACGGGTTCGGCTGAAGTCGCTTGAGGCTCAGGCTGATCCGGTTCGACTGGCGATCGAGGCGGACGACCATCGCTTCCACTTCCTGCCCCTCGCGAACCACGTCCCCGGCGCTTTCGACGTGGCGCCAGCTCAGCTCGGAGATGTGGATCAACCCGTCGGCGCCTCCGATATCCACGAAGGCCCCGAAATCGCGCACGCTCGTCACGATCCCCTTGCGGACCTCACCCTCATGCAGCGATTCCATCACCTGGGCCTTGCGTTCCTGGCGCCAGGCCCGGACGGCCTTGCGCTCGGATAGGACCAGGCGCCGTCGTTGAGGATCGACCTCGATGACCCGCAGCGGCAACGGCCGGCCCACCCGTCGTTCCAACGCCCTCTGGCGCTCGCTGTCTTCAACGCCGCGCGGGGCCTCCGCCAGTTGGGAGATCGGCACGAAACCGCGCAATTTGCCGAACGGCACAACGAGTCCGCCCCGGTTGGCGGCCGAGGCCGTGCCTTCGAAGACTTCACCGGTCTCGAGCAGCTGCTCTGCCCGAGCCCAGTCGCCGCTGTCGGTGGCCTGCGACAAGGAGACGATCAAATCCCCTTCGGAGTCGAGCGGGGAGACGACCATCACTTCGACTTCATCGTCCACCTGGGGGGTCTTTATGCCGCTGCCCAGCCGGCGCAGGTCCTCCGCCAGGACGATGCCCTCTCGCTTGAGGCCGACGTCGATCACCAGCCCGCGGCCGTCGATCGCCAGCACTCGGCCACGCAGAACGTCGCCGCGCCGGGGGTGGGCGATGGCGCTGGCTCCTTCGAGCAGCGTCGACATGTCTTCGTGGGCTATCGTCATCACACTCCGCAAGAAAAAGCCTGGTCGTTCGCTTGCCTCCGACCAGGCCCAGGCATTCAGGTCGACACTGCGACGATCAAGCGGGTCGGTTCACCTGATGCACAACCTCCATGGTCTTCCGGACGTGCAAGCCCGGAACGCAGGCAAGCGCGAAGTGATTATAGCTTGCTGGGGACGCAAAGTCAAACGCACTTAAGGCGTGGACCCCGCGGAGGGAAACGAGGGAGACTCATCTCGGCCCACCAGGGATTAGGACTCCGGGTGGTCGAGCATCACCTTCTCGAGGCCTCGGCCGCCTTCCCACGGGTACATGATGTAGGCGTCGGTTATGGCCGCGAAGTAATCGGGTCGGGCCGACCCAAACAGGCTCCGGTGAGGGTTGAAGTGGAGGACGCAGGTCGAGGGCCGCCCCGCGGCGGCCTGAACCCGGTTCTTAACGGCCGTAACGGTCCGGCCGGAGCCCCAGACATCGTCCACAACGAGTACCGACTTCCCACCCAGCTGGCCGTCCTCCGGAAACTGGATAAATTGGGGCCAGACAAGCAATTTTGCCGCCTCCCGCCTGGCCTCGTAGGGGAAGTCGACCGACGCGGTGAGGACGTTCTCCATGCCGAGAGCTTCGGCGAGCATCCCACCAGGGACGATGCCGCCGCGTGTGATCAGCACCATGGCGTCGAAGGAGGAATCGAACTGAGGAATCAGATGGGCGATCAGACGGTCGACGTCTTCCCAGGTCAGGCGCTCCCGCCGCATCGCCATGGTGATACCCTCGGCAACAATGATAGCACCGGCCGCGTTCAACCTTCTCTTTCGCCCTGCCGCCCTCACCCTTCGGTCTTTACGCCCCTTCCGGCGCCCCCAGGGGGTGTAGAGGGCGAAGAGGTGTAGAGGGGCGAAGGGCGTGGCGCCTGGTTGAGCTCGCCTCGCCTTGTCTCATGTCTCCGAACTGGCGTCCCCGCTTCGCCCGACAGGCTCGGCCAGGATCATCGTCTGCCTATCAGCGATCCTGGTGAGGACAACCAGCGCCTCCCGATCTCCGCTCAGATGCAGCCTCCGGGCAATGTCGTCGGGCTCCACGGCTGACCCACGGCGCTTCACCGTAAGCCGGCCGACACCGCGTTCGGCCAGCATCATCTGCAGTGACTTCAGTCGAAAGGGCGCCGCCTGCACCACCCGGTAGGTGCGGGCGAAAGGCGAGTGGGGGGGCTCATCCGTTGTCAGGAAAGCGATGTCGCGGGCGATCGGGTGGGCGCCGAACTCAGCCCCAAGCTGTCCCACCAAACCGGCACGCATAACCGCCGGGTCGGGCTCGATCAAGAACGACGCGAGAGGTCCGATCTCGCTCGCCGGCTCGGCCTCCCCTTCCATCGTCACCCCGGAGGGAAGGACCGTTGCTCGCCTGCGACCGCGACGCAGTGCACCGAACCACAGCACGGCCTCCTTCAGCTCTCCACTCAACGAAACGAACTCGATCTCACAGCCAAGATCGCGCACCTCTTCCAGGCCCACCGCCGGGCTGACCTTGATCGCCAGGCCGGCCACGAAGGACCGCCATGACAAGACGAGGCTCAAGGGAGGGTGATAGGAGTTGACCCGGCGCAGCCTTCTCCCGCCGGCCCGGCGGCCAGGGTCGGCGAAGGCAGCTGCCTCCCGGGGGAACCGCAGGGGGAGTCTTTCGAGATCTGCCCGGACCAGCCGGATCCGAGATGCGACGCCGGTCCGCTCGGCGTTGGCCCGCAGGATCCTCAACCGCAGCCGGTCGAGGTCGAGACCCACGACGTCCGTCACCTTCGCCAGCTCGAGACTGTCGCCGCCGATGCCGCAACCCAAGTCGAAGGCCCGAGGGAATCCTGCGAAGCGTTCCGCACGATGCCGGGCGACAGCCGCCGCGGTTGCCTGTTCGAGACCTTCACGGGTGAAGAAGAGTTCGGCGGCGCCGTCGAACTTGACTTCGGCGCGGCGGCGCAGGAGCTGCTGCTCGACGGCCGCGCGCGCCAGCCGCTCTGGAACCCTCCGGGCGACTTGTTGGGCGGCTCTCAAGAAATCGGGTTCGGTTTCGAGGACTTCGCCTGCTGCCGTCAGGGCGCGCTCACCGGCCGCCGTCTGGAGCTCAGCCAGCAGCGAGGGTGTCAGCACGCCGACCCCTTCAACGGCACGCCGAGGCGTCAGCCGGGCAGGAGCTCTCGCACCAGATCGAGGAATTCCTCCCATTCTTCGGTGAAGAAGTGAAGGGTGACCGCACCGGCTTCCAGGTGGTAAATCGCCTCGCCATCGGGTTCGTCCGATTTCCAGGCGAGGTAATTCTCGGTCTCGGCCAGCGTCGTGGTCGTGACTTTCGGATCATCCGGCATCGTTGCAGCCTCTCGCGGCCCGGGTCGGCCGCCTCAGGAACGCCTTCTCCAAAACGCCCGCCGCGGGCGCGTAACGGCGGGCGGCGCCTCCAGGACCCCGTCGATCGGCGGATCCCACGGCGGCAGGTCGAAGACTTTGCGGTAGACGTAACGCCCGAGCAGGATGAACGTCGCCACCGTCGGAGCGGAGAGCAGGATTCCCAGCACCCCGGCGAGCGTCGCCCCGATGACCGCCGCCACCAGAATCACGACCGGATGTAATTTCAGCGCACGGCCCATGATTCGGGGGACCAGCAGGTTGTTCTCCAGCTGCTGAATGACAATGAAAAAGGCGACGACGATCAGCGCGAAAGCGAACGGCGTCAGACCCCACCAGTTCGATCCCTGGAAGAAAGCGACCAGGACGGCGATGGCGCCGGCGATGAACGGTCCGAGGATCGGGATGAACTCGAGAATCCCGGCGACCAAACCCAAGACGACCGCATTGCGCACCCCCAACAGGCTGAGCCCCAGAGTCACGACGACGGCGATCACCAGCCCCAGGACGATCTGCCCGCGCAAGAAGGCCGCCCATATCCGGTCGAGAGCCACCCGCAGGCGATCCCAGTCGTATTGGAAACCGGGGAGCGCCGGCCTCTTCCAAGCTTTGGTGAAGACCGGCTGGTCCAGGGTGAGGAAGTAGGCCGCGGCGATCACGAACACCACCCGGGCCAAGATCTCGATGGCGCCCCCTGCGAGGGCCGTCACAATACCGCTCGCCCCACCAAGAAACGGCCGTACATAGACCACGGCCTGGTCGACCAGCGAGGCCAGGTCGAACTGCGCCAGGTCGATTTGTATCGGCCCAAGCGCGATCTTCGACTGGCTCAGCGATTCCAGCAGCGACGGCAAATCCTGCAAGATCGATTGAACCGTGAGGACCAGCGACTGGACCTGTTGCGCCAGGGCCAGGCCGGTGGCGGTGAATCCGACGATCATCAACAGGATCAGGATGAGGAATACGGCGTGGGTGGAGAGCCTCCACGACAGGCGGGCCCGCTGGTGGATCAGGCGGACCACGGGCACCAACAGGAAGGCGACGATCGCCGCGATGACCAGGAGTTGAAGCAAGCTGCTGAACCGGACGACGATCAACCCCGCCAGGGCGATCCCCGTCAGTCCGACCAGGAGCTTGGCGGATGCGCCCCAGCGCGGGGAGACAGGCAGAGGAGTTGCTCGATCTGCAACGGGAGGGGCCGGATCAACCGTGGAGGCAGCCGCGGCCGGGCGGGGATTGGCCTGCGACTGAGTCTGCCCGTTCTTCCGGCGAGTGGCTTTGCGCTTCAT
>DATEVL010000118.1:0-25500 GCA_035281845.1 Anaerolineales bacterium | reverse complement strand
GGCGGAGTCTCCAACGTGTAGTAGGTCCAGCAACCCCGGGTCGTGCCCCACAGCTCGAGGAAGTACCCGAGGGCGGCGCCGGCGGCGAACGTCGCCAGCGCAGCGCGGGGATGCACCGGAGTGACCATGACGAATCCGCACAAGAAGAGCGCCGCCGCTGTCAGGGAGAACCCCAGGGTCGGCCAAACGAATGCCAGCATCAGGACGGTGAATGCGCCGAAGGTCGCCAGGTAGAGCAGCCGCGTCTGTCGCCCATCGATGCGGCTAACCGCCGGCATGGCCAGCGTGGTCAGCCGGTCGATGGCCAGGCTGGCAACCGGCCATGCGGGAATGATCCACAAGGGCGGCCGTTCCAACGTGTAATAGGTCCATAGGCCGGTTTGCGTCCCCCAGCTCTCGATCACCAACCCGCCGACCAAGCCGACGGCCGCCGTTCGGGCGTCGCGCCGTAGGTCCGCCCGACTCATGATCAGGAGCGTCATGACGGCGAAGACGCCGAGCAAAAGCCAATCGACTTGCGCCCACCATGGGAAACGAGGATCGAACGTCCCCAGGTAGTCGGCCAACAGAGGCCACCAAACCAGGCCGATCACAAGAATGCTCGCGAAGAACAAGCTGAGCATCAGGTAGCTGGCGCGAGTCCATCCCAGTCGCGCTCGCCATGACAAGGAAGGGGTAGAGGCCGACATCTTTTTGGGAATCTGCCTTCCTCACAATACCTTGGCGTTGACCGAGAGGCAAGCGCCGGCCGGCGAAGTGGATCGGGATGCTACAATCCGCCTGTGCCTCTCTCGCTTTATCTCCACATTCCTTTCTGCACGGTCCGTTGCGCCTATTGCGACTTCAACACGTACGCCGGTCTGGGTGATCTGATGCCGGCGTATATCGACGCCCTGTGCAAGGAGTTGGATCTCGTCGGAGCGACGATCGCTCGTCTCGGCGAGGGAGACCTCGCCCTCGAGGACCGTCGGGTCCATACCGTCTTCTTCGGTGGAGGCACTCCATCGCTCCTCCCGGACGGCGCGGTCCGAGAGATTCTGCATCACGTACGCTCCGCTTTCTCGGTCGCCGGCGACTGTGAGATCACCCTGGAAGCGAATCCGGGAACTCTGGGGTCCACTCACCTGCAGGCTCTGCGGAGGTCCGGCGTGAACCGTCTATCCCTCGGAGCGCAGTCGGCACAGCCAGGTGAACTCCGCCTGCTGGATCGCGCTCACTCCTTCGAGGACGTTGTCGCCGCCGTGGGCTGGGCCCGGCGCGCGGGATTCGACAACCTCAACCTGGATCTGATCTACGGTCTCCCTCGACAGGCACCGGCGGCCTGGTCGGAAAGTCTGGAGCGAGCGATCGAGCTTGAGCCCGAGCATCTGTCGCTCTACGCGCTGTCGCTGGAGCATGGAACCCCGTTGCGGGCCTGGGTCGAGCGCGGTCTCGTGGACTCTCCGGATCCGGATGCTGCCGCTGAGATGTACGAGCTCGCCGGTGAACGTCTTGCCCTGGCGGGGTACTTGCAGTATGAGATCTCCAACTGGGCTCGTACCGAGCGCAGCCCCGCATCGGATAGCGACCTGCCGGATCGAGCGTGTCGACACAACGTGCAGTATTGGCGCAACCTGCCCTATCTTGGCTTCGGAGCAGGCGCGCACGGCTGCGCCTTGGGTTGGCGCTATTCCAATGTCCGCTCCCCGCGCCAATATGTCGAGAGCCTCGGTCGAGGTGGGTCCGCAGAGTCGCCTTGCTCGCCGGCGGTGGCCGAGCGCACGCGAGTCGATGGCGTCACAGAAATGGACGAGACCATGATGCTTGGGTTTCGGCTCACCCGCGAAGGAATCAGGCCGGACTGGTTCCAGAGTCGCTTCGGTGAGAGCCCCCGGAAACGCTATGGGAAGCGGCTGTTCGCCCTCGAGGCGGACGGGCTGATCGAGACCCGTCCGGAACATCTCCGCCTGACACCGCGTGGGCGGCTCCTTGGGAACCGGGTGTTCGAAGCCTTCGTTTAGACGGCCTCTCGGGAGGGACGATTATGCGCGTCGGGTACGTTGGGCTTGGCCTGATGGGGAAAGCCATGGCGCGGAACATCCTCAAGGCGGGATTCGACCTGACGGTCCACAATCGAAGCCGAGGCGCCGTCGAGGAGCTCGTCGGAGAGGGGGCGTCCGCCGCCGGATCGCCGTCCGAAGCGGCATCGGCCTCGGATGTCGTGTTTACGAATCTACCCGACACGCCCGACGTGGAGGAAGTGATCCTCGGTCGCCAGGGCGTGATGGAGGGTGGCCGTCCCGGGCTGATCGTCGTCGACCACAGCACCATCCGCCCTGAGGCGGCGCGCGACATCGCCGCTCGGTTGAAAGACAAGGGGATCGCGTTTCTCGATGCACCTGTCTCCGGCGGAGATGTTGGGGCGCGGGATGGGACGTTGACGATCATGGTGGGGGGAGAGGCTCAAGCGCTCGAGAAGGTCCGTCCGGTATTGCAGGCCGTCAGCAAGATGATCACTCACGTCGGGGGGAGCGGCGCCGGCCAGGTGGCGAAGGCCTGCAACCAGATCATGGTTGCTGCGCAAATGGTGGCGATGGGGGAGCTGCTTACGTTGGCGCAGAAGTCCGGGGTCGATCCGCGACGAGTGATCGAAGCCATCCGCGGCGGGGCGGCTCAATGTTGGACGCTGGACGTCAAGCCTCCGCGGCTCTTCCGTGGCGAGCGCGGCCCGGGCTTCAAGGCCTTCATGATGCACAAGGACCTGGCCATCGTCCTCGACACGGCGCGCACCTACGGCGTCCCGCTTCCGTCGGCGGCCGTCCACACCCAGTTGTATGCTGACATGCTCGAGATGGGGATGGGCAACTTGGACAACTCGGCCATCATCGGGGTGCTAGAGCGCCTGGCGGGAGTGGAGCTTGATGTGGAGGTTCAGAGGTAAGGCACGTCTTGGTAGCCGCAGGCTTTAGCCTGCGTCCTTGCGCCGGCTGAAGCCGGCGGCTACGCGGAGGCTCGAGCCGAGCGAGGGCCGAAAGTCCCTCGCTGGTGCTCGGGATGCTATCGAAGCGCGTTCACGAGAGAGCGTATGGCTCCGTTGCGCGCTTCGACTACGGCCCGTTCCTTCGCTCCGCTCAGGACGGCCTCCGCTCAGCGAGGGATGAGGGCTAGAGCAATCCCAGCCCATCGTCCAGTGTTGGATAGGCCAAGTCTCGGACGAGTTCGGCGCGCATCCGATTTGTGTCGCACACGTGGGAGACCATCCCGATGCGGATGAAATCGCGGGTGAGGGGAGCACTCGTGCCCCACAACGCCCCCCAGATTTCACACGCAAGGCCGGCGGCATAGAACAACGGCGCCGGAGCCCGCCACGGCCGCGCGAATCCCCAGTGGCGCGCCAACGTATCCAGGAAATCCTGCAGCGTCATCGGGTGGCCGTCGGCGATGGGGTAGATTCCCGAAATGCCGGGCTTCTCGATGGACGCCCGAACGCAGGAAAGGAAGTCGGGCAACGAAAGGGGATGGATCCAGGTGGGGCGCCGCCACACGCCCAGCATCCGGCGACGCATCAGCCTTCGACCGGCCTCGATCATCAGCACGCCTCTCCCGTAGATCAGGCCTGAGCGCAGAATCACGGCCGCGGTCTTCGTTCCCGAGCACCTCTCCAGGAGATGTCGCTCAGCCGCCAACCTCGTTTGGGCGTGAACGGATATCGGGAGGCGATCGATCGCTGCTCCTGCCGGCACCGCGGGAGTCGTTTCGCCCTCGACGTGGGGAAAGCTCACTAAGATGAAGCGCCCAACGCCGGCCGCGACCGCCGCCTGGGAGAGGTTCACCACGTACTGGAGATTCGTCGTCGGAAGGAATCGCTCGGGGAACGGCCGGAAAAGGACGCCGGCGAAGTGAACGATCGCATCCACACCCGCCACCGCCGCCGGGAGGGTCTCCGGCTGACCCAGGTCGGCGCGGACGACTTCAACCGATGTGGCAGGCTCCAGATCCTCCGCCAAGCGCGTGCGGTGGACCATCAACCGCAAGACGTGCGGACCTCGAGCCAGGTCCCGTGCCAGAAAGCCGCCGAGGTTGCCTGCCGCGCCGGTGATCAGGATGCGCATGGGTAGAGGCAATCTTCCCGCGAGCGTAAGGGCGAAGCCTGCTTCGCCCCCACGAGCGGGAAGGTCAGACAGTCGGGGCGCCGGGATTTGAACCCGGGACCCCCTGCACCCCATGCAGGTGCGCTAGCCGGGCTGCGCTACGCCCCGAAGTACGCAGGCATTATAGCAGGGCCTTCCTTGAAGTGGTCCGTGGAGAGTGGTCCGTGGTCAGAGAAGACCGTGCTATCCGTGTATAACCGTTGATTACTGATCACTGATCACTGGTCACTTGATTACTGGCCTTCTTCACTTCATTCTGGCGAACGCGTCGAGTACGCGGGCCGTATGGCGCACCCCGGTGACGAAGTGGTCGATCACGAGGTTCTCGTTCGGCGCGTGAACCTGGGCCCCCGGATATCCGACTCCAACTGTCGCGACGGGCAGATGCAAATCGTTCACGAAGAGATGGTTGGGCCCCGAACCGCCTGTGATCGGTGCGATCAGCTGAGGTCGACCATAGACCTCCGCCGCCGCCCGGACCACGAGTTGCAGGAAAGGATGATCCGTGTCCGTCCGCGCAGGTGGCTCGCTACCCAGGTCGGTAATCTGGACGTCGGAGAAACCTTCCCGGTCGAGGTGCACCCGGAGCTGGCCGAGGACTTCTTCCGGGGTCATGTCGGGAACCAGACGGAAATCGACTTTGGCCGAGGCGCGCGCCGGAAGGACCGTCTTGCTGCCCGGGCCCTGATAGCCGGAGGTCAGTCCGCAGATGGTGCAGGTGGGCGTGAAGACTTCTTCCCGCGCAAGTTCCACTCCGCCCGTCAGCCCCTTGATGAAATCCTTCAGTCCGTATCGCTCGCGCAAGGTCGGAGCCTCGTCCGGGAACATGGCCAACAGTTCGAGATCGCGCGTCGAGGGGGGGCGGACCTTGTCGTAGAAACCTGGGAGGCGGATTCGCTCGTCGGGTCCCTTGAGGGTCGCCAGGGCCCACACCAACCGCCAGGCGGCGTTGGGAAAGATCGATCCGCCCAGGCCGGAATGCGAATCGATGCTGGCGGTCTCGACCGACAGCTCGACGTAGGCGATGCCGCGTAATCCGGCGTACTGAATCGGCGTGCCTTCATGATTGACCCCGCCAAACTCCCACAGGCAGGCGTCGGCCGCCAGCAAGTCCTTATTGCTCCGGACGAAGGTGGCCAGGTTGGCGCTGCTCGTCTCTTCTTCGCCTTCGATGACAAACTTCACGTGGCAGGGTAATTCGCCATCCGCTTCGAGCAACGCGTCGATCGCGGCCAGGCGACAGACGATGTGTCCCTTGTCGTCGCTGACACCGCGGGCGTACATCTTCCCATCGCGCACGGCGGGCTTGAAAGGCGGGGATTCCCATAGCTCGAGCGGCTCTGGAGGCTGGACGTCATAGTGGTTGTAGAAGAGGAGAGTCCGGGCGACGCCGCCGGTCCGCTCGCCATAGACGACAGGGTTGCCGCCGGTCTTCATCGTTCGGACCTGGAAGCCTCTCGCCGTGAGCATATCGCCCACCAGAGAGGCACACTCCTGGATGCCCTGGCCGCTGGCGGAAACGCTCGGCTGGGCGCATAGGCGGGCCAGCTCGGCCAACGAGGCATCCAGACGGCGGCCGATAATCTGATCGACGGCGGCGATGTCGGTCATCGTTCCTCCAGCGGTTCCGTTGGGGCGAAGATCGGGGCGAAGCAGTGCTTCCCCCCTACTATAATGCATCTCGTGGCCGCCGGGCGCTTCTACGACATCACCGTCCCACTCGAGAATGGGATGCCCGTCTGGCCGGGAGATGCCCCCTTCCACCTTGGAAGGGTCAAGTCGATTGCACAAGGCGCCAATGCCAACGCCTCTACCCTTTCTTGTGGAGCGCACGCCGGAACCCATGTCGACGCGCCACTGCACTTCATCGACGGGGCGCCGGCGGTCGAGGCGATGCCGCTAGGGGCGCTCATCGGGCGTGCATTCGTGGCCGACCTGCGAGGTGCGACGGTGATCGACGCCGAGGCGCTCGCCAAGGCGCACATCCCGGCCCGTTCTCGTCGGGTCCTGTTTCGTACCCGCAACTCAGATTTCTGGAAGCGGGGAGAAAGAGCCTTCCAGACCAGCTTCGTCGCCGTCGACGCCAGCGGCGCCGATTGGCTCGTTCGGCGGAAGATGCAGCTGGTGGGGGTGGACTACCTCTCGGTGGCGCCGTACAAGAACAGCCGGCCGACGCACGAAATCCTGCTCCGGGCGGGAGTCGTTATTCTGGAGGGGGTCGACCTGAGCCGTGTGCCCCCCGGCCCCTATCATCTCACCTGCCTGCCGATGAAGCTCGTCGGAAGCGACGGCGCACCGGCTCGGGCGGTTCTGTCGAAAACCTAGACCGGGTCTGGAGGACAGCATGACCGTGGGCACGATGGCCACGTCACCCCTCCGCCTGGGCGGGATCTTCCCGCCCATCCCGACTCCGTTCGGCGCGTCGGGCGAGATCGCGTTCAACCGATTGGAAGAGAATATCGCCGGCTGGAATGACGAGCCCCTCTCCGGTTACATCGCGGGGGGCTCGAACGGCGAATTCCCTTTGCTCACGATCGAGGAACGAGTCGAGGTCGTGCGGCGTGTACGCCAGGTGGCGGCGCCCGATCGCTTGGTGATCGCCGGTTGCGGCATGGAGTCGACTCAAGCGACGTCCGACCTGTGCGAAAAGATGGCCCGGGCCGGCGCCGAGGCAGCGATCGTTGTCACCCCCGGTTACTACCGGGGACGGATGACCACCGGCGCATTGATCGCGCATTACCGGGCGGTGGCTGACCGATCTCCCTTTCCGATCATCCTCTATAACGTTCCAGCCAACACCGGCGTCGACATGTCGGCCGAAGCCGCCATCGAACTCTCCCATCATCCGCGCATCCTCGGGATGAAAGACAGCGCAGGAGATGTGGTCAAGCTGGCCCGCATCGTTTCCGGGTCGGCCGAAGGGTTCCAGGTGATGGCCGGCTCCGCCGGTTTCTTCCTGGCGGCCTTGGCCGTCGGCGCCGTCGGCGCCGTTGCCGCTCTGGCGAACATCGCTGGGAGTCCGCTCGACGCGCTGTTGCGTGCCTTCCGAAGCGGCGAACTCGAAGAGGCGCGCAGGATCCAAGGACGCTTGATCGAAGCCAATGCCGCGGTCACGTCCCGTTTCGGCGTTCCCGGGCTGAAGGCGGCGATGGATTGGACCGGCCGCTACGGTGGCCCGCCTCGCCCGCCGCTCCTCCCGCTCGGCGAGGCAGATCGCGAGCTTGTCCGTCAGGCCCTTGTTGGTGCCGGAATCATCGAATAGTGGTCCGTGGTGAGTGGTCAGTGGTCAGTGATTCACTGCCCGTCGTCAATGCAGGAACGCAGGTGACGGGAGAGGGAGCGTCTGGGGATTGGGATTGTGGATAGGGGAGCAGGGGGCTGGTCCGATTCCAGACAAACAACCGCCGACCGGTGTTGCTTCTTCTGACCACTGACCACTGACCACCGACCACTGTATTCAGAGCTGCCCTGTACTTCCCCAGTTCTCGAGCAGCGCCCGGTAGGCGGGATCGTCGTATCGATCCAGGCGGAACGCCGCGGCGTAGTCCGGCGGCGTCTCTCCTGTAGCGTAAGCCGCCAGTAATTCGCCGGCCGCCGGCGCGGCCATCAATCCGAATCCCGAAAGCGCCCCCAGGACGAAGGCCCCCTCCATCGGAAGCGGCCCGATCAAAGGCCGGTTCTCGCGCGTCTTGAGATAGTAGCCCCCATCGACCACGGGTCGTGGCGCACGGCCGAAGTAGGCGCGCAGCCCCGGCACCATGCGCGAGAGGCCGCGCAGAGCGACCTCCGGGTAGAGCGGATCCACGGGCCCCGGGAACACCGGCGGCCTCGGCTCGGTGTGATAGGTCCATAGGATCAACAGGATAGGACTATCGGAGGGGCCCTCCGGCCGGGCATGCACGCCGTCGGGGAACGATTCGAGAAGCGGCCGTGTTGCCGCAGACGACGCAAGCTCCGCGCGTTCTTCCACGGACCAATCGAGGTGTTGTGGGTCGGTCCAGATAAGCAAGGGTGCGTCGCGCGGAACGACGCGAAGGGGGTCGGCCATCGCCACCTTGGCATGCCACTCGGCGAAGATCGGCAGCTCAAGGCCCAGCATCGCCGCCGCCTCCTGGAGAAACGGCCCAGCAGCCAGGACCAGCCGATCGGTGGACCAGCGCTCCGATCCGTTGGGTCGATCGATCCTGACTTGGCGGACGCGCCCCCCGGACGCATCGACCGAGGCTAATCGGCCGTTGAGGACCTCGACGCCGGCATCCCGCGCCCGCTCGAGCAATAGCGCGCCGAGCTGTTGGGCGCTGAACCAACCACAGCGGCGGGCGTGAATCGCGGCTACCGTGTCCGGGGCCAGATACGGGAAATGGTGCCGGATCAACGCGCGGTCCGTCAACAGGTCCGACCCATCCATCCCGGTGCCGATCCCGGAAGGCGAGGTTGGCGTGTAGGATGCCTCCTCCGAGGCGCCGTCGTGAGTCCGCAGAGGGCCGGCGCCGAGCGAGGCCGCCTCTCGGCCGGCTCGCGCCATCGCTTCGACCCTGCCCGGATCGGCTGTGGCGTACAGATAGCCGCGGCGATTCAGCAAGAAGCGGTTGTTGGTCTCTTGCGCCCAACCGTCGAGCAGGTCGATGCTTCGATTCATCAGGCGCACCATCGCCTCGCCCGGCCCCGGCCACCAGTTGCGGTAGCACTCGGTGGACTTGTCGCTCGTCAAGGAGAGGGGCGCGCGATCGTCGATCAGGACGACCGGCTCCACGCGCCGCACTGCTGCCAGATGATAGGCGGCGGAGATCCCGGCGATCCCGGCGCCGCAGATGACGATTTCGGCATGGTTCGTCATCGGCCGCGACGTTTCTCGTTCGGCGCCGGAATGAGGATGATGTCCGGCCGCGCCGTCAGGCGCGCCGCCGAGACGAGGCGGGTGGCCATCGTCGCCAGCGTCTCACCCGTCACCGGGTGGCGTCGCTCCGGGTCGACCTCAGCAGCCGTCACCGCCAGGTAGCCACGCGTGGGCAGGTCCGGGTCGGGAAGGCGAAGACCCGGACCTTCAACGACGAGGTCATCGTACAGGACGAGGTCGAGATCGATCGGGCGGGGGGCGTACCGATCCTCCGTCCGGACCCGCCCGAGATCGGTTTCGACGCGCCGCAGGCGGGCGCGAAGATCCTCAGGGGCGATCTCAGTCTCAAGAAGCACGGCGGCGTTGAGGAAGTCGGGTTGTCCTGGTGGGCCGGCCGCTGGAGACGCGTAGACACGCGAGGCCGCAACGACCCGACCGAGCTCCGCTAAGCGCGCCGCCGCCGCCGGCAAGTGCCGCTGCGGGTCGATGTTTGATCCGAGAGAGATGACGGCACGCGACAAGATCGCCGTTCGCTCCTCAGTCGGGGTCGCTGCGCTCGCGCTCGATCTCGACACCGACCGAACGGGCGAAGCGAAGCGCCCCCGGCTTCTCGACCCGCACGCGCACCCGCACGATGCCCTGCTCTCGCAGACACAGGTCGGCGATGTCGGCCGCCAGGGCCTCAACGGTGTAGCGCGTCGACGCCTCGACCATTGCCAGAATGCCCTTGGTGACGGTCCGGTAGTTGACTGTGTCGGCGATATCGTCGGAGAACCCGGCGCGGCGAAGGTCAGTGAAGAGAGTCAAGTTGAGCAAGATGTCCTGAGGTTGTTCTCGCTCCCAGTCGTTGATTCCTAGGATGCCGCGGACGAGCAAGTCTCGAATGAAGATGCGGTCTTCGGTCATGGTCAACCTTGGACGAGGTGGCGCCCGCCATCGATGTGCAGGATGGCGCCGGTGATGTAGTCCGGACCGGCCACGAGAAACCGCAGGGCGTCCCCGACCTCGTCAAGCCGGGCCCAACGGCCGGCCGGGACTCTCTCTAGAGCGTTCCCCTCCCCACCGTCGGATGGCGGTAGGACCGGACCAAGAGCGAGGCCGTTGACACGGATGGATGGAGCCAGGGCCAGGGCCAGGCTTTGGGTCATAGCCGCCAGGCCGGCCTTGGCAATCGTGTACGGAAAATGGTCGGCCCGCGGGCGCAAAGCCCGCCAGTCGAGGATGTTGACGATGACGCCGGGGCGTCCGGCGCGCGAGCGGGCAAAGGCCTGTGACAGCAGAAAGGGCCCCCGCAGATTGACCGCGAAGTGGCGGTCCCAGGCTTCGACAGTTGTTTCGTGGAAGGCGAGGGGCTCGAAGACGGCGGCGGAGTTGACCAGCCAGTCGATCGGCCCGAGTTCCTTCTCGGCTCGAGCGATCAGGCCCAGGGCTTGATCCGGGTCGGCGAGATCCGCTCCGAGCGCCGCTGCGCGACGACCTCGCCTGGTCATGGCCTGCGCCACGTCCTCTGCCTCCCTGGCGGAGGCGCCGTAATGGACGGCGACATCTGCGCCGGCGTCACCCAGCGCTTCGACGAGTGCCCGGCCGACGCGGCGCGCGCCGCCGGTGACGAGGGCCACGTGGCTCGAGTCGCTCGCGCTTTCCGACATGAGTCAATTGTATATGGGTTGACTTCAACGAACTGGCTTCGAACCCTGACCGTGCCCGGGCCACGAAGGCTTTCGTGTGCTCGCCGTCACAAATCCCTACCGAGTCCACCGACTCACGACCTCGGGCTGGTATGATTTGGGCGGAAAGAACATCAAGGCCTTAGCGGTAGGAGGTCGACATGCACAATATCGAAGCCGCGGCCGAGCTGCTTGACGGGGTCGGGATCGCCCGGCCCGAGATCGAGTCGGCGGTGCGGCAATTGCTCGAAGCCTTCGGCGAAGACGTCGGCCGGCAGGGGCTGGAGAAGACGCCCGAACGGGTGGCCCGAATGTACGACGAGCTGTTGGCCGGTTATCGGGTCAACCCGCACGAGATGGTCAATGAGGCCTTGTTCGACGTCGCTTACGATGAGATGGTCATCGTTCGCGATATCGAGTTCTACAGCCTGTGTGAGCATCACCTGCTGCCTTTCATCGGCAGCGCGCACGTTGCCTATACCCCGTCGGGCCATGTGATCGGGCTCTCCAAGATCCCGCGCATTGTGGACCTGTTTGCCCGCCGCCTTCAGGTGCAGGAGCGGATGACGCGGCAAATCGCCGAGTTCATCGAGGCCGCGGTCCATCCGTACGGGGTCGGGGTCGTGGTGGAGGGACTGCATTTATGCGCCATGATGCGCGGGGTGAAGAAAGCCAATGCCCGCATGGTCACCAGCGCCATGTGCGGCTCCTTCCAAGAGAACGCGGCTACACGACAAGAGTTCCTCGCCCTGATCGGCCGGGGAAGCAGTCCCAGTCTCTTTTGAGAGGCGGGAGGGATCCAAGCTTCCCGGAAAACTCAAAGTTTCCGGCAAGCTGCTTTCGAGGCGTGTGGTAGCATCCCCCCGTGCCGGCCGACGCGGATATTGAACAGGTCTGGCGTGAGCTCGACCGTGGCGTCCGCTTCCGAAAAGAGGGGAACGAGGGGCGGGCCAGAGTATGCGCCCGTCGCGCGGCTGGCTGGGCCATTCGCCCGACCTTTCAACAGGCGACCGGCCAGACCCCGCCGGGGGACGTCGTCGAACTCCTTCGCTGGTATCGAGATTGGGGAGGCGCAAATTCCAGGCTGCGATCTGCCGCCGGAAGGCTCGCCGTCACGGTCACGACCGAGCACGACCTGCCTCATGCCGAAGATCCTTTAGCAGACGCCAGGGCACTCGTCCGGAGTCTGGCACCTCGGCCTGTGGCCTCGGGGTAATCCCTCGGCCTTGTGCTCGGCCTACAGAAGGACCATCGCGGGGGCCGGATCGTCCCTCGGCCTCCTGAATGTCCCAAGGCAATAGACGAGATGATCGATCCGGCGCGAACGATGGCCGGCAGATGGAAAGGGTGAGGGGGGAGGACCGATTGAACAGAGAAGTCGCTGTCGCTCTGGGGGGTGGAGGGGCGCGCGGCATGGCTCACATCGGCGTGCTCGCTGAGCTGGAGCGCGCCGGCTTTACCGTCGGCGCCCTGGCCGGGACGAGCATCGGCGGCGTGATTGGCTCGTTGTATGCGGCCGGTCGCTCTCCCGCCGAGATCGCCTCTTGGGCGAAAAGCGGGTGGGGGAGCGGCCTGTTTCGTCTGCATCCGTCCTCGGGGGGACTGCTGGGGACCGACCGCATCCGGGATCTACTCGAGAGCTCCTTGGCGGACAAGACCTTCAGCGATGTCCGCTGTCCCTTGGCGCTGACGGCCGTCGACCTCGAGTCGGGGTCCGAAGTCGTCCTTACGGAAGGCCGCCTGGTCGACGCGGTTCTGGCGACGATCGCTCTCCCGGGGATCTTTCCTCCGCGCGTCAATGGAGACACTCGCTTGATCGACGGCGGGGTGATCGATCCGGTGCCGGTGCGGCCCGTTCGCTCCTTGCACGGCGGACCGGTGGTGGCCGTCGTCCTCTCCGCCAAACCTGGCGCGCCGCCGGGACCCTCTGCGCTGGAGATCATGCCGGCCTTCGGTGTCATCTCTCACCTGCGAGTCGGCCAGGCCCTGCAAGTCTTCGGCCGTTCCTTCGAAATCGCATCGCGCTTGTTCACCGAGCTTCGACTCCAGATGGATGACCCGGAGGTCGTGGTCCGGCCGGAGGTGACCGGCATCGGCATCCTCGATTCGCCGGAGCCGGGGCCGGTCATCGAAGCCGGCCGGGCGGCGATGGCCCGGTCGCTCGCCGATCTGGAACGCTGCTTCGGCCTGGGCGGGACGATTCGCCGGCTGCGCCGACGTCGCGCCGGGATGCCGCGGTATGAACCGGGATGACCCGACCTGCCCGAGACCTCAGAGAGTATGCCCGCAGCACCCAGGTTCGGATTCTCGTCGGCGCGCTGGCACTGCTGTTCGGAGTGGGCGGAATCCTCATTTATCTCTTCTACGGCCCGGGCGGAGCGGTGATGGGGCTGGGCTGCCTGGCCGTCGCACTCGCGCCGGTGGTCTTGATCGCGCTGGCCTTATGGGGACTTGGCCGCGTCGCCCAGCGCGGGGACGACGGGTAGTGTCGCGAATCTCGGCTCGACACTCGCCCTCCGGCGGCCGAGGGCGCGGACACAGGCACGAAGGGCGACATCTCGAAGACGAGCGCTAAGGAGGCATGATGACCGTTTCGGAATCCGTGGCGAGTGCCGCGCCAAGCCCTACCCTCTCGATCCGTCAGACGTTCCATGTCCTATGGCGGGCGCTTCTGTTGGACGGAGGCGCCTATCGAAGCGTGACCAACGCTTCCAGCCCTGCCCGAGCCGGGTTCAAGGTGTTGACCATCCTCTATCTCACCGTCGGCGTCGCTGCGGCGTTGGGCATGTTCCTCCAATACCTGACCCTCCCACCGCTTGACCAGATCCAGACGACGCTGCAAAGCGCGCTGACGAATACGCAGCTCTACCAGAGCTGGGTTCAATCGGGCAGCACGGCGGCGGTCGTGTTCGATCTACTTTACCGGGCCTTCTGGCTCGCCGCGCATCTTCGCCTGGACTACCCGACGCGCGCTGGGATCTTGCTCGCTCCCCTGTCGATCTGGATCGGCGGCCTGCTGCGCTGGCTCACGTTCGCCATCTTCGGCGAGTTCTTTGGTCGGCGGTTGGGCGGTCAGGCGCCCCGCCGCGCTTTCTGGGGCTCGCTGGCCGTCGCCAATGCGCCTCAGTTGTTCTATCTATTGACTGTGATCCCGGGGATGATCGTGCCCTCGGCGCTCGTGACTGGATGGACCCTGTTGACGACCTATCAGGCTATGCGCGTGACGTTTCCTGCGCTGACATGGAAGCGCGGCCTGGCGGCCCAGGTGCTGATGTTCGCCGTCAACTATCTGTTCATCGTACTGGCGTTCGTCCTGGGAATCCTGTTGGGCGTCGCCCTCTACCAGCGGCTCTTCTAGCCCTCGGTGCGCGTTAGGAGGATTCAGAATGACGACTTACTTCCGTCGGGCTTGGAGAATTCTGATGCTGGATCCCGGGGAGCTGCGGCAGCATGTTTCGGAGCCAAATGCCATGGCGGTGAGTCTGAGTCTGGCGGTCGTGGCCGGCTTGATCGCAGGGCTTGGCGAACTGACCGGTGTCGGCGCCGACCTGACCCAGCCGTCCGCCGCTGAGCGTGCGCAGCAGTCGGCGTCGGCCATGGCAGCGATCCCCGGTTCCCTCCCGGAGGGCATCGCCGGCATCGTCGAGCCCATCACCAGCGAAGTCTCGATGGTCCTCACCAACCTCTCCACCGCCCTCGAGTCGGTCGAGCCACCTCTTGGCGCCCAGACGAGTCAGGTGCTGCGGTCGTTCGGTGCCTGGCTTTCGACGCCGTTCAACATGCTGGCCGGCCTGATGGTCGTTACGTTGCCGATGGTGCTTGTGGCCCGCTGGCTGGGTGGGACCGGGACCCTGCGCAACCAGGTCAGCCTCTTGCTGCTGGCCCTCCTGCCTCAGGCATTGACCGTGCTGGATTCCTTTCCGGTCGCGGGCACGCTCGCTTCGCTCGCATGGATCCTGGGTGTGCTGGCGCTGGTGTGGAGTGCCGTCATCCTGCTGCGAGGGCTCGCCGTGGCCAATGGGGTCACGATGGGACGGGCGATCGGCATTGTGGCCGTCGCCATCGGAGTCTTCTTCGTACTCGCGCCCGTCGTCGTGGCGGCCCTCACATCGGTACTCACCGCGATCGTGCTGCGCGCCCTGACGTAGACCGCAGCCGGAACGTCGGGTCCTCCGACGAGAGACCGCCTGAGTGGAATCCGCGAACCTTCAGCCGTTGGAGGTGGATGATGTTACCGGCTCGAGACGGCCGGCCGTTGGGCCAGGCGGTCCTCCGATGGTCCCGCTCCATGGGTTTGGCGGAGACGAGAGAATCATGTGGGTCAGAGGCGCGACTGACCACCGACCACTGATCACAGACCACTAGCGTGAGTGTGCTATTATCGACGCGTTGAATCTCGATCGCTAGGACCTCCCGCAATGCAGTCCAATCTAGACCGCCTCGCCATCAACACCATCCGCTTTCTGTCGGCCGATGCCGTGCAGAAGGCCAATTCCGGCCATCCGGGGTTGCCGATGGGCGCCGCCTCGCTGGCGTATGTGCTTTGGACCCGGCATCTGCGCTTCGATCCGTTCGATCCGGCCTGGCCCGACCGCGACCGGTTTGTCCTCTCCGCCGGGCATGGGTCGATGCTGCTCTACTCCTTGTTGCATCTGTGCGGGTACGACCTGCCCCTCGAGGAACTGCAGCGCTTCCGTCAGTGGGGAAGCCGCACTCCGGGTCATCCCGAGCACGGTCTCGCGCCGGGCGTCGAGACGACGACCGGCCCTCTCGGCCAGGGTTTCACCAATGGGGTCGGGATGGCGATCGCCGCCCACCACATGGCGGCCCGTTTCAACCGCGATGCCCACTTCCTTTTCGACCACCGCATCTTCGGGATCGTCTCCGATGGCGACTTGATGGAAGGTGTCTCTTCCGAGGCCGCCTCGCTCGCCGGTCACCTCCGTCTCGGCCGGCTGGTCTACCTCTATGACGACAATCGAATCAGCATCGATGGAAGCACCGACCTGACCTTCACCGAGGACCGCGCTGCCCGTTTCCAAGCCTACGGGTGGCACGTGGGCCACATCCCCGACGTCGAGGACTTGGAGAGCATTGATCGTGCCTTACAGGAGGCCGTCGCCGACCCGCGCCCGTCGCTGATCGTCTGCCGCACGCATATCGGCTATGGCCTGCCGACGCGTCAGGACACGGAGAAGGCTCACGGGGAGCCGCCCGGCGAAGACGAGCTACGGGGCGCGAAGAAAAGCCTCGGCTGGCCCAACGAGCCGAGTTTTCTCATCCCGGACGAGGCGCGAACCCCCTTCGTCGCCGCCGCCGCCCGCGGGCGAGAGGCGCACGGGATCTGGAACGGCCGACGCGAAGCGTATCGAAGGGCCTTCCCGCACGAGGCTGCCGAACTCGATCGGCGGTTGGCCGGCGCGCTGCCCGCCAATCTCGCCGCCCTTCTCCCGCAGTTTCCGGCGGATCCGAAGGGCATCGCCACACGGGCCGCCTCGGGCAAGGTGCTGAACGCGTTGGCACAGGAGATGCCCGAGCTGATGGGGGGCTCAGCCGATCTCACCGTCTCCAACCAGACCGCGCTGAAAGGGGAAGCCTTATTCACGGCCGGAAACGCTGGCGGACGCTATCTGCACTTCGGCGTTCGCGAGCACGCCATGGGAGCCACTCTGAGCGGTATCGCGCTCCACGGCGGGATCATCCCCTACGGCGGCACCTTCCTCACTTTCTCCGATTACATGCGACCTTCCATCCGCCTGGCAGCGATGATGGGCGTGCGCGTGATCTACGTTTTCACCCACGACTCGATCGGCCTGGGCGAGGACGGCCCCACGCATCAGCCCATCGAGCATCTGGCCGCGTTGCGCGCCATTCCCAACCTGGTCGTCCTTCGCCCGGCCGACGCCAACGAGACAGCTTTCGCCTGGCTGCAGGCCGTCGAGCACATCGGCGGCCCGACCGCGCTGGCACTCACGCGGCAATCCGTCCCGACCCTCGACCGGCGTCATTACGCTTCGGCCGAAGGTCTCCGGCGGGGGGCATACGTCTTGGCCGATCTCGGGGAGGGACGGCCGCAGGTGATCTTGATGGCCTCCGGCTCGGAGGTCGAGCTGATCCTGGCTGCCGGCGAGAGCCTCGCCGCTGAAGGGATGTCGGTCCGGCTGGTTTCGTTCCCATCTTGGGAACTCTTCGAGAGTCAGGACGGGAGCTACCGGGAGGCGGTTCTCCCTCCGGACGTCCGCGCACGCGTGGCGGTCGAGGCAGGAGTGAGCCAGGGTTGGGAGCGTTGGGTGGGCGACGCGGGTGCGGTTGTCAGTCTGGAAGGCTTCGGCGCCTCGGCGCCGTACAAGGAGATCTATCGAAACCTCGGCCTCACGCCGGAGCGCATCGCTGCCGTGGCGAGACAAGTGCTCGAGCGATTGGCGGTCTCGCCGGAGGTGGGGTGAGAAACCGGGTTTCTGTTAGAAACCCGGTTTCTGCCGCCGCCTCGACATGAGCCACTCGGAGTAGCGTTGTGATTGTCGCCGTCGCGTGCGACCACGCAGGGTTTCCGTTGAAACGCCCCATCCTGGACGCGGTTCGCGCCGCCGGCCATCAACCGCTCGATCTGGGGACCGACTCGGAAGCGCCGGTGGACTATCCCGACTTCGCCGCGGCTGTCGGCCGCGCCGTCCAGAGGGGGAATGCCACCCGCGGAGTCCTGATCTGCGGCTCGGGCGTGGGCGCCGCCGTGGCCGCCAACAAGCTCAGGGGGATCCGCGCCGGCGTATGTCACGACACCTACTCGGCGCAACAGGCGGTGGAACACGACGACGCCAACGTGTTGGCGCTCGGCGCCAGAGTGGTCGGAGAGGCATTGGCGGTGGAACTCGTCCAGGCCTTCCTCAAGGCGCGCTTCAGCGGAGAGGAGCGCCACGTGCGCCGGTTGAAGAAGATCGAGGCGCTCGAACGGGGCGAAGGTGAGTAGCGCCTCCGCCAGTGACGGCGCAGGTTCGGGCGATCTGCTCGCCCGCCCGGCGGGCGTGGGGACAAGGGTGAGGGCGCCGTGAACCGAATTCCGTCCCTGCTCGCCCTGGGCCAATCCCTATGGCTGGACGACTTGCAGCGCGGGATGATCGAATCCGGAGAGCTTCAGCGCCTGATTTCGGACGGCGACATCCGCGGGATGACTTCCAATCCGACGATCTTCGAACAGGCGATCGCCGGCAGCGAGATCTACACCGCCGACTTGCGGCAGATGGCCCAGGCCGGATGGAGCGCCGGGCGCGTTCTCGACCAGATGATCCTGGACGACATCCGAGCCGCGGCCGATCTCTTCCGCCCGCTCTACGAGTCGAGCGGGGCCGGCGACGGTTTCGTGTCGCTCGAGGTCCACCCGACACTGGCGGATGACACCGAGAACACCCTCGTCGAAGCCCGCAGGTTGTGGGCCGCCCTCGACCGCCCCAACGTCATGATCAAGATCCCGGCTACGGCGGCCGGCGTCCCGGCGATCCGGCGGGCTATCGCCGAAGGCATCAACATCAACATCACGCTCATCTTCTCGCTGGTGCGGTACGCCGAAGTAATCGAGGCCTACTTGCTCGGTCTGGAGGAGAGACGGCAGCGCGGGGAAGCCCTCGATCACTTGTCCTCGGTGGCGTCGTTCTTCGTTTCACGCGTTGACTCGGCCGTCGACGCCAGGCTGGACCAAGTGATTCGCGAAGAGCGACCGGAGGCCGAGCGCGCCGCCGCGTTGCGCGGCCAGGCTGCGATCGCCAACGCCAAATTGGCCTACGCGCAGTTCCAGGCCGCCTTTCGCGGGGAGAGATTCGAAAGGCTGCGAGCGCATGGGGCGCGGCCTCAGCGTCCACTATGGGCCTCGACCAGCACCAAGAATCCTGCCTACCTCGACACCTACTATGTCGACAACCTGATCGGGCCGCAGACGGTGAACACCGTGCCCCTGCCAACGCTCCAAGCCTTCCGTGAGCATGGCACGGCGGCGCCGACCCTGGAGCAAGACCTGTCCGCTGCGCGCAGCCGGCTTGAGGCCCTGGAGTCCGTCGGTATTTCCATGGAACAGGTCACGGCCGAGCTCGAACGTCAGGGTGTCGCGAAATTCGCCGCCTCGTTCACCAGCCTGCTGAAGACGATAGAGAAGCGCGTCGCCTCGGCCCGTAAGGAGATCCGAGCGATCCAGCCGCGGCTGCAGCAGAACCTGACGGCGCTCGATGAAGGCGAGGTCGGGCGGCGGCTGTGGGCCAGGGACGGATCGCTCTGGCCCGGGAAGCCTTCGAACTGGCTTGGGTGGCTCGAGCTGCCGCAAGAGGGAAGAGGGCAGGTCGAATCGATCGAGGCCTTCGCCCACGAGGCCGTCGACCAAGGATTCAGTCACGCTGTGCTCCTGGGCATGGGAGGATCGTCTCTCGCGGCAGCCGTCCTCGCGGGTCGAGCAGCGGGGGAGGTCGGGCTGAAGCTGCATGTCTTGGATACCGTCGAACCGGGCGCGGTCCGCAAGGTCATGCGCGCCGGATCCCGGCCGCTCGTCCTGGTTTCCAGCAAGAGCGGAACGACCGTCGAGCCCCTCTCGCTGCTCGAGGTCTTCTGGAAGAAGGTCCGCCGCAAGGGCGAGTCGTTTGCCGCTATCACCGACCCCGCAACGCCGCTCGACGCCTTGGCCCGGGGCCGCCGCTTTCGCAAGACCTTCCTGGCCCCGCCGGACGTCGGCGGAAGATATTCCGCCCTTTCCGTCTTCGGGCTCGTCCCCGCTGCGCTGGCCGGCGTCGACCTGCAGCGTCTGTTGGCAGACGGCGCCGCCATGGCGCGCCAGTGCGCTCCCGATGTCGAGGCCGCTCGCAATCCTGGACTCTTCCTCGGCGCGCTCCTTGCCGCGGCGGCGCAAGAGGGACGCGACAAGGTCACGCTCTTCGCCGACCCGGAAAACGAGTTGTTTCTCGGGTGGGTGGAGCAGCTCCTGGCCGAGTCCAGCGGCAAAGACGGGAAGGGCCTGTTCCCGGTCGTCGGCGAGCCCCCGTCGGCCCCGGCTCGGTATGGATCCGATCGGCTCCTTGTCTATCTTCGATCCCGGGGGGACCTCGACGCGAAAGTCGACCGCTGGGTCAGGTCCGGTATCCCGGTCGCTGTCGTATCGGTGGACCCTGACTCCACTGCGATCGGGGCCGAGTTCTTCCGCTGGGAAGTTGCGACGGCCGTCGCATGTCATCAACTGGGAGTCAACGCCTTCGACCAGCCGGATGTCCAGCGTGCCAAAGACGCCGCGCGGTCGGCCCTGGCCGATCGGCTTCCGTTGCGAGAGGCCGTGGAGGGCGGGCGACCCTGGGTCCTCATGGGTCCGGCCGACGACGCCTCCGCCGGTGACGACGATCTGGTCCAGGGGCTGACCTCCATTCTGACGAAACTGCACGCCGGCGATTCCTTTGTTTTGTTGGCTTACCTCCCACAAACCCCTACCACTCAACGTGCCTTGGCCCGAATCCGCAGGCAGGTTCTGGACCGCCTTGGGAATGCAACCCTTCTCGGGTTCGGACCGCGCTACCTTCATTCGACAGGGCAGCTGTTCAAAGGCGGACCCGATCGGATGGTCGCGCTCCTCCTTCGCGCTTCTCCCGGAACGGACGTACCGGTCCCGGGCGAGGCGTATACGCTGGGCGGGCTGATGAGCGCCCAGGCGATCGGGGATTATGAAGCGATGAAGTCGATCGGCCGCCGGGTCTACATGCTTACCCTGGATTCGCCGCGACACCTCGCCGAGCTCGCTCGATCTGCCGGACCCGCCGCCCAGCTCGCCGGCCAGCAACGCACGCCCGGCAAGGGATGAGCCGCGGCGAGCATCCCAGAAGGCGTAGGTCCGATTCGGCGCCGCCGCCAAAGGGAATCCTCGCCGGCGAGCGCGAACTCATCTTCCAGTACCTACCCGAAGAAGTGCGAGCCAACATGCTGCGGCGAGGCTCGGAGTCGGCAGCGTTGTGGAACGCCTTCTATCCGTTCGCTCACTCCGGGCTCTCTCTGCGAGCTTGGCTATCGCTCCCACGGCTGTGGGGTTCCTCGGCCGAGGGCAGCGACGACGACCAACTGATGCCCTGCTTCTGGGGTCTCACCGTCGACGGACAGCCGCTGGGCGGCCTTGCCGAGTCGGCCTCGGACGTTGCGGGCCGTGAGGACCGCCTCGAGATCGACCTGTTTCTGGTGGGGCGCCGCCATCTGGTGGCGGTCGAGGCCAAGATCGACGGTGTCCCGGGGCGCTGCGGACGTTACGACAGCGGGCGTTGCCCCGAAGTGCACGGCCCCGACGCGGCGTGCCGCTATTGGGAAGAC
Organism: Anaerolineales bacterium; assembly: GCA_035281845.1. GTDB lineage: Bacteria > Chloroflexota > Anaerolineae > Anaerolineales > E44-bin32 > DATEVL01. The sequence continues at coordinate 4,549 of DATEVL010000118.1, read as the reverse complement.
GGGCCGGCGTCGTTCGAGGCGGCGTTGGATTTCGGCATTCGACCCGTCCGAGACCAAGAGGAGCCGCCGCCTTGTGCGATCCACTACCAGATGGCGCGGACGCTGTTGGGCGTCGAGAACCTTGCAAGGCGCAAGGACCTTGTTCCCCATCTAACGCTGCTCATGCCTCAACGCCGTTGGCCTGCTCTGCGGGGAGGATGGCAGGACTTCGCTGAGCGCGTTCGCGACGAAGAGCAGTGGAGGCGATTGCGCGTTATGGCGTGGGAGGACTTGGAAGGGCTGAAGAGATCTTGAGGCCGTTGTGGAGGAGGAATGAGACAAGAAACCGGGTTTTCTTTGGAAACCCGGTTTCTCCAGGAGGACGTCAAATCCGAACACGGACAGCGCGTGCCGCGTGCGGGGGCGAACACAAGCCGAAACGGAAGAGGCTGCCGGACCGCCGATTCGCCCATTGCTTCGGAGGGAGAGCCCTAGTCGGCGCGGCGCAAACGATCGGCGGCGACCGCCAGCGACATCGTGCCGATGAGAAGAAGCATCGCCAGCGCGATCATGATCGGCAAGCGATTGGCGAATCGGAGCTGGCCAAAGAGATAGACGGGGAATGTTGGGTCCGGGCCGGCGAGAAAGAGAGCCAACGCGAATTCGTCGAAGGAGACGGTGAACGCCGTCAGGAACGCCGCCACGACCGCCGGGGCCAGGATCGGCACAACGATCCGGCGCAACGTGGTCGGGTAGTCGGCCCCAAGGTCCATCGCCGCTTCTTCCATGCTCACGTCGAACCCACTCAACCGCGTTGACACGATCAGCAGGACATACGGCAGGCTGACGACAGTGTGCGCCAGCCCGATGGTCCAGAGCGAGCGATCGATGCCGAGCGCGGCGAAGAGAAGAAGCAAGGCGACCGCCAGGACGACGAACGGCACGATCAGCGGCATCACCGTCAAGGCGATCAGCATGGTCTTGCCTCGGAACTGATAGCGGGCCACGACGATGGCGACCATCGTCCCGAGGATGGTCGCCGCGAAAGCGCTGCCGAGGCCGACGACCAGACTATTGCGGGCCGCGCGCAACAGGCCGTCCACCTCCAGCACCCGGCGGTACCAGTCGAGGGTTAGGCCGCGCAAGGGGAAGCTCAGCACCGTGTTGTCGTGGAGGGAGAACAAGAACAGGAGCGCGATCGGGAGGTAGAGCAGGATCAACAGGGCAACAAAGTACAGCGCCAACCCGGATGGCTGGGTGTGTGGGGGCCATCCGCGGGCGCGCATCAGATGTCCACCAGCCGGCGAACGTCGACCAGGATCGCCGCCAACGCCACGGCCAGCAGCGTGGCGACGAGCATGACCATCGCCAGGGCGGACCCGAGCGGCCAATTGGCGGCCTTGGTGAAGAAGTCCTGGATGATGTTGCCGTACATGCTGCCCGAGCTTCCACCGATAAGCAACGGCGTCACGTACTCGCCGACGGTCGGGATGAAGACCATAAAGAAAGCGGCTACGACTCCAGGAAGGCTGAGGGGAAGTACGATCCGCAGGAAACGCCGGACCGGCGGAGCGCCGAGATCGAAGGCGGCCTCCAGGATCGACGAGTCCACCCGGAGCAGCGCGGCATACATCGGCAGCGCGGCGAACGGAATCCAAACGTAGATCAGGGTCAATACCACCGCCCCGCGGTTGTAGAAGAAGAAGCGAAGCGGCTCGGCAATCAAGCCCAGGCCCAGCATCAATGAGTTCAGGGCACCGCCCGAGCCGAGAATCAGCTTCCACGCCATGACCCGCAACAAGTAGCTGGTCCAGAAGGGGATGAGCAACAGCAGTAAGTACGTAGGCGCTCTCCGGCCGGCGCGGAAGGCCAGGAAGTAGGCGATGGGGTACGCGAGAAGGGTGGCGATGACGGCCACCAGGAGGGCCATTCCCGCGGAAACCACCAGCAGTCGGACGTAGCTTCCCGTTTCGAGCAACACCTGGTATTGCTCGGCGGTGGGCGTCCAGGCGCGCAAGATTCCGCCGCGCATGTCGCCGCGCGAGCTGAATGCCGCCATCAGGGTCAGGGGGACGAGCAGGAACACCACGAGCCACAGCCCGGGCGGAAGTACGAGGGCCCAGAAGGTCCGGCGGCGGTCCATGGGGATGGCTGTGATCTAGCTGGGTTCTACAGTATACGTCGACGTCGTCCGTTGGATTCGAGAGCAATCACCCCTCACCCCCGCCCTCTCCCCGAAGGGGAGAGGGTAGGGTGAGGGGCGATCTAACGAAAGCGTGTCGGCACTCGCCTATGGCGCGGCTTTCACTTCCGCCCACATCGCCGTCCAGTCATCTCGCTGCTCGGCGGTGAGGTTAGGGGTGAAGTTGGTGTTCTCCAGGATCGCCGGATCGTCGATCGAGAAGGCCGCCTTGAGCGTCTCGTCGGTGATGGCGTTCATCACGTCCTGGTTGGCGTGGCCATAGTAGAAGAGATTGACGACGTTGTTGCCCGTCGCCTCGGCCAACTTGGCGTCGAGGAACTTCAACGCCAGATCGTAGTTCTCGGTGCCCTTGCGAATACAGTAGACGCCGACCCAAGAGTTGCGCCCTTCCTTGGGGTTGGCGTAGGCCACCGGAACGTCCTGACCGAGCAGGGTGGCGTAGGCCCCCTGCCAGGCGTAGGCGACCCACACGTCGCCATTGGCCATGGCCTCGATCAGCTCGGGTTCGCCGGCCCAATAGAAGAGATTGTGAGGGCGCTGGTCGATCCACTCCTGCTTGATCTGTTCGAGCTGGTCGTCTGTGATCTGCGTCTCATCCCAACCATGGATGTAGGAGGAGACCGTCACGGCTCCCGGGCCGTCATCCCAGGTCGAGATATGGCCGCTGTAGGCGGGGTCCAAAAGGGCCGCCCAGGAGTCGATGGTTTCGGGGACCATGTCGGTCCGGTACAGGATCGAGGTGAATCCCCAGTCCCAGGGGATACAGTACTGCTTGCCGTCGAACTGGCCGAGGGCCTTCATGCTGTCGGGCACCTTGTCCCAATTCGTCAGCTTGCTCGTGTCGATTTCCTCGACCAGGCCCTCGTCGACGTAGAACTGAATCCAACCCGTGTAGGGGTGGAAGATGTCGGCCTGATCGCCGGCGGCCATCTTGGCGTAGATGTCGGCATCGGAGGCGCCGAACTCAAAGCCGACGTCGACGTTGGGATAGGCCTGCTGGAAGTCGGTCCAGAAATCGGGGGCATCGTAACCTGCCCAATCCAGCACGGTGAGCGAGCCCTCTTCTTGAGTTGGTTCAGCCTCTTGCGTGGGTCCCGCCTCGGGAGGTTCCGTGGCCGCGAGAGGGGGTGCCGCGCCGGCGCAGGCCGTAAGGAAGAGCGCCACGGCGCTCAGGCCGATGAATATCCGGGGGTGATGGAACGTCCGCATGATGTCTCCTTGGGGGGATCTCCGAAAAGCGCAGCGAATGGAGCTACCGCGAGTTGAGAAAGCCGCCCTCCTTTCGTCGCCGCAGCGCCGGCTTTTCGGACAGATTACCTCCAATTCTACAACGAGTGCAATCACAAGGACCCACGATCTGCTCGACCTCTTGGGGGGCAGTCAAATGAGGGGCTCGCCGGAGATGCCCTCCGGGATCCCCTGAGGGATGCCCCCTGCCGGGTGCGAAGCGCGACGCAGCGCGATCCCGAAGGACGCCGGGACAGGTGTGCGAAGAGAAATCGCTCTTCGCCCTCGACCCTCGTCGGGGCATGCCTAGGGTACACACCCGCGATGCGCCGAAAGGGTGCCCGCCCTCACCCCTTCGGGTGCACCCTGGGTGTGCGCCGCCTTGGCGCCCTGCCCCCTGGGGGCGCCCGCCCTTGGCGCACTGGAGAGTGCGAAGGGGCGTAAAGGGCGAATGGCGTGGCGGTCTGCCCCCTGGGCGCCCGCCCTTAGCTCAGCCCCCTGGGGGCGCCCGCCCTTGGCGCACTGGAGAGTGCGAAGGGGCGTAGAGTGCGAAGGGGCGTAGAGACCGAAGCGGTGAGGGCGCATCCCCTTGGGGGACTTCTGCTCGCCCGGCTGAATCCTCTGGCGATCGCGCTTCGCCCTCCGCCCTCTTGGATAGGGTTTGATTCTGGGAGGATGCGCCTGCCGCGACCGTTGCCCACAGGCCGACAGCCGGGCCCCAGGCCCGTGCCCGCTTGGCCTCCAGGCTCCGTCGACTGGCGACACCTTGTTCATCCCAATGACTCCCCTTGACATATAGAACACCCGTGCTATCCTAGAACAAACGATCTACCAGAGGAGGGAGAGATGGCGAGGGGAAGTCGAGGAAATGGGCGTGAGCCGGAGGCAGCAGCGGATGGACGGGAGGCCGTTCTCGAAAAGGCAATCAACGACATCCTCAAGCAGTTTGGCGACGGGGCGGTGATGAGGCTTGGGGAGGCGTCGCACCTGGAAGTGGAGGTGGTGCCGACGGGGTCGCTGGCGCTGGACCTGGCGCTGGGGGTGGGGGGCATCCCGCGGGGTCGGGTGACGGAGATCTTCGGGCCGGAGTCGTCGGGCAAGACGACGCTGTGCCAGCACATCGTGGCCGAGGCGCAGAAG
>DATEVL010000117.1:0-20653 GCA_035281845.1 Anaerolineales bacterium | reverse complement strand
CGAGGATCCTGTCGACCTCAGTCTCCAGGTCTAGATCCTTCCCCGCCGCGAGTCCGGCCACGACGTTGGCCGGATCCATGCCGAGGCGTTTCCCCCAGAAGTCCAAAGCCGAGTCGATATCGACCTGAATGTCGGTGGAGGTCGCCGGATGGTTCCGGGCGAGGCCGAGGAGCCCAAGCCCCTGCGGGACGGCACCCTGGGCGAGGCGCAATTCCCCCGCCACCCCGACTGCAGAGATCTTCGCCGGAACCGAATCCCCTTGGCGAGCCGCCCCGAGCGCCTCCTTGATCAGTGGAAGAACCAATTCGTAGTCAGCCATACGCAGCCGGGCGATGGCCAGATTGACTCCGTTGAAGACCAGGCCCTGCAAGTCCTCTCTCTCACGAGCCCAGACCAAAGCGCGCTCAAGCGTGGCCACAGCTTGTTCCCAATTGCCTTCGCGAAGCTCAAGGAAACCCAGGTTCGACAGCAGCGTATTCTCCAAGCGTCGATGCCCAACGCGGCGGGCGAGTTCCAGCCCCGACTCGTACTCTCGTCTTCCCGCCTCGAAGTTCCCAGCCTGATCGTAAAGCGTCCCCAACCGATTCTGGGCCTGGAGCAGTAGGCCATCGTCGCCCAGGGCGCGCGCCAACTCGATACACTCCCGCGCGCTCTGCGTTCCATCCTGATAGTTGCCGATGCGGAAGTGCACGTTGGCCAAGCCGTACAGCACGTTCGCCAAGGCCGCCTGGTCCCCGCTGGCCCTGGCCAACGGCAGGGCCTCGTCCAAATGAGACAAAGCGCGAGCATAGTCGCCTTGGAAAGTCTCGACCTGACTGAGCAGGCTGAGCGCCTTGGCCTGGCCGGCAGGGTTGTCCATAGTTCGGGCCAGGTTGAGAGCCAACTCCAGCGTCGACAAGGATTTCGGGAAATCCCCCCGTCCCAGCGTGATGGTGCCCAAGGACAGCAGCAACCCCAACCGCGCAGGGTCGTCTTTGCCTTCGGGCAGGATGGCGAGCGCTCGCTCGTAGTAGACGGCGGCCTCGCGGGATAGACCCTGGAAGGCGACCTTGTCACCGACCCGGCGCAGCGCGTCGACCGCTTCGACCTCCAAACCCGATTTCGAGAAGTGCTCGGCGATGAGCGGCAGGTACTCGTCGGCGCGCTCAAGGCCTTCGAGCCAGCCTGCGGCGGCTTGATGGTAGACGCGCCGCTGCCGATCGAGCAGGCGTTCATAGATCGTGTCGCGTAGCATCGCCTGGCCGAAGATGTACTCCGTGCTATCGGCGAAAGGGGAGGACTCGCGCTTGAAGATGAACTCCCGCCGGGCCAGCGCTTGCAGCACTCCCGGGAGGTCGGTCACGTGCGTCTCATCGGCGGCGTCCATCGCCGCCAGCACGCTGTCGTAGAAGACACGTCCGAAGACCGAGCCCCGCTGCAAAGTGAGTTTCTCCGGGAAGAGCAGCGTGTCGACGCGCGCCTCGAGCAGCCCATACAGCGTCGGCGGGACGTGCAGCGCTCCCAGCCGCGTCTCTTCGACACGCCACCGGTCGTCCGATTCGCGAACGATGACGTGATCGTCGATGAGCATCTTGACCAACTCTTCCAGGTAGTAAGGGTTTCCCTCCGCCCGTTCCACGAGAAGATCCCGTACCGTGCGCGGGACGTCATCGACCTTCTTGAGGATCTCCTGGACCAACGAGCGGCTCTCCCGCTTATCGAGAGGCTTCAAATCAATTCGGGAATGCCAGGCCTGGCCGCTCCCCCAATCCGGCCGCCGCTCGAACAACCCCGGCCGGGCAACACATACGGCCAGCAGGTGCAGCCGAACGCCGGCCAGGAACAGGTCGTTGAGAAGATCCAGCGAGGCATCGTCGGCGTGGTGAAGATCCTCGAGCTGGAGGGAGACGTTGCCGGCGCCGGCCAGCCCGACGAAAAAGCCGACGGTCGCCCGGCGGGCTTGAGCTGCCAGCTCTTCCGGATCTCCGAGCCAAGGACGGAGGTGGGGGCTTTCGGGCAGTTCGTAGCCGCAAAGGGAGCCGAGCAGGTGCGCCGCCTCCGGCCCCTGACCGGTCAGTTCGGCCACTCCCTGCTCGAGCTTCGCCAAGATCCGCTCGGGCGGATCGTCGTTGAGCAGGCCGAAGCGAAACGTCAGAGTGTCGCGAAACAGGCCGTAGGGCCGGTTGCGCGATTCGGGAGTGGCGCGTCCACGAAAGATGAAGTACCGCTCCGGACGCAGCTCGCCCCACTCGGCGAACTCGTAGAGCAGCCGGGATTTGCCCACACCGGCCTCCCCGGCGATCGTCACGACGCGGGTTTCGCCATCCTCGATGGCATCCAAATAGGCGTTCTGCAAGTGCTTCAGTTCGGCCTCCCGGCCGATCATGCGCGTTTCGACGCCTTCGACCCCGCGCGTGTTGAGGCGGAAGGCGTGAGGCTTCTGCTGAAGCACGCGGTAGGTGCCGATCGGGTCGGACCGGCCGCGCATGCGCACGGGCAGGTCCGGTGAGACGTCGAAGACGCCTCGGACTTGGCGATAGGTGTCGTGGGTTATGAGGACCAACCCGGCTGCGTTCTGCATCAGGCGGTTGGCCACGCTGATCGTCAAGCCTCCGGCCGAGATGCTCCCCGGCCGGTCGGCAGGGGTGACCAGGGCGACGCCGCTGTGGAGTCCGATGCTGAGCGGGAGCGCTTCATCGCCGTCGCCGAGGAAGGCGGCGCCGAGGGAACGCACCGCGGCCTGCATCGAGAGAGCCGCGCGCACGGCTCGTTCGGCGTCGTCCTCCCGGGCGGCCTCGGCGCCCCACAAGGTCAGCAGATCGTTGTCGGTGCTGGTGACGAGCTTGCCCTCGAACTCGCCGATGATCCGGCCGAAAGTCTCACGCAGCGCGCTCATCGCCCGGCGGGATGCCTCGGCGCCGGCCACCCCGTCGACCAGCGCGGCGTATTCGGCGGCGTTGGCATACAGCGCCGTCACCTGGCGGTTCTGCTCGGACGGCGTGGTGCTGGCGCCGGTGGTCTTACCCCGACTGCCGGAGCGTCGAATGATCGATGTGCCTGCCGCTTCCCTCAGCCGGGTGGGTTCGGCCGGCGCCGACCCGCCGAGGGCCTCGCTGATCGCCTGGCTGAGCTCGACTGCGCTGGCGTAGCGCGCTTGGCGATCTTTGGCCATGGCTTTCTGCACCACGGCCTGAGCTTGCGGCGGGACGGACGGGTTCTTCTCCCGCAAAGGAGGTGGCGGCTCGTGAATGTGCTTCATGAGCACGTTCATCGGCGTGTCGGCCTGGAAGGGGACTTCCCCGCTCAGCATTTGGTACAGCATGGCGCCCAGGGCGTAGATATCGGCTCGGGCATCGACATCGTCGCGGCCCTGCGCTTGTTCCGGGGACATGTAATCCGGCGTACCGATGATGGCGCCGGTGGCGGTGATCTGGCGGCCGCCGGCCTCGGCGGCGATGCGGGCGATCCCCAAATCGGAGACAAACGCGTTGCCCTGCTGGTCGATCATGATGTTGCTCGGCTTGACGTCGCGGTGCACAATGCCTTGCCGATGAGCATAGTCGAGCGCCGAGCACACCTGACGCATCAGATAGGCGATCTCATTGTGCGGCAGCAGACCCTGCTCCATTACGTCCTCGAGCGTGCCGGTGTCCATGTAACGCATGACCAAGTACGGCGGATCATGGGCGCCGTCGAAGTCGTAGATGGGAAGGATATGGGGATGCTCGAGGCGGGCGATCAGCCGGGCTTCGCGCTGGAAGCGTTGGACCGCGTCCGGGTCGGAGGCGATCCCGCCGCGAATCGCCTTGATGGCGACGTCGCGATCGACGCTGGCCTGGCGGGCGCGGTAGACCGTCGCCATCCCGCCTCGACCGATTTCCTCGAGGACTTCGTACGAACCGATGCGCTCGCCAAGCATAAGGCTCCGCTAGCTGGAAGGACGTTCCGGGAATCGTCATTATACGGCTTGCCGCGCCGGGGTGGTTCGACCTGGCTGAGGTGGTCTTTCTTGCCGGCGTTCGATGTCCGTTTCACCACCGGGGACGAACAACAAACACCGCGACAGGGTCGCTTGCTCGCGGAGGAACCGGTTGGAGGAGCCCCAACGAGCACTTGACCTCGCGACTGAAAACCCCATCGGAGGTAGACTAGGGGGCATCCCAGGGGCAGGGGAGGTCCATGGGGACCGACGAGCGTTCACCGTCATCCGGCATGGAGACTGTCGCCGCCTCCATCCAGCCACAGCAAGGGAAAACCTACCCCCTTCGAGGTTTAATACGACATGAGCAACACTGGCCATAAAGGGATTACGTATCTGCCCGATCAGGGGGTCTACAAAGTGACCGTGGGGTGGAGGGGGAAGATCCTGACGCGCTATGCGCGCGGAGAGCATCCGAAGCACCTGGCGCGCGCCATCCGCCTCCGCAACGAGCTCGAGCGCAAGCTCAACAAGCCGCGTACGGAGGAGACCATTCGGGCTTCAGGGGTCGCCCAGGGCAAGCCCTGGCGCCGAAAGCTGCCGAAGAAAAAGAAGAAGAAGTAGCAGGAGCTCTCCCCCTCGTCCGGCCAACAAGACCCGGCTGATTCGGCGGGTCCTTGGTTGTCGACGGAGAAGCGGAGCCGGGAGGTGTGCCCCCACGGGGATTCGAACCCCGGTTTAGGCCTTGAAAGGGCCGCGTCCTAGGCCTCTAGACGATGGGGGCGTTGGCGAAGCGAACGCGTGAAGTCGAACGCGGGGGCATTCTACCATTCACAAGCTTCCCGGAAGCTTCAAGCTTCCAGGAAGCTCCTTCATTCTGAGCGCTTGCTCCTCCGCGGCCGACCGCCGCGATACGCCGGGGCCGTGATCGGGCGCACCGTCACCAGTCGCCGATCCATCAGGCGCGAGAGCAATCGTGGATCCATTTGCTTCTCGTCGTCGGCGGTCGTGATGACCGTCGGCAAGGCGGCGTTGTAGCGGTAGTTGAAAAGCTGATAGAGCTTCTCGCGCACCCACGGTTTGTTGGCCTGGGTGCCGAGGTCATCCAGAACGAGCAGCGGCGCGGTCCGCACTTCCTCGAATCGCTGGTCGTAGGTGACTGTGCTCTCCGGGCTGAACGTCGACCGTAGGTGGTCGAGCAGATCCGGAACCACCACGAACATCACCGGAAAACCCTGGCTCTCGCGGTAGTTGGCGACGGCCGCTGCCAAATGAGTCTTACCGCATCCATACGGTCCTTGCAGCAAGAGCCATCCGTCCGGCTTCTCGGCGTAACCGCGCGCGGATTGGAAGGCTTCCTCGAGAGTTCGCTGGTCTCGCTGCGGGAGCTTCTCGTCCTGGCGCTGGCTCCACGTCCCGAAGGTTTGATGCGCGTGTAACTGGAGCGACGACAGCTCGGGCTGACCACGGTCGGCCTCGGCCCGGCGGTAGTCCGGGGCCAGGAGGTGGACCTCCTGCACGAGTGAGCGGTCCGAGAGGCGCGAGCGCAGGCGGCCCTCGACCTCCTCCAGCGGCAAATTCATCGTCACGACCAATGGAAGTCGGTTGATATAGCGATGGTTGAGGATCTGGAAGAGCTTCTCACGCGCCCACTCGGTGGCGTTGTGCGTGCCGAAGTCGTCGAGGATCAAGAGTGGGGCGCTGCGGACCCGTTCGAAGGTCTCTTCGAAGGATGTGTCTTCGGCGTCGAACGAGGCGCGCAGCGTGTCCAGCAAATCGGGGACGGTCAGGAAAAGCGTCGGTACGCCGATCTCGACCGCTTCGTTGGCGACGGCCGCCGCCAGGTGCGTCTTGCCGGAACCAAAGGTGCCCGTCAACAGGAGCCAGCCCTGCAAGGTCCGGGCGTAAGTCCGGCAGGCTTCGTAGGCGCTGCCCAGCGACTCTTGCTGCTTTTCGCCGATCCCCGGGCGGCCGTGCGCGCGGAAGGTCGAGAAGGTCAGGTGCCGGAGTTGATCGAGCCGGCTCAGACTGAAGAGTCGATCGCGGATGTGGGCGCGCACTTGCGCCAGGCGGCAGGTGCAGATCTCGAGACGACCGAAGTCCGGGTCGCCCAAAGCCCGTTCGACGCGGACGTAGCCGCGCCCGTGGCAAAACGGGCAATCCGGCTGCCCAAGAGTTCCCTCGCCTTCAGGTCCCGGAGGAATCGGCGAGTTGGCCCTTGAGGTATCGCCGGCGAGCCTTCTCAGAGTCTCCTCGATCTTCTCGGTCATCCCTTCCCCGTCGTTGCCAGTCGTCGAGAATCGCCTGGACATAGCTCCATTTTCGCACATTGTTCTCGACGGCGATGCGGATCGCGTCTTCGACCCAGGCCGCCGGGTAGGCTTCCTGTGCCTCCCGCAACCGATCGGCGATCATCGGCGTCAGCGGCCCGATATTCTGTTCGTACAGGTTGAACAAGTTGGGCCGGTCGACCATCAATTCGACCGGGGCGACGTCCTCGCCGCCCGGTGTCCAGTCGCCCTCGGCCAAGCCGGCCGCGGCGGCCCGCCCCTTGGGACTATTCAGGAAGTAGAAGGCGTCGCCCGTTTCTCCGAGGTGAACCCTCAGCAGCGTACCCCGCGCCACGCACCGTTCGAGGGCCTCGGCCAGCCTGGTTTCCGTCTCGGCCCCGGCGCCCCCGAAGGATTGCATCAGCAATCGATCGCCGACCATTTCCTCCAGCCTCAAATAGCGGAGAGTGGCCGCCTTGCGGGCCAATGCCCAAAACGCGTAGAGGGTGAGGCGGAGTTCTCCCAGGTCGTCGATGGCCGGCAGGAGTTCGGCGAAGAACCCGGCCGGGATGGGTGTGGGGTCGGTTTTACCTTCGGGGAAACCGGCGAAGACGGAACCGGCTTTCATCAGGAGATTCTCCCCTCACCCTGCCCTCTCCCCGGAGGGGAGAGGGAGGAGGGCCCGATGACTGCGCTGGCCTTTCCAAGGTGTCATGGGCGAGGTATCCCAGACGGCGGATCCGCCCCATCGGACCACTGACCACTGACCACTGGTTTCATCCCGTCTCGGCCGCCTCCACCTCGGTCAGGCGGACGTGGCGCGTCTCGGCGTTCTCGAATTTGGCCAGGTCGCGGCGGAAGACCAGCTCGACGGTCCCCACCGGACCGTTGCGGTGCTTCGAGACGACGATCTCGGCGACGTTCTGCTTGAGTGTGTCGCTGTCGTAAGTGTCGGGACGGTAGATGAAGAGCACGACGTCGGCATCCTGCTCCAGGCTGCCCGATTCTCGCAGGTCCGACAGGATCGGTTTCTTGTCCGAGCGCTGCTCGACGGCGCGCGACAGCTGGGCGGCGGCCAAAACCGGGACCCGCAGCTCGCGCGCCAGAGTCTTCAGGCTGCGGGATATAAAGGAGACTTCCTGGACGCGGTTCTCCGTGCGCTCGTCGCCCGTCATCAACTGAAGGTAGTCGACGATGATCAGATCGAGTTTGATTTCCATGTCCAGCCGGCGGCACTTGGTGTACAACTGGAGCGGTGTCAGCGCTGGCGTGTCGTCGAGATACATCTGCGTCTCGGAGAGCACACTGACCGCCTGGGTGAAAAGGGGCCATTCCTCGTCGCGCACCATGCCGAGACGCAGGCGCTGAGAGTCGATCGAAGTTTCCTGGGCCAGCAAGCGCTGAACGACTTGCTCGTTCGACATCTCGAGAGAGAACAACGCTACGTGCTTGCGGTGGATCTGCGCCGCGTTGCGGGCCACCGACAGACAGAACCCCGATTTCCCCTGGCCGGGACGCCCGGCGATGATCAGCAAGTCGCTCGGCTGCATCCCGCCCAGCAGCCGGTCCAGGTCGATGAAACCGGTCGGTACCCCGATCATCTCATCGCGATGGCGAGCCAGGTAGTCGATGCGGTCGTAGTACTCGCTGAGCACCTGGCGGATCGGGGAGATTTGGCGGGTCAGCCGGCGCTCACTGACGGCGAAGACTGCCTTCTCGGCGTCGTTGACCACATCGTCGATTGGCGTGTCACCGGCGTGCGCCAGTCGGGCGATGTCTGTGGCCGCCTTCATCAATCTTCGCCTCGTTGCCGTCTCCTGAATAATCTTCGCGTACGCCCCTGCGTTGAGCGTGCTAGGGACGTTGTGGATCAATGACGCCAAGTACGCTGGCCCACCGACCTCCTCGAGCCTTTCTAGCCTGTCGAGCTCCTCCGAGACTGTCAAAACGTCAATTGGCAGGCGCTGTTCCTGCAAGCTGGTGAAGGCCTCCCAAATCCAGCGGTTACGATGAAGAAAGAAATCGTCGGGGAGGAGGTTGTGGACCAGATCGAAGTAGGTGTCCGGGCTTACTAGGACGGTGCCTAGTACCGCTTCTTCTGCCGCCCGGCTATGGGGAAGGACCTGCTCTGGGAGACGGTCCCCGCGCCCAGGCTCAGAGTCCTCGGAAGGGAACATGCTGTTTGCCATAGCGGAACCCTGAGGCTCGACTTCCCCGGAGGGGAGGTCGGACTAGGAGTGTACCGCTTTTTGGCCAGAGGGGGCCGAGCCGGGCTCAGTTGTCGGAGTCGCTCTCGCCCGAGTCCATGTCGTCGAGGTCCAGCGATTCGACGAAATCCTTGAAGACGTCCAGCCGTTGATCGCCCTCCGCCGGCGGCTCCTCGGCCTCGACTTCCGATGATGGCTCGGAAGCGGCCTCGCGCATCACCTCCTCGGCGACGAAGATCGGGACGTGGACTCGCACCGCCAGGGCCAGGGCATCCGATGGCCGCGAGTCGATCTCCAGGTCGCGGCCGTTCACCCGCAGGACGATGCGGGCGAAGAAGATCTCGTTCTTCAGCTCGACGATGTTCACCCGCACGACCTCGGCACCGAGGTCGCGCAGGGCGTTGCGCAGCAGATCGTGGGTCAGAGGTCGAACGATGGGGATTTCCTGCAGGGCGACGGTGATCGCTTCGGCCTCACTCTGCCCGATCCAGATCGGCAGGAAGCGCTCCGAGTCGACGTCCTTGAGGATGACGATGCGGTGTTGGGACATCAGGCTGACCCGGATGCTGTCGATCACCACTTCAACCATCACACTACTCCCGACTCACCCAGCCCGTGGAGGCATTCTAACACGGGCACGGAGCCGTGACCAGTGTCAGCAGCCAGTGACCTGTGACCAGTCACCCGTGACCAGTTATCAGTTACCAGTTACCAGTGATGACTGGTCATTGGTCACTGATCACGGCTTCCTGCTATGATTTCCCCCATGGGCAACGCGAGCACAGCCGGCGACCCCTGGAAAGCGTTCTTCGCTCCGCGCGGGGTGGCCGTCATCGGCGCCTCGCAGACTCCCACCAAGCTCGGTTACGGCGCGGCGCGCAACCTGGTGGTCTCGGGCTATCCCGGCGCCATTCACTTCGTCAATCCCCATGGAGGCGAGTTGTTCGGCCGGCCGATGCACGCCGAGGTCGCCCTGGTCCCGGATCCGGTCGACCTGGCTATCATCTTGATCCCGGCGGCGGCCGTCCCGGCGGCATTGGACGCCTGTGGGAGGCGCGGCATCTTGGCCGTGATCCTCGGCTCAGGTGGATTCCGCGAAACCGGCGCGGCCGGGCAGGCCCTGGAACAAGAGTGCCTTGAGATCGCCCGGCGCCACGGCATGCGTTTGATCGGACCGAACTGTATTGGCCTGCTCGACACCCACCTGCCGCTCGACACGACCTTCTTGCCACTGCCAGGCCCGATCCCGGGCGACATCGCCTTCCTCTCGCACTCCGGAGCGATCTGTGAGGCCGTTATCGACTGGGCCCGCGGCCAGGGCTTCGGGTTGTCGCGGCTGGTCAGTCTCGGGAATCAAGTCGACCTGACGGAGGCCGATCTGCTGGCGCCGACGGTGGAGGATCCCCATACCCGCGTCGTGGCCATGTACCTCGAGGGCGTAGGAGACGGTAGGAAGTTCATCGAGCAGGCGCACCTCGCTTCGAGGCGGAAGCCCTTGGTAGCGATCAAGGTCGGCCGTTCGGAGGGCGGGCGGCGAGCGGTGGCTTCCCACACCGGGGCGTTGGCCGGGCGCGACGCCGCCTGGGAGGCGGCCTTCCGCAAGGGCGGCGTGTTGCGAGCGGACAACAGCGAAGAAGTCTTCGATTGGGCGCGGGCGCTGGCGTGGTGCCCCTTGCCGCACGGGCCGCGTATGGCGGTCTTGACCAACGCCGGTGGACCCGGTGCGATCGGCGTCGACGCTCTCGACGCCAATGGCCTGTCCCTGGCCGATCTCTCAACCGCGACCGTCGCCTCGCTGCATCGGTTTCTCCCAGCCGCGGCGAGCGTTAGGAATCCGGTGGACATGCTGGCCTCCGCCGGGCCGGTGGAGTATGCCGGCGCCCTGGCCCTGCTACTGAGGGACGAAGGAGTCGACGGCGTGATGGTCGTCCTGCCGCCCCCGCCGATGTCGACGGCGGCCGACGTCGTGGGCGCGATGCTTCCGATCCTCCGGGGGGCGGACAAGCCGGTGGTCGTGGCGCTGATGGGGGAAGATCTGATCGCCCATGCCGCGCGCCTCCTGCGTCAGGCCCGGGTACCCGACTATCGATTCCCCGAACGGGCCGCGACCGCGTTGCGAGCTCTGTGGCGCCGTGCTCGCCAGCTCCAGGAACTCCCTCAGGAGGTCGAGACCCTGCGAGGGATTCGCCCGGCGTCGGCCGCCGGGGCCCTTTCGAAAACGACGGCCGGGGCGGAAGGGTTTGTCGATTCCATGACAGCTGCGCAAGTCGTCTCCGCTTATGGCTTGCGAGTCCCGCAGGAAATTCTGGCGTCCACGGCGCAGGAGGCTGAAAGCGCCGCCAACCTCATCGGTTATCCGGTGGCGATGAAGATTGCGTCGGCCGACGTTCCGCACAAGTCGGATTCCGGTGGGGTGCGGCTGCGACTTGGGTCCGCACCGGAGGTGGCGCGCGCTTTTGACGAGATGAACGCCTCGGTCGGCGCGGCTCACCCGCAGGCCCGGATTCTCGGCGCCGTGATCCAGCCGATGATCGAGGACGGGCAGGAAGTGATCGTTGGTGTCGTTCGTGACGAACAGTTCGGACCGCTGGTGATGTTCGGATCGGGCGGAGTGGAGGTCGAAAGCCTGGGCGACGTCGCCTTTGGGTTGACGCCGTTGAGTCGCGGCGAAGCGGAGTGGCTGGTGGATTCGACTTCCGCCGGCCGGCGCTTGCGGGGCGGGCGGGGGAGAGCTCCCGCCGACCGAGAGGCGGCGGTCGAAAGCGTCCTTCGTTTGGCGCAAATCGCCGTCGACCATCCCGGCATCGCCGAGATCGAGGTCAACCCGCTGCGGGTGCTGACCCAAGGGCAAGGGGCGATCGCGCTGGACGTGAGGCTGAGACTGGAGGGGCAGACTAGGTGAGGATCTATCCGGACTGAGGCTTCACCCCCACCCTACCCTCCCCCTAAGAGGGGGAGGGACTCCGCCCCCTCCCCCTGAAAGGGGAGGGTGGGGGTGGGGGTCAGGCGTCTTACGAAACCAGTCCGATCGCGATCTCCGCGGCGACCGCGGCGTTGTTGCGCAAGAGAGCCAGGTTGGCCCGTAGTGTCGCTCCGCCGGTCAGCTCAACCAGGCGAGCCAAGAGAAATGGGCTCAGCTCCTTCCCCGTGACGGACGCGGCTGCGGCCTGGCTCTCGGCCGCCTCCAGGGCGCCGGCGACCGTCTCCGAGGGTACGGCCTCCTCCCTTGGACAGGGGACACACAGCAACATCCCGCAGCCGGTCTCCGCTTGAGCCTCGATCAGCCGTGCCGCTTCCACCGCGGAGTCGACCCGAGCGCTGACAGGAAATTGCCCCCCGAGGCTGAAGAACTCCGGGAAGGCGTCGGTCTTCCAGCCGACGACAGGAATCCCCGCCGTCTCGAGCCATTCCAGCGTCCGAGGCAGATCGAGAATCGCCTTGGCGCCCGAACACACCACGGCCACCGGCGTGCGAGCCAGCTCCGTGAGGTCGGACGATACATCTCCGGTGCCACCTCGATGAACCCCACCGATTCCGCCCGTGGCAAAGACTCGGATGCCCGCGGCCTCCGCCACAAGCATCGTCGCCGACACCGTCGTCCCGCCGGACCAATGAAGGGCCACCGCCGGCGCCAGATCTCGTCGATTGAGCTTGCGCATGTCGGGCCGGCGGCAAACCTGCTCGAGCTCCTCGCCATCGAGCCCGACGACGAATCGGCCGTCGAGGACGGCGATCGTCGCGGGAGTGGCGCCCGCCCGCCGAACCTGGTCTTCCACTTCTCGGGCGATGTCGAAGTTTGTGGGTCGAGGAATCCCGTGTGTGAGAACCGTCGACTCGAGGGCGACAACCGGATGCCCGCGCTCGAGCGCCCGCTGGATCGAGGGTCGCACGTCCAGCGAATCGAGTAGGGAGACGTGCTTGCTTCCCGTGGGTCGCCGAGGGGATCGTTTCATCTGATTGTGCTCGACCTAATCTTGGGCGCCGTTGCAGGGTGAAGTACCAGTCCCGCGCTCAGCGAGGGTTTCTTCGCCTTACCAGTTGCTGTCCTACCGCAGCTCATCATAGAGCATCTCGAGGGACAGATTCGCCACGACCGATCCAGGCGTTCGAAGAGTGAGGGCGGCGGCTGAAATCCCCAGCCGGACCGACTCATCGAGCGGAATTCCATTGAGAAGGCCGAACAGCACGGCCGCGGTCTGCGCGTCGCCGGCGCCAGTGGGGTCGAGCACCTCAGTCTAGACCGCCGGCACATGCCCGCTCGTCTCGGCGGTCGCATAGCCGACACCGAATTCGGCCATCGTCACCAAGGCGATATCGACCCCCTCGGCAACCAGGTGTCGGGCGGCGTCGACCGCGCGGTTGCGCTTCGCATCGCGCTTCGTCGCGCTTCGCACCCCGGAGGGGGCATCCCGAAGGGGATCCTGAAGGGAATCCCTATCCGTGGGGGGAACCGGATGGGGGGAGAGGACCTCAGCTTCGGCTTCGCTGGGCGTGACCAGCCACAGGTCGCGCAGGTGAGGGCGCAGATTGGCGGCCAATGGGACGGTCGTTGGGTCCGCGGCAACTGCGACGCCCGCCAGGCGCGCCCCCTGGATGATGGCGCTGAGCGATTCCACCGGCACGTTGGAGTCGAGGAAGATCGCTTGGGCCTCGTCCAGCACGGTCCGGCGAGAATCCAAGTACTCGGGAGTGAGGGCCTGAACCACACCCATGTCGTCCAGCGCCATGTGAAGTCCGCCTTGCGGGGTGAGCATGGCCAGATAGACCCCCGTGCGGGCCCCAACGACGGACAGGGCGTGGCTGACATCAATGCCGGCGCCGGCCGCGTCCTCGATCAGCTGGCGTCCCGCCGGGTCATCCCCCACGCCGGTGATGAGTGAGACATCGATCCCGAGCCGCGCCAAGTTCTCGGCGACGTTACGCGCCACGCCGCCGGGTGACATGCGAACCTGGCCGGGAATCGACGACCCCTCGAGCAGGGCCGCGTAGGGTCGACCCACCACGTCCATAACCGAACTGCCAATGACGATCACGCGGCCTGCAGCGTCGGTTCCAGACTCTGGGGTTCGATGGAGGCTGGGATAGGTCGTCATTCTGATGAACCGACTTCCCGTGGGCTGGGGCGGCCAACCGCCAACGGCCGAGGTTGCAGTGCGATTCTAGTCGAAGCGGACGGCATCCCCAATCGCCGATTCCGTCGAAACAGGGCCGAGGCAGGAGAGGTGGCTATTGCGCTTGGCCGCGGGGCGAGTTACGCTTGGGGATAAGCCGCGGGAAACGACGAGAGAATCGGATGACCACACGACAGGCCGAATTGCAGCGGGTTCTTGGCAGCCTGGCCGACGAGATCAGCCAGGCGGAGTGGGTGGCGTTGGTCGACCAAAACGGCCTTATGGTGTCGTCCGTCCCGGCGGACCCACCCGCCGATTCAGACCGAATTGCCGCCATGGCGGCGGCCGTGGCTCAGACCGCGGAACGCGTGCTCGCCGAGCTCGATGGTGGCAAGCTCCGATTTGCGACGGTCACCGGAGCCAAGAGGCAGCACCTGACGGTTTTCCTCAGCTCCGATCGGTTGCTGGCGATCGGGCTTGCGCCCGACGTTGAGGCCCAATCCGTCATCCCCCACTTGATGCGCTGGGTCCCCGAGCTGATTCAAGTTCTCAAGCAGCGCTACGCCAGCGAATGAGCCTGGGTGGGGCCGACCGTGGGCAACCCAAGCTCGCCTCGCCCCCTCCCGTAGGGCGGGCTCCGGCCTGTCTTCCCCGTACCTCCGCTTCACCACCTGACGTCGAGACGCTCCTCCCGAAACCGTGGAGGAGCCAAGAGTGCGAGCTGTTGGGGCGAAAGCCGCGTCGCGTGCCCCAGCCCCCGCCGAAGGACCGCCGGTGACGGATCTCGAAGGAACGACCCTCGGCAGATATCGTGTGTTGGCCCGCCTCGGCCGGGGTGGGATGGCCGACGTCTACAAAGCCTTCCAGCCCAGCCTGGACCGCTACGTCGCGATCAAGGTGCTTCACCCCTCGATGGTGGACGACAAAGAGTTCATCGGGCGTTTTCAGCGCGAGGCGAAGAGCGTTGCCGCCCTTCGTCATCCGAACATCATCCAGGTCTTCGACTACGACAGCCAGGGCGACACCTACTACATGGTCATGGAGTACATCGACGGGCCGACGCTCAGGGCGGCTCTGGAGGACTTGCATGACCGCCGAGAGCATGTGCCGCTCGACGTGGCCCTGCGGATCGTCTCCGATGTCGGTGCGGCGCTCTCGTATGCCCATGAGGCGGGCGTAGTCCACCGTGATGTGAAGCCGGCCAACATTCTGCTCGAACGGTCGGGGCGAGTCATCCTGACCGATTTCGGCGTGGCGAAGATCCTGACCGGCACCAAGGTCACCGTCACGGGCACCGTCCTAGGCACCCCGGCGTATATGTCGCCAGAACAGGGCATGGGCGAGCACGGCGACTCGAGATCGGACATCTACTCGCTGGGGGTCGTGCTGTACGAGTTGTCCACCGGGCGCTTGCCCTTCGACGCGGACACGCCGCTGGCGGTTCTGCTCAAGCATGTCCATGATCCCTTGCCTCTGCCGCGCCAGGTCAACCCGTCGCTGCCAGAGGAGGTCGAGCGCATCATCCTCAAGGCGCTCGCCAAGGAGCCATCCGACCGCTACCAAGCGGTACAGGACATGCTGGCCGAGATCGCCACCCTGCCGACGTCCGTGGTTCCCAAGGCATTGCCGGACGGGCTGACGACGCGTGTTCTAGCGGAGCGGTTGCCTCAAGCTCCCACTGCGCCGTCGCCAACCCCGCCGGCCGCTGCGGGCGCAGCCCCGGCGCGCCGCAGGTCGTTCGCTTTGCTGGGCGGCGGCGCGGTCATCGCCATCGTCGTGTGCCTGGGCCTGCTCATCGCCGGCGGCTTTGTCCTGTACATCACCGGGGACGATATCCTGCAGCGGGTGCGATCCGTTGCGCCGGCCGCGACTACCGCGACGACGCGAGGGCCGACGCCTACGGTACAGCCGGGAGCGGTCCTGTTCGAAGATGATTTTTCCGATGTGAACAGCGGGTGGGATCGGTTCGATGACGGCGTAAGCGGTACGGACTACTTCGAAGGATCCTATCGAATCTGGGCTGACAAGCCTAGCGTCGATTACTGGTCGAATCCGGGACGTGTCCTGCAAGATGTCCGGATCTCGGTCTCGGCCTTCAAGGCGGGGGGGCCGGACGACAACGACTTCGGTGTCATCTGCCGCTACCAGGATACGGAGAACTTCTATGCCTTCCTGATCAGCAGCGACGGGTTCTACGGTATCGAGATTTTCGAAGGCGGGGAGCGGAAGATGATCGGGCAAAATCAGATGTTGAGCACACCCCACATCCACCAGGGCCAGGCCTCAAACGAGATCATCGCCCAGTGTGTGGGCGACCATCTGTCGCTGTCTGTTAACGGGGAAATCCTGGCCGATGTCCGAGACGCCACCTTTAAGGCGGGGGATGTCGGGTTGATCGCCGGGACGTACGATGAGCCCGGTGTCGACATCCGTTTCGACGATTTCGCCGTTCATCAACCCTGAACCGAACGCCGCCTGGTCGGGAGAACCGTGATCAAAGGTCTGGCTATCCATCTGGCGGCGTATTTGCTGGCCTCGATTCCTACCGCACTGATTGTGAGCCACCTGCTCAAGCGAGGTGATATCCGCTTTCTCGGGGACGGCAACATGGGTGCGCGGAACGTCGCCCGGGAAATCGGATCGGGCGCCGGCGCGGTCGTGGAGCTGGTCGGTAGTACCGCGGTCGCCTGCGGGAGCGCGGGTGCAGGCGGCGGGTCCGGCGCCGTTGGCAGTGCGGGTGCCCCAGCAAAGGCAGCTGCGGCGATTTTGGCTCTTGACAGGGGTACGCCAATGGCGTACCCTGCATATGGCGGTAGGGGGGCCTGCCGATGGAGATCGTCGAGACTTCGGTCTTCACTAGGCAGGTGCTGGCCCTTCTAGCGGACGACGAATACCGTACGATTCAGGCAGCTTTAGCCAATCGGCCAACTCTAGGACCGGTCATACCAGGTAGCGGAGGTGTTCGGAAAGTACGATGGGGTCTTTCTGGGCGGGGCAAGAGAGGCGGGGTAAGGGTAATCTACTACTGGGCCGCCACGAAGGACGTTCTTCTCATGCTGCTAATCTACGCGAAGAGCGAGCAGGAAGATCTATCCCCCTCGCAGCTAAAGGCCCTTCGAGGGATAGTAAAGGATGAGTACCGATGAAGGAGAAGCTCTTTGACGAACTGCTTCAGAGTGTGCGCGAAGGGGGAGAGATCCTACGAGGCAAGGCCGCACCGTCGCGGGCCTTCAAGGTCACCGGCGCGGACGTCAAGCGTATTCGGGCATCTTATCAGCTCTCACAGGATGAATTCGCCGCGGTGATGGGCATTAGCCTCGGCACCCTAAGGAACTGGGAGCAAGGTCGGAGAGTCCCGGAAGGCTCAGCGCGTATTCTGCTACGAGTCGCCGAGAAGCATCCAGAGGCACTTGTGGACGTGGTCCGGGCCATAAGTCGAGACGGCTCTGCAGTGGCGGCAAAGCGCCACCATTGATAGATCCTATCCAATCTGTTGGATTCACCGCAAGCCGCCCGCCTACCAACGACGGGCGACTTCTTGTCTGCCTGTGTCTAACGAAACCGCGCCCGTGGGCTCGTTTCCTGATGGGGCGAGCCCCTACGGCGCATTCGACATGGCGGGCAATGCCTGGGCGTGGGTGGCGGATTCGTACACCGCGGCCTACTCGAGCTCTCCCCCGGGGAACCCGCCCGGGCCACCGGTGTCGGTCAACGATCGCGTGATTCGCGGCGGGGCCTGGAACACCGCCGGCATGGCCGTGCGCTCCGCCAACCGTTTCTGGGCCCTTCCGCGGCGGGACTAGTTTGACGGGTTCCGCTGCGCGGCGAGCGAATGACCTCGGCGCGCCGCCTCCATCCTGACGCGGCAGTTGACCGGTCCGACGTTCGCCTCTACACTGAAGGCTGTGCCCGCCAAGGTCCACTCCTGCGCCATCATCGGCCTGGAGGGGGTAATCGTCGAGGTGGAAGTGGACACGGTGCGCGGTCTGCCTCACTTCGCGATTGTCGGACTCCCTGATACGGCGGTTCAAGAGAGCCGCGAGCGCGTCCACGCCGCGATCAAGAACGCCGGGATGACGTTTCCCCACGGGCGCTTGATCGTCAACCTGGCGCCGGCCTCGCTACGCAAGGAGGGCCCGGCCTACGACCTGCCGATCGCCATCGGCGCCCTGGCGGCCACGGGCCAGCTGCGGCCGGAATGGCTCGACGGCTCGCTTGTGGTGGGGGAACTTTCGCTCGACGGGTCGGTTCGTCATGTGGCCGGCATCCTCCCCATGGCGGCGATGGCGGCCCGGGAGGGGTTCCGCCAGATCCTCCTTCCGGCGGCGGACGCGGCCGAAGCGGCGCTGGTCGAGGGCCTGGACGTGGTTCCGGTCGACTCTCTGACGGCTCTGGCCAATCATCTCTCCGGGGTTCGACCGATCCGGCCCGCAACGCATACACGAATCGAGCTGCAGACCGAGACGCATGGCGCCGATTTCCGCGAAGTCCGCGGCCAGGAACACGTCAAACGGGCCTTGGAGGTCGCCGCCGGGGGAGGGCACAACGTCTTGATGGTCGGCCCGCCGGGCTCGGGGAAGACGCTGATGGCGCGGTCCCTGCCTTCGATCCTTCCGAGGATGACCCTGTCCGAGGCGCTCGACGTCACCCGGGTCTATTCCGTCGCCGACCTGCTGCCGGCCGATATGCCTCTCCTCCGCGCCCGGCCCTTTCGTTCGCCCCACCACACGATTTCGCACGCCGGGTTGGTCGGAGGGGGAACCTGGCCTCGCCCGGGGGAAATCTCTCTGGCCCACCGGGGGGTGCTCTTTCTGGATGAGCTGCCGGAGTTCGGCACACGGGTGCTGGAGGTCCTGCGCCAGCCGCTGGAGGACCACGTCGTGACCATCAGCCGAGCGCGCGGCTCCCTTTCATTCCCGGCCAATTTCATGCTGGTGGCGGCGATGAACCCTTGCCCGTGCGGTTATGCCGGGGACTTGACGCGCGATTGCAGCTGTTCGCCGTCGGCGATCCTCCGCTATCAGAAGCGCATTTCGGGTCCGCTGCTCGACCGGATCGACATCCATCTCGAGGTGCCGCGAGTCGAGGTCGAGAAGCTCGGAGATGACCGGCTGGGCGAACCATCGCAAGCGATCCAGCCGCGGGTGGAGGCGGCCCGCGACCGCCAACGCCGCCGGCTGGAGGCGATTCCCCTCGTGTCGAACGCCGAGATGGGCGCGGCCGAAATCCGGCAATTCTGCCGGCTGAGCGACCCCTGCCGGGCTCTATTGCGAACGGCGATGGCGCAACTGCAGCTGACCGCCCGCGCCTATCACCGGGTGATCAAGGTGGCTCGCACCATCGCCGACTTGGCCGGGGAAGAGGACATCGCGCCTCTGCACCTGGCGGAGGCTCTCCAGTATCGGGCTCGGCGACTCCAATAGGGGTCCGTGGCCAGTGGTCCGTGGTCGGCGCGCCTAAGCCGAATGCGACCGCAGAACAGGAGTAGCCGGAAACTGGTCACTGGTCACTGGTCACTGAGCACTTGATGCCTGAGCCGAAACTTGCCGCGGCGGCCGGTGTTGCTATAATCGACTGTGGCGCTGAACCGGGCGGGGATCGGCCCGGTCGGAGAAAGACTTCGGCCGGAAGTCTGGCAAACGGAGGTGCCCAATGGCTGCAACAGCCGTCGCCGCGAGGCCGGCGAGCGCCGGTGTCGGGAGTCTCTGGCTCAAAGATCGACGCTGGGATCTGACGTTCATTTCTTTGTCGATTCTTCTCGTCGCTTCCCCTTATCTGCTCTATCTCGTCTTTCTCCAGTTGCCGAGCCTGATCGGCCCGCTGGCCGTGCGCGCCGGGACGACCCCTGAAGACTTGAGCCGCAATGGGGTGAACTTGCTCGTGGCGTTGTTGGTCGGCGGCCCCCACATGTATTCCACGTTCACCCGGACCGCCCTGGACACGGATTTCCAGAAGAAGAATCGCGGCTTCCTCCTGTCGTCGCTGTTCATCCCGGCGGTCGTCGTGCTGATGGCCGTGGTCAATCTGTCGCTCTTGCTAACGATCTTCTTCTTCTGGGCCTCGATCCACGTGCTGCATCAGATCATCTACATCACCGACCTCTACAGCCAGCGCCAGAAGAGCAGCCTGACCCGCTTCAGCCGCCTGTCGGACTACGCCCTGATCCTGACGTGCTTGTACCCGCTGGCGGCGTGGCGGATCGCCAGCGGGACCTTCGCCATCGGCACGACGAACATCAGCGGCTTCATCGGTTCGTTCTTGCCGCTCGGGCCATGGATGATCTGGCTGGCGTCGGCCGCGTTCCTCACGGCGCTGGTGGTGTGGGTCGGCAAGTCGGTCGTGGAGTATCGGCGTGGGGTCCTCCACGGACCGAAGACTCTCTTCCTGGGGCTGACGGCCGCCGTTTCCTTCGGGATACCGGCCCTGGGCAATCTCGACACGGCCTTCCAGGGAATGAACGTCTGGCACTCGCTGCAATACCTGGCGCTGACCTGGATGATCAACCACCTGCGTTGGCAGCGTGGGGAATTGGAGCGTACGCCTTTCGTCAAGCGCCTCTCCAAGGACGGCTCGACCCGCCGCTACTACGGGTTCAACATCGGTTTGACGATCGCCGATGGCGGGTTGGCGGTGGTGGTGTTCGCCTTCATGTACTACGTCATCGGTACCCCGTTCGACTTCGCCTTCGACCGGGCCTACTACATCGCCGTCCTCAGCTTCTTATGGATGCACTACTACCACGATCACTTCTTGTTCACGCAGCCGGAAGTCATTGCCGCGCCGGCGCCGGTCATGATGGCGGCGCCCGTCGGCGCGGTTGCCTGACCCCGCTGCGTCTCTCCGATCGTCCTCTCCCCTGGCCCGGCCCTGAGCGTAGTCGAAGGGCCGGGCCAGCGTGTTTGTCGAGCCTGTTGTCAGCCGAGGAGGCATGCGTTGCACCCGCAGCGGGAAGTGAATGGCCGCGCTCTAGGGATTCCCACCTGCACCTGCGCCTGCGGCGCAGCTGCAGGCGCAGGTGTCGCGCCGGTGCGCGGCGCTCGGAATGACATTGAGGAGGTAGTCCGCCAAGCAAAGCGTAGCCGCAGCCTTTAGGCTGCGCCGAGACGCCGGCTAAAGCCGGCGGCTACACGCGCTTCCTACCACCGCCCGCCACACCGCCCGGCGTCC
>DATEVL010000116.1:0-5249 GCA_035281845.1 Anaerolineales bacterium | reverse complement strand
CCACCCTGGGTGAACTGCGCCGCGATCTGGGCCGCTGTCGCCTCCGGATTCGCCGACACCACCAGGGCCCACGCTCGCACTCGCTCCACGTTCATCGGTCTGCTCGGTCTTTCGGCTGGCATGGTTGCCTCCCTCCTCTATCCTTCCGGTCGTTGAACGACGATGTTCTTGAGCCGCAGCAGCCACGGTGGCGTGAGCGGCACATGAAGATAGGGCTGCGCCAGCTGCGGCCCCAGGCTGTACCCCAAGGGCATGACCACCGCTTCGTCCGCCACCAGAATCCGATCCGCTTGCTGGTACAGGTCGAGGCGCTCCTTCCGATCCGACGTCGCCGCGGCTCGCTCGGTGAGAGAGTCGAAGGCCCGGTTGTTCCAACGGACCGAGTTCATCCCGTCGCGGCTGTGAAACAGTACGCGCAGCAAGCTGTCGGGGTCGGGGTAGTCGGCCGAAAATCCGCTGACCGCGATCGGCGCAGGATCGTGGTCCCGTCGGTGGACGAAGTCCGCCCAGGTCACACCCACCGGGCGAATGACGACGCCTAGGACGTCGCCCCATGCCCTCTGGAGAAACGAGGCCAGCGGGCTTCGCGCGGGGTCTCCAGTGTATACGAGGTCCACCTCGGGGAAACCGCGCCCGCCTTCGTAGCCGGCTTCGGCCAGCAAGAGCTGCGCCCGCTCGGGATCATAGCTCAGGCCGATGCCAGGCGTGTGTCCCGGCATCCCGGGAGGCAGAAAACCTCCCCTGGCGGAGCGATAGCGCGCCCCGGCCGTCGCCCGCAATAACGCCTCCCGATCGACGGCGTGGATGAACGCCTTACGGATGCCCGCCGCCTCGAACGGTGGACGGCTGCAATCGAACCACAAGTAGAAGGTCGAGAGCACGGGAGTTGAGGAGTACCTGCGGCGATACTTCGCGCGCAGGCCGTCGATCGTTTCCGGAGCGGCATTGAGCAGGCTGATCCCATCCAGCGCTCCGGAGTCGAAGGCTTCGAGCAGCGGCGGGATTTCGAGGATGGCCGGCGCCTCGATCCGCCCGGCATTCCCTCTCCACAACCCTCGATAACCCGGGCTGCGGGTAAAGGTCAACCTCTCGCCCTTCTTCCATTCGGCGAGTCGATAGGGGCCGTTGCCGACGAAGTTCTCCATCTCGGTCCACGGCTGACGATCTCCTTCGACGGCCCAGCGAGGCAGAGGAAAGGTGACCGGATGCGTGAGGAGCTGGGGAAAGTACGTCGCCGGCCTATCGAGGTGCACCTCGAGGGTCTGCGCGTCCACCGCTCGCACGCCGACCGCCTCGGCCGCTGCCCGCCCTTCGGCGTACGCCCGGCCATTTTCGAGCACGTAGAGCAGCAGACCCGCCGGGGAGGTCATGGCCAGGGAGAGGTTTCGCTTCCAGGCGTATTCGAAGTCGCCCGCCGTCAGCGGATGACCATCGCTCCAGGTCCAGCCTTGGCGGAGGTGGAAGGTGTAGCGACGCCCGTCATCGGAGACATCCCAGCGACGCGCCAGCGCCGGGACGATCCCCCAGGCCTCATCGACTTCGAGCAACCCCTCCATGACCTGGCCGATGATGAACGAGGTGACGTCATCGCCGGCCAGCCCGGGGTCGAGGCTCAGCGGTTCGACGACGGCGTAACGCAAGGTCACGGGAGATTCGGCCTCGGTCGGCGGAGTCTCCTTGCGCCACAAGCTCTCCCACAATACGAAGGCCTGCTCGTAGGCCTCCTGTGCGCGGTCAAACTGAGAATCGGCGGAGTAGACCAGGCCCAGCTTGAGCAGCGTGCGTACCGCCCCTTCCGTGCGCTGCGCCGCGCGCTGCAGCTCGAGCGCGGCATTGTAGTTGTCGATCGCCTCCGGGAGGGCATACAAGGCGTACGCCCGGTCGCCCGCCAGCACCAAATAGCGGACCGCGTGCTCGCGCTCGCTGGCGGCGCTGTAATGGTAGGCCAGCGTCTCGTACGCCTCGGGCTGCAGGGTCTCGAGCACGGCCGCGATGCGCGCATGGAGGCGGCGCTTGTCGGCCGCCCGCAGATCCTCCAACATCGCCGCCGGAATCAGGCTGTGGGTGAAGGCGTAGCGCCGTCCGCCGTCTTCCGAGACCGCCCGGACGATCTCCGCCCGTTCCGCCGCCTCCAGGGCGTCGACGACGAAGTCCTCATCCACTTCGCGCACTTGCCGAACCACCTCCAGTTCGAACTCCGCCCCCCGTACCGCCGCCACCTCCAACGCTCGCTGTGTCGCCGGCGGCATAGCGGACACCCGGCTCTGGATGGCGAGGCGCACGTTGCGCGGGACGTCGACCCGCTTCTTGCCGGAGACGTGCCAGCGGCCCTCCACTTGAGTCAAGCGGCCGCTCTCGGCCATGCCCTTGCAGACTTCTTCAATGAAGAAGGGGTTGCCCTCCGTCACCCGGAAGACCTCATCGGCGAACTCGGGCGCCACCCGTCCCCCAAAGAGCGCTTGCAGCATCGCCTCCGTCCGGGTACGGTCGAGACGAACCAGCAGCAGCTCGGTCGCCAGATGGTCGCGATGGAAGTCGTGCAGCACTTCGAGCAGCGCGGGCGAATCGGCCGGCTCGACTTCGCGAAAGGTCCACACGAACAGAATGCGCCTCTCACGCGTCTGCTGCGCCAGGTAGCGCATCATGTAGAGCGTCCCGCTGTCGGACCATTGAGCGTCTTCGATTACCAGCAGCACCGGTGCCGCCTGGCTGAGGACCGCCAGGAAGACGGCCATGCTTTCGAACAAGCGCTCTTGTTCGTAGGCGGCGCCGATCGAAGTTCCCAGGGAGATGTCTGGATAACGCTGCTGAACCTCGGGCGCAAGGGTCAGCAGATCGGCGATGACGAACTCCGGGCAACGAGAGATCGAGTCCGTCAGGTCTTGAAAGGCGGTTCGTAGGATCTGGCGGACCGCGCCGAAGGGTTGTGCCGGCTGCGCCACGTTCCCTCCTTGAAGGACATGGGCCTTGGAAACCTCGGCCTGGGCGATGAGCTCGCGCACCAAACGGGTCTTGCCGATTCCGGCTTCGCCTCGGATCAACAGTGTTTGGCTTCCCCCTGCCAGCACGCGGCTCCACAAGGCCCGCGCCTGCTGTAGCTCCTGCTCTCGGCCGGCCATGCGGCCGCGGCCGATCCGCTCCAAGATCGGAATGTCGATGTCGGCGGCGGAGGCCGGCTGATGCACATCCGGCAACGTCAGAATCTCGAGAACTTCGTCGGCGGAGGCCGGGCGATCCTCCGGCGACTTGCTGAGCAGGCGGACGATGAGCCGGTCGAGGGCCGCCGGCACCGACGGCTCCTTCGCCCGCGGTGCGATGACCGGCGCGTACAGATGCTGAGTGATCACGGCCAGCGCTTCGTCGGCGGTGAAGGGGAGCACCCCGGTCGTCCATTCGTAGAGCAGCACCCCGAGCGCGTACAGATCCGTCCGCCCGTCGAGATCCAGCCCCTGCACTTGCTCCGGGGCCAGGTAGTAGACCGTGCCGACGAGGATCCCATCGCGGCTGATGCGCGAAGCCACCGAAAGCGCCAGGCCGAAGTCGGTCAGCTTGACCGCGCCGTCCGCCGTCCGCAGGATGTTCTCGGGCTTCAGGTCGCGGTGGACGATCCCCTGTTGATGCGCGTGCGCCAGCGCCTGACACAACTGCGCCGCGACGGCGACCGTCTCGTCCAGGCTGGCGGGTTTCACCTCGTGAGCGGACCGTCCCTCGACCAGTTCCATCACGATGTAGGGAATCTCGTCGACCTGACCGGCGTCGTAGACGGCGACGATGTTGGGGTGGTTGAGGCGCGCCGCCAGGCGGGCCTCGTGCAGCAGGCGCTCACGATCCTGCGCCGTCAGCTGCGGTTTGCGTACGACTTTCACCGCGATGTCGCGCTGCAGCAGCTCGTCACGGCCGCGGTAGACGATAGCCATCCCACCGCGGCCGAGCTCGGTTTGGAGCCGATAACGGTCGTTGAGCAGCGCGCCGGCGTCAAGCGTCATGGGGTGATGGTGCGCTCGAGCGGACCGTGGAAGGCATGGGGGCCGGGGAGCATCCATCCCCTGTGGACATCGGTATCGGGCAGAGATCAAATCGGGCGGCGCGGCCGCCCGTTTCTCCGCCCTCTACAGGGCGCCAAGGGCGGCGAGGCTAGTATGGCCCGGAATCGCGTCGAGTCAAACCCCGGGGGCCGATGGGTGAACCTGGCCGTCCTGTCGCCTTCGCCTACCCGTGCCTTCAAGGGACGAGCTCCTCGCGGGCGATCGTCATCCCGCTCGCCTGGTTAACGGTCCGCACAGGCGGCTCTCGCTCCGGCTTCGGCGTTGACCACGCCGCGTTATTCCCGGCCTAATCACAAGAGAATGCCCTCGCCCGCGCATCCTCCCCGGCGGCATCGGTGTACGCGAACAGATCCGTCCGGCTGGCGGCCCAGTCCGGGATCGGTTACGAATTGGGGACGGAATTGCTACATGGCCGCGTCACTTCACCTATGTAAGTTGATGTACCATCAGTTGGCGCTTCCCGAGATCGGCCTTGACCGTCATCCGAGTCGACCCCCCGGTTCTTGAGAGCCATGCTTCCCGCATCGAGGCGGAGGCGGAATCGCTGCGAGCGATCGGCCGGGAGGCCTCCCGGGCCACGCATTCGGCTCCGAGCTACGACGGCCAGTTCGGACCCAAGGTCGATGCGATCGGTGCCGAAGCCTGGTCGCGCATGTCGGCGCAGGCCGATCGGCTGGAAGATCTGGCACAACGGCTCAGGGCCAAGGCCGGTGAATTCGCTGCGGCGGACCAGTTGTCCGTGGCGATGCCCCCGGGACCGTGGCTGGACTGGGACAGTTTCCCCTGGTGGCTGGAGTTGGCGATCAGTATGTTCCCCGGGGGAGACCTGATCGACATTCTGCGACAGCTGGGCGTCTTCGTTGAAGGCGAAGACGTCGATGAGCTGGTGCTGATCCTGGCGATCGTCGGCCTGATCGCGGACCTGGGCTGGATCGAACCGTCGCCGGCGAGTGAAGTGCCCAACGCCGGCCTGGCTGCCTTGAAGTTGGTCTTCAAGGCGATTCCCGCCGGCCCTGTGCGCAAGCAAGTCGTCGAGATTCTGTCCCGCGTCTTGCGAGATGACACGGCGCGACGCCGCCTGGTCGAGATCGGCGAGCAGATCGCGCGTCATCCGGAGCTCATCGACGTGCTGCGCCGCAATCCGAATGCGGTTCCTGTCCTGCTCCGGCACGGGCCGGAAGCGGTGGAAACGCTGGCGCGCTA